>DDFA01000096.1 GCA_002336975.1 Phyllobacteriaceae bacterium UBA1940
GCACACCAATTCCTTCGACGAGGCGCTGGCCTTGCCGACCGACCATTCGGCGCGCATCGCGCGTAACACCCAGATCCTGCTGCAAAAGGAATCCGGCACCACCCGCATGATCGACCCCTGGGGCGGTTCTGCCTTCGTCGAGCGGCTGACCTACGATCTGGCGCGCCGCGCGCTCGCCCATATCGAGGAGGTCGAGGAACTCGGCGGCATGGCGGCGGCGATCGAAAAGGGCATTCCGAAGATGCGCATCGAGGAGGCGGCCGCCCGCACCCAGGCGCGCATCGACGCGAAACAGCAGCCGCTTGTCGGCGTCAACATGCACCGTCCCGAGCAGGACATCGAGGTCGACGTGCTCAAGGTCGACAATGCCGAGGTGCGCGCCCGCCAGCTCGCCAAGCTGCAGCAACTCAAGGGCACGCGCGACGTCGGCCAGGTCGAGGCCGCGCTCGACGCGCTGACGCTGGCGGCCAGGGGCGACGGCAATCTGCTCGAATTCGCCATCCGCGCCGCGCGCGCCGGGGCGACGGTGGGCGAAATGTCGTTCGCGCTGGAAAAAGTGTTCGGCCGTCACGCCGCTTCTGTGCAGACGATTTCGGGCGTCTACCGCAAGGCCGTCGGCGACTTGCCCTCGGTCGAACGGGTCCATGACAAGGTCGAGGCGTTCAAGGCCAGACATGGCGGCGCGCCGCGCATCCTTGTCGCCAAGATGGGCCAGGACGGCCACGACCGNNTGTTCCAGACGCCGGAGGAAGTCGCCAGGCTCGCGGTCGAGCACGACGTCCACATCGTCGGCGCGTCGTCGCTCGCCGCCGGCCACCTGACGCTGATCCCGGAACTGCGCGCCGCGCTCGACAAGGCCGGCCGATCCGACATCCTCATCGTCGCCGGCGGCGTCATTCCGCCCGACGATTTCGCCGCGGTGACCAAGGCCGGCGCGGCCGCCATCTTCCCGCCCGGCACCGTCATTCCCGACGCCGCCGAACAGTTGATGGACAGGCTTGGGTAACGCAGAGTTGCCGGCTACGGATCGAGGTCGATACACATGAGCGGGCTGCTCGCGCTTCTTGACGACATCGCGGCGCTGGCGAAGCTCGCCGCCGCCCAGGTCGACGACCTCGCCGCGCAGACGGCAAAGGTCGGCGCCAAGGTCGCGACGTCCGTCATCGACGACACCGCCAAGGCCGGCGCAAAATCGCTCGGCGTCGTCATCGACGACACCGCGGTGACGCCGAAATATGTGCACAATTTGCCGGCGGCGCGCGAACTGCCGATCGTGTGGAAGATCGCCCGCGGCTCGCTGTTCAACAAGCTGGTGCTGCTGCTGCCGGCAGCCCTTGCGCTCGACTGGCTGGCGCCATGGCTGATCACGCCGCTGTTGATGCTGGGCGGCGCGTATCTCAGTTTCGAGGGCGCGGAAAAAGTGTTCCACGCGCTCGGCGGCCACGACGAGGAACATCACGAGGAGCCGCATTCGATCGACGCCGCGCGACTCGAGGAGGAGCGCGTTGCGGGGGCGATCAAGACCGACTTCATCCTGTCGGCCGAAATCATGACGATCGCGCTGGCGGCTATCGACGCCGAGGGTTTTGTGACCCGCGGCGTGGTGCTGGCGGCGGTCGCCGTCGGCATCACCGGCTTCGTCTACGGCGCGGTGGCGCTGCTGGTCAAAGCCGACGACGCCGGCCTGGTCATGGCTCAGTCGGGCCGGCTCGCCGCGACCCGGGCGCTGGGGCGCGGCATCGTCAAGGGCATGCCCGGGCTGATGACCGCGATCTCGACGGTTGGAACCGCCGCGATGCTGTGGGTCGGCGGCTCGATCGTGCTGCACGGCCTGCCGCAGTTCGATCTCGGCGCCCTCACCCACTGGGTCGAACATCTGGCGCAAACCGCCGGCCACGCCGTTCCCGCCGCCTCGGCTTTCGTCGAATGGATCGTCAGCGCCGCGCTGTCCGGCGTGTTCGGGCTGGGGCTCGGCCTGGCGCTGATCCCCTTCGCCAAATATCTTTTTGGACCGCTCTGGCGGATGGGCAGCAGCTGGTGGCCCTCAAGCAAGACGGGCGACGGCAAGCATTGAGGGCGCAGACCGGCCTGAAGCGTTTCGCGATTGGATTGAAGCCTTCCGCCAGTGCAGGTCTTGGTCATTCCGCCAAATACCCCGGCTATGGTCTGATCTCATGATCCGGCCAGCCAAGCCCGGTTGATCTTCGCGTCATAGGCATATGCCTGGCGGAAATCGCATGGAGCGGCCGCGAGCCTTCGACTGTGCAGGAAGCGCGGTCATGTGGCTTGGCTCATTTCGGCTCTCCTGTGCTCCCACAGGTCGTCCATGTTGATGGGCCGGTTTGCCTCGATCCCGTTTCGCTGGTTTCGGCCGCGAGGGCCGCGACGAGGCGACGGCGGCCTGGCGCACGGGGAAAGATACGCACGACATTGGCTCTACGACGGATATCCTCGTTCGGTCGTTCCAGCACATTGGTGGATTTCGAGCGCTTGTGGCGCTGCCGTCCAGGGCGAAGATCCGGGGCTGCGCCGCCAGAGCCGGGCCATGCCGCGGCGATCAGGGAGCCGGCATGATCGCCAGCTCCCACAGTGTCGGCGCCGGATCAGCCATATACCAGATCCGGCAGCCAGAGCGTGATCACGGGCAGCAGCACCAGCAGCGCCAGGATAACGAGTTCAGTTACAACAAAAGGCCAGACGCCCTTGTAGACCTCGGTCACGGGCACCTGAGTGACCCCCGCGACGACAAAGACGTTCATCCCCATCGGCGGCGTGATCAGCCCGATTTCGGCGGTCTTCACAAAGATCACGCCCAGCCATACCGGATCATAGCCAAGCTGGGTCATCAGCGGGAAGACCACAGGCAGCGTCAGAATCAGGATCGCCAGCTGGTCGAGGAAAAATCCGAGGATCAGCAGCAGCGCCAGAACCAGCATCAGCACTGCCCAGGACGGCAGGCCCGAGTCCGAGATCAACTGCAGGAGCATATTCGTCGTGCCGTTCAGGGCCATGAAGACGCCGATCACGGCCGAGAACCCGACAATGGTCAGGATCATCGCGCTGGCACGCGCGGCGCGGGCCGAAGCGTCCCAGAACCCGGCGAAATTGATGCGTCCAAGCAACACGCCGATCACCAGCGCCGCCAGTGCGCCGACTGCGCCGACTTCGGTTGCCGTGATCAAGCCTGAATAGAGCGCGGCCACCATGCCAAAAAGCAACAGAAGCACGGGCCACGCATTCCTGACGGCCTCCCACCGGTCTCGCGCACTGGCGCGATGCATTGTTTGCGGCGCATAATCGGGATTTCGGCGCACCAGGATCCAGATGGTCAGAACATATCCGAGCGCTGTCAGCGCACCGGGAAGAAAACCGGCCAGAAGCAGGCGTCCGACTGACGTTTCGGTGAACACGCCAAACAGGATCAGCCCGATACTGGGAGGAATCATGATCGCCAGAGTTCCGACGATCGACAAAAGCGCCGCTGAAAAACGCGCATTGTAGTCATAGCGGCGCATCTCGGGGTATGCGACCGACGCCAGGGTGCTTGCCGCCGCCGTCGAAGAGCCCGATATCGCCGCCAGCAACACGCCACCGGCGACCGTGGCATACGAGATGCCGCCGCGCAGGTGCCCCAGCCAGCGGTGGCTGATCATGAACAGGTCGGAGGTGAAACGTCCGGCGCTGAGGAACTCGGCCATCAATATGAACAGCGGTACGCTCGACAGGGTATAGCTTGCGACATGCTCATATGGAGAGTGGGCGAGCACACCCGCGATTGGTCCGGGACCGACGGCGAGCCAGATGCCTGCTACGCCGGCGATCAGCATCGAGAACGCCACCGGAACGCCCAGCAGCAAGAGCAGCAAAAGCAGCCCGAATGTCAGGCCTGCGTCGGCGATCATGGCAGTGTCTCCGGAGATTGGGCTTCATTGTCTTCGGGGGAGATGACATCCAGCGCGAAGCGCAAGGTCAGTGTGACCGCGCCGAGCGCCACCCAGACGTAGCTGAGGTAGATCGGGAACGGGATCGCTCCCATCCGGGTTTCGCGGACGATGAACTTGTCCAACGCCTCGTGCACGGCGTACCAAGCGAAATAGGCAAAGACCGGAAGGCAGATCAGGGCGATCGCACGGGTATAGTTGCGCCCCAGACGGTCCTTCAGCAGGTGGCTGAAGACGTCCAGCCGCACGTGGACATTCCTGGCGTAGTTCTGCGACAGGGTGGCGAACACCAGGATCACCATAAAATAGAGGCCGGTCAGCTCAAGGTTCCCGCGTAGCGGGCTGTTGAATATGTAGCGCCCGATCGCATCGACCGAGGTCGTGACCATCATCGCCACCAATGCCAGTGTGGCTATGGCCATCAGGCCCTTCTCAAAAAGTGACAGAATCTTGCGCATTGCCATCTCCGACGTGACCCAATCGTCGCCCCACGCGCACGGGTTGGCGCGCGGGGCGGGATGCGCGCCTATTGCGCGGCGAGGTTGGCGCGATAGGCGGCGGCGATCTCCGCCGCCTTCGGATTGCGAGCCGATACGCGCTCGACCCATTTGGCTTCGACGGTCGACAACGCCTTGGCAATTTCGGCCAGAACCGAGTCGTTCAAGGTGATCATCTTCATGCCGGATTCAGCCAGGGTGCTCTCGGCGCGAGCATTGACGGACAGCATGGCGTCGACGCTTGCCTGACCTGTTTCGGTTCCGGCGCGCGTGATCTCCTGCTGTTCCGCGGCGCTGAGCTTTTGCCAGTCCTTCTCGGAAATCGCCTCGACGAACCCGACCGAACCCATTGCCAGGTTGGTGGTGATCGAGTGAGCGACCTCCTGGAGCTTGTAGGACGGCACCGAGGCCGTCAGCATCACCGCGCCGTCAACAGTGCCGCGTTCCAGGGCGAGATAGAGATCGCTGGTCGGCAATTCGACCGGGACCATGCCCAGCGCCGCAATCGCCTCGGCCGCGGCGGCGTGCGGGACACGGATTTTCAGCCCTGCCAGGTCCGAGAGCGAGTTGATCTGCGGACTGCCAGCCAACAGGATCTGGGTTTGCGACAGCAGAGACAGCATGATTGGCCGTACGCCGCGGGGCAAAAACTCTGATTCAAGCAAATGATCCTGGATAAGCCGCCAGTAGGCGTTGTAGCCGGCGCGGAGATCGGTGAAAGCGCCCGGAATCTCGATGATCGTCGACATCGGCAGCGTGTCGCCCACATAGCCGATGCCAACCATCCCCATATTGGCGATGCCGCTGGTGATGGCGTCCAGAGTGCCCTGGGCGCTGGCCAACTGGCCTCCCGGAAAATTCTGCACCGTAACCGCGCCGTCGGTGTATTTGGCGATCCGTTCGAAGAACGGTTCCAGCATAAGCTTGGTGCCGAAATGGCTCGGCGGCAGGTAGGATGCGTTACGCAACTCGGTCGCATCGGCCATCGTCGGCGCAGCCATTGCAAGCGCAAGCGCGGCGACCGCCGCCTTGATCGTATTGTTCAGATAGTTCATCGAGTTCTTCTCCCAAGAAATTGATCAGCGGCCGTTGAACCTAGGTTGCCGCTTCTCCAGAAATGCACTTAGACCTTCGATCCGGTCCTCACTCGCATAAGGGTCAGGACCGACATTCAGCCGCAGCGCCGCCGCCAGTGGCAGACCCATCGACTTGGTCGCCGTTTCCTTGACCCTTCGAACGGTCAGTGGGGCGTTGGCGGCAATCGCCGCTGCAAGCACGCGAACCGCCTCGCGCACCTCATCGGAGGGCAAGACGCGGTTGAAGAAGCCATGTCGGGCGCCCTCTTGCGGCTCCAGCTGACGGCCGGAATAGAGCAGTTCGAGCGCCAACGCATGGGGCAGCAGGCGGGGCAGCATGACCGAAGCAAAATTTGCGCCCATGCCGACCTTGGCCTCGGGCGTCGCAAAGGAAAGGGTATCTGTTGCAAACCGCAGGTCGCAGGCCATGGCAAGTTCAGCGCCCGCCCCCATCGCAACGCCTTCGAGGCAGGCGATGGTGGGCTTGGACAATTCCAGCACCCGCTCGAACGGATTGCGCATATCGCCCTTCATAGGCGCCGGAAAGCGCGTCTCGCCCGACTCCATCACCGCCTTGATATCGATGCCGGCGCAAAAGGCCCGCCGGCCGGCGCCGGAGATCACGACGACCCGCACGTCGTCGCGCCCGTCCGCCTCCTCGGCCAGCGCCGCCAGCGCCAGAAACCCGGCGGGGGCAAGCGCATTCATCCGCGCCGGGCGATCGATTTCGATCCAGGCGACGGCGTCGGTGACGGAAATGGTGAGCCCGTGATCGGCTGGCGTCGTCATATCATTTCTCCCTATTCGTCCGCGACGATGGGCCTGCGCCGGCGCACGATGCCGCCCTCGGCCTCGAACCGGGCGATGTCCGGCGCCGACATGCCCGCCTCGGCCAGCACCTCGTCGGTGTGAGCGGCAAAATGCGGCGGGGTCGCGTGAATGGCGCCGGGCGTGCGCAAGAAGGCCATAGGCAGTCCAGTACCCTGATAGTCGGGCATCTGGACGTGCATTCCGTTCGCAGCGACCTGCGGATGGTTGAACACCTGTTCAAGGTTCAGGAACGGGCCCGCAGCCAGCCCGGCGTTGAGAATCTCCATTGCCAGGTCGTTGGAGGAGCGGTCGCGCGTTTGCAGGCTGATGAGTTCGTCCAGCGCCTCGCGATTCTCGACCCTGTCCACACTCGTGCGGAACCGCGGGTCGCGCGCCAGTTCCGGAGCGCCCAGCACCGCCATCAACTTGGCGAAGGACCGGTCGTTCCCCGCACCGGTGAACACGAGCCCGTCCGAACAGGGGTAAGCGGCGTAAGGCGCAACCCAGGCCTCGGCGTTGCCGGTCGGACGCGGAATCTTGCCGGTGGCCATCCATGCCGCGGATGCTGGGTGCAGCATGGTCAGTCCGACATTGTAGAGACTGACGCCGACATGCTGGCCAACGCCGGACCGCCCACGCTCGAGCAACGCCATCAGGATCGCATTGACCGCGGACAGTCCGGTCGCATGGTCGATCAGCGGAAGGCCGATCTTGGTGCCGTCGCTGTTTGCCGCGCCGTTGATGGAGGCGAGCCCGACAAAGCCCTGCACGGCAACGTCATAGCCGGCCATGCCCGCCAGCGGGCCGGTATTGCCGAAACCGGTAATAGTGCACTGCACCAGGCGTGGAAACCGTTTGGACAGAACCTCCTCATAGCCCAACCCCCAGCGAGGCATGGTTCCCAGCTTGAAGTTGTGGATCAGGACGTCGGCTCCCTCCAAGAGCCGGAGCAGCACCTCACGCCCGGCTTCCTTGCCCAGATCAATCGCAATCGACCGCTTGTTGCGGTTCAGGCCGTTGAAATAGGTCGAACGGTCTTCGTCCAGCCGCGTGCCCCAGTTACGGGTCTCGTCGCCGACGGGAGGTTCGACCTTGACGACATCGGCGCCCTGGTCGGCCAGGGTCTGAGTGCACAAGGGGCCGGCATAGACGCGGGTCAGGTCGATCACCCGAATGCCGGCAAGAGGCCCCTGGAAAATGTGTGCGTCGCTATGTTCGTTCAATGGTTCCTCCCTCTCATTTGCCGGTGAAATGCGGCGTGCGCCGCTCGGATGCAGCGCGAACGCCCTCAAGGAAATCAGCGGTCTTCATGTGGTCGCCCTGCAGGGCCAGTTCGTGCGCCAGCGTCGCGCGCACATCGTCGGCAAGCCCGCGGCGCAGTGTCCGCCGCATGTCCTGCACGGCGCGCGGTGCGCCGGCGGCGATCTTCGTGGCCAGGTCCAGCGCCGCCTGCCGTTCCTCGCCGGCGGCGACCAGGCTGTCGGCAAGTCCCAGTTCAAACGCCTCGGCGCCGCTCAATCGATCCCCGGTATAGAGCATCCTGGCGGCCGCATTCGCGCCGACAACGCGCGGCAGGGTCGTGCTGATGCCAAAGCCGCAGTGCATTCCGAGCACTGCGAAATTGGCGGAGAACCGCGCGGCTTCGCTGGCAACCCGGAAATCGGCGGCCAGCGCCAGCCCCAGTCCGCCGCCGATGGCCCCGCCCTGCACCGACGCGACCACCGGGGTGCCTATCTCAAATAGTCCGATGGCGCGGGAATAGAGCTTGGTCGCGACTTCCAGCGCCTGGTCGGGATCTACGCCTGATCCGAAATCTGCGCCCGCGCAGAACACCTTGCCGGAAGCTGCCAGAACGATCGCCCGGCATTCGGGGTCGGCGTCAAGCGCCTGCATCCGCTGCAGCAGGGTCTCGATCAGCGCCAGGTCAAAGAAGTTGACCGGCGGACGATTGATTTCGACCAGTGCGACTGCGCCTCTGCGCTCGATCAGAACCTCTTTTTCGAGATGCCGCGCCATTGCGTTACGATCGCCGCTGGTCGTAGCGCCGCCCCATCACGGCGGCGGCGATATTGGTCTTCTGGATATCCATGGTGCCGCCGGCCAGACCCCAGCCAAAGCTGTCGCGAACGCGCTGCTCCATCGGGTATTCGGTCGAATAGCCATAGCCGCCCATGAGCTGCATCGCGGTGATGCAGACATCGCGCACGATCTCGTTGGCGTAGCACTTGGCGATCGATGCCTCGCCGCTGTCGGGGAAGCCGTCGCCGGCATTGCAAACGGCGCGATACAGCAGCATCCGGCTGGCATCGAGCTTCATCTTCATCTCGGCGATCTTCAGTTGCACGGCCTGAAAATCATCGAGCGGCCGGCCAAATGCGTGACGCTCGCGCACATATTCGATCACATCGTCGAACGCGGATTGCGCCAGGCTTAGCGACATCGTGGCATTGCCGCAGCGCTCCAACCCGAAGCTCTGCATCAGCGCCTTGAACCCGCCGGCGGGCACCACGATGTTTTCCGCCGGCGCCCGAACATCGTCCAGGAAGATGTCGGCATGGTGAACCGCACGGAACCCCATCAGATGCTCGCGCTTGCCGAAGCTGAGGCCCGGGCTGTCCTTTTCGACGTAGACCGCCCCGATCCCGGCGGCGCCCGGCCTGTCCGCCAGTCGGCAATAGACCAGATAGCCGCCAGCATGACCCGCGCCCGAACACCAGCGTTTTTGGCCGTTCAGCACGACTTCGTCGCCGTCCACGACTCCACGCGTCGTCAGATCGGTCAACGCCGAGCCGGCGTTCGGCTCGCTCATCGACACAGCGACAATCAGGTCGCCGCGGCAGACCGCCGGCAGGACCCGCTGTTTCAGCGCCTCGTTCGCATTGCGCCATATCGCCAGCGTCGGTCCGAAACAGGATTCAAAGATTGGCTGGGCCAGGACGCCGCCGACCTTGTTGAATTCCTCCAGCACCAGGACGGCGTCCAGATGCGACATGCCCTGACCGCCGTATTCGACAGGAAGGTTGATGCCCAGAAACCCCATCTCGGCGTAGCGCCGCACCCACTCCTGCGGCAATGGCTGCCCATTGCGCTCCAGGTCGCGGGCGACCTGGCCCAGTTCTTCGCGCGCATAGCGCCGCGCCATTTGCTGCAACTGGGATTGCTCGGCGCTCAGATGGAAGTCCAATGTTCGCTCCTCTTCGGTCGGAGATCAGTTTCCACTCCGATGCGAGGACGATATGCGGAATGTCATGGCTCGAAAATTGTGTGCTATCTATTTCATCTATTCCAATCCGGAATGACCGACCTGGGAGGGGGGCCGAAATGAAGTCCGACAAGCTACGTCAACTGCAGCGGACGGACTTGAATCGGCTAGTGTCGCTCTCCGCGCTATTGTCGGCGGGCGGCGTGTCGCGCGCCGCTGAACTGCTCGATGTGTCGCAGCCGACGATGAGCAAGGCCCTGACGCAGTTGCGCGACACTTTCGGCGACCAGTTGCTGGTGCGCGAGGGCAATGCCATGCGTCTGACGCCGTTCGCCGGCTTTCTTTCGTTGAATCTCGAAACGGTGATGTCCGAGATCGATACGTTGCTGAATCCCCAGGGGCCGTTCGACCCCGAAACGGTTCGGGGCTGGATCCGGATCGCGGGCAACGATTACCTGCAATCGGTCTTGGGCCTTCCATTCGCCCGCCGACTGAGACAGGTCGCGCCAAATCTCCGGGTCCAGATTCGCGGCGTCGGCTCGATGTATCCCGAGCAGTTGCTGGCAGAGGGAATCGTCGATATCGCGCTCGGAACCGCATCGCATGCCTCGAACCTGCATCGACACAAGGCCTTCGCCGATCCGTTCATCTGTGTCGCCGACGCCGATAACCGCACGCTGCCTGACCGTCTGTCCCTTGACGCGTTCCTGGACTTGCAGCACGTCGATGTCTCGCCGACAGGAACGGGCATCTTGCGCCGCCATTTCGAGCGCAGCCAGCGCAGGTTCAAGACCGAACGCAATATCGTCGCCCAGTTGAATTCCTTTGCTTCGATTCCGACCATGATCGCCGGAACCTCGATCGTTGCGTTGTTGCCGCGACGCATGCTTGCCAAGCTGCCCGAAAAGCGGCTGAGGGTGATCGACTGTGAGTTCGACCTGGCGCCGTACAACGTGACGATCTGGTGGCATCAACGGACTCACATGGACCCGCTGATGCGGTGGGCAAGAACCGAACTGATCGATTTTGCCAAGACATCGGAAGACGGGACCGGCGGCAGATAAGGTCATGGACCCTGGCCGTCGCCGGCGAACCTCTCCAGGATCCGCATCGCCTGCCAGGCGATGTCGGCCGCTTCCTTGCCGAAGGGCCTCGTTCCCGAGACGCTGAGGCAGACCCGCTCCGTCAGCCGCTTGTCGGTCAGCGGCAGGAAGCGAATGGTTCCGGCAAGAACCTCGTTCCTGACGTCGAACCAGGTCAGGAAGCTGACGCATTCGCCCCTGATCGCCAGATTGCGGATGAACTGCACCGAATTGCTCTCGGCGCGGATGTCCGGCCGTTTCCGCTGTTTCAGTATCTCCGCGTATAGGCGCGTATGCAGCGACAACTGCCTGCCCGGGAGGCAGATCGGCCAGTCGAGACAGGTCGAGATCGCGACCTCGGGCTCATCCGGCGCGTAGATCCCAGGGCTGCAGATCAGGCCGATCCGGCAGGCCTTTTCCGACACGACCCTGACGTTTTGGCTGTGATGCACGTTGAAGGCTATCACCAGGTCGAGCATCCCGTCCTGCAGGTCTTGCAGCAGGTTCTCGGTGCCGGCGAATCTTGCCTCGACCCGGTCGATGCGGTCGTTCCGGCGCAGATAGGCGAAAAGCTCGGGGACCAGATTGTCGGCGAAACACTCCATCGCCCCGATGCGGAACACGCGCCCGGCATTGCGCCCGGCGCCCGACAATTCGGCGCGCAGCCTGTTCTGGTCGTCGAGCCAGCGCTCGGTCTGCTGCAGCAAGAGCCGTCCCGCCTCGGTCAGTTCGACGCCGGTGACGCGGCGAATCAGCAGCCTGACGCCCAGATCCTGCTCAAGCAGCCGCATCTGGCGGCTGAGCGCGGAAGACGAAATGTTCAGCTTCTCGGCCGCCTGGCGGATCGAGCGTTCACGCGCGATTTCGATGAAGGAGTAAATCTCGCGGGAAAACTCGGCCAAGCTGCGCGCTCCGATCTCGATCAGGTGCGCCAAAAAATAGCGCACAAAGCGCGATATTTTCAAAATCTTTTTGCGCCAAGGCGCGGTCTATCCTCGCGTCATTGAAACCGGCGGGGCCGACAGCGACCATGACAAACGATCTGAAACACCTTCGAGAGACGATCCGCATCGCCAGGGAAAGCCGCGAGGCGGGAAATCATCCCTTCGGCGCGACGCTGGTGGGGCCCGACGGAACGGTGCTGCTGCGCAGCGGCAACACCTATATGGCCGACAAGGGCGTCGGCCATGCCGAGATGAATGTCGCGCGCGAGGCCAGCCGGCTCTATTCACCGGAATTTCTCGAAAAATGCACCCTCTACACCTCGGTCGAGCCCTGTTGCATGTGCGCGGGCGCCAGCTACTGGGCCGGCATCGGCGCCGTGGTCTACGGCATGACGGAAAAACGGCTGGCGGTGCTGACCGGCGACAATCCGGAAAACCTGACGCTCGACCTGTCCTGCGAGACGGTCTTCAAGGCCGGCCGGCGCAAGGTCGAGACGCGTGGCCCGTTCAGCGAAATCGAGGAGGACGTCGCCGAGGGGCACAAGGGGTTCTGGCAATAACAACAGCGCCGGGGAAGCGCGAGGGAGGAGACAATGACAGTTTATTCAGACAGCGGCGCCGTGCACGAGGTCGACCGGATGTTGCCGCCAGCGCGCATGGGCGCGCTGGCCTTGCAGCATGTGCTGGTAATGTATTCGGGCGCCATCGCGGTGCCCTTCATCATCGGCGGAGCGCTCAACCTGACGCATGAACAGATCGCCTATCTGATCCAGGCAGACCTGATCACCTGCGGCATCGCCACCCTGATCCAGACCGTCGGCTTCTGGCGTTTTGGCGTCCGCCTGCCGCTGATGCAGGGCCTGACCTTCGCCACCATCTCGCCGGTGATCGCCATTGCCAGCGACCCGGCGCTGCTCGCCAACGGCTCGACTGCCGGGTTGCAGGCGGTCTATGGCGCTGTCATCGCCTCGGGCATCGTCGCCATCGCGGTGGCGCCGCTGGGGCGCTACATCGTGCGGCTGTTCCCGCCGGTGGTGGTGGGCTCGGTGCTGGCGGTCATCGGCCTCAGCCTGCTGCCGGTCGCGGTGCAATACGCCGCTGGCGGCGTCGTCGACGACGCCGGCGCGCCGAAATATGTCGCGATCGCCTTCACGGTCCTCGCCATCATCGTCGCGCTGAACGTGTTCGGACGCGGCTTCATCCGCAATGTCGCGATTTTCATCGGCATTCTCGTCGGCATCATCATCTGCGGCATGCTGGGCATGCTCGATTTTCGCGGCATCGGCGACACCGGGCTGGTCAAGGTGGTGACGCCGTTCCACTTCGGCGCGCCGACCTTCTACCTGGTGCCGATCCTGTCGATGGTGCTGGTCATCGCCATCACCTGGGTCGAATCCGTCGGCGACGCCATCGTCGTCGGCGACATGGTCGGCCGCAAGCCGACCGCGCGCAATATTTCCGACCTGATCCGGGCCGACGGCCTGTCGACCGTCATCGGCGGCGCAATGAACTCGTTCCAGTACACGGCCTTCTCCGAGAACGTGGCGCTGATCAGCATCACCGGGGTGCGTAGCCGATGGGTGGTGGCGCTCGCCGGCGTGTTCCTGATCGTGCTCGGCCTGTCGCCCTTCCTGGCCGGCATCGCCGCCGCGATTCCCAAGGCCGTCGTCGGCGGCGCCGGGTTCATGATGTTCGGCACGCTGGTCGTGGTCGGCATCAAGACCTTGCGGCGCGTCGATTTCGACAGCGACTTCCGCAACTTCATCGTCATCGGCCTCAGCATCGCCATGGCGATGGTCGCCATCGTCAAGCCGGAATTCTTCAGCTTCATGCCGAACTGGTCACAGGCCGTCTTCAAGTCGCCCGTGATCATGGGCGCGATGGCGGCGATTTTCCTCAACCTCGTCCTCAACGGACTTCAGGCCGAGAACGAGGGGATTGAGAAGGAGCCCGAATGAGGAGCCAGGACTAGGCTACTTCCCAGGAGACGCCTCTCGTCCCGGACCAGCCTGCGCCTCAAGCGGGTGGACGGGCGGGAGGCGAAGGCGGCGCGGGAGCGGAGCGGGCAATCGGCCATCAAGCCAAATGCCCGCTCCAATCTTATGAATTTGACGTATTTGCGATCTCGGACCGCGCAATGGCGGCGATAGCCGGGCGGTCTAAACCTTCAGCCCGGCGATCTCCCATTCCTTGTCGTTCAGCGAAAACACCTCGCCGACGCCCTTGCCGTACATGGCCCTGGCCATCGGCGAGACATGGCTGATCTTGCCGGCATGCGGATCGGCTTCGTCCTCGCCGACGATCTTCCATGTCACTTTGTGCCCGTCCTTGGCCTCAAGCCGCACCGTCATGCCGAAACGCACCACCTGTTCGTCGGGGTCGGGGATCGACAGTTCGGCGCTTTCGCGCCGCGTCTGCCAGTAGCGCAGATTGCGGGTGGCGACCGCCATCTGCTCGCGCTCCTGCTTCTTCTCCGCCTCGGCGAATTCCCGGCGCAGACGGTTCACATGCGCTTCCATCTGCGCAATGCCGTCCTGGGTCACCAGATTTCGCTCGGTCGAAATCGGCTTGTCGCCGACATCGGCGATAAATTCACTGTCGTCTTCGTTGCCGGTGAATGCTCTGCTCATAGGGCCAAGCTAGCATAAGTTGCGGCGACTGCACGCTCAAAATGCCGTGCCAGCAGCGTCCGCGGCCGGCGGCACGGATCCTGCTTCGCTAGGATTTTGGGCAGGAGTTGTGTGCCAATGCTGGACAGACGCCGCTTCCTGGGCGCTTCGATCGGACTTGCCGCCGGCGCCGCCGCGTCGAGCGCGTTTGCGGGCAAGCCGCTGGCCGGGCTGGAGACCGCCGCCATGCGCGGCTCGATCAATGCGTCGGAGCTTGGCCTCGGTTCGGGCGGGCTGGACGACAAGTCGAGGGCCTTCAACCGGATGCTGCAAAAAGCGTCCGACGCCGACCAGGCGGTCTTCATCCCGCCCGGCGTCTATGTCGTCTCCAACATCACCTTGCCGAAGCGGGTGCGCCTGACCGGCGTCCCCGGCGCCACCCGCATCGTCCACGGCGGAGACGGGCATTTCCTCGCCGGCGAAGGCCCGACCCGCATCGAACTTTCCGGCCTGATCATCGACGCGGCGAACCGCTGGCTCGGCGACAGCGTCCAGGGCGCCATCGACCTGCGCTCCGTCGCCCGCTTCGTCATGGACGATTGCGAACTGGTCGGCGCGTCGAAATACGGCGTCGCGCTTGAGCGCGTCTCCGGCCGGATCGAGAATTGCGACATTTCCGGCGCGGCGGAAGCGGCAATCTGGTCAGTGGAGGCCGGCCGCATGCGCATCGCCGGCAATACCATCTCAGACTGCGGCAATGGCGGCATCCTGGTGCACAAATGGCAGCCGGGCGAAGACGGAACCATCGTCACCGGCAACCGCATCGAACGCATACTGGCGCGCAATGGCGGCACCGGCCAGTTCGGCAACGGCGTCAACGTGTTTCGCGCGGGCCGGGTGATCGTCTCCGACAACCAGATCTCCGACTGCGCCTTTTCCGCCATCCGCTGCAATTCCGGCTCCAACGTCCAGATCAGCGGCAACAATTGCGCCCGCTCGGGCGAGACCGCGATCTATTCCGAGTTCGCCTTCGAGGGCGCGGTCATCGCCAACAACATCGTCGACGGCGCGGCCAACGGCGTTTCGGTCGTCAATTTCAACGAGGGCGGGCGCATGTCGGCGATCACCGGCAATCTGGTGCGCAATCTCTCCGCCACCGGCCCTTACCCCGCCGATGCGCCCGGCTTCGGCGTCGGCGTCACGGTCGAGGCCGACGCGACGGTCAGCGGCAATGTCATCGAAGGCGCGCCGCTCTACGGCATGCATCTGGGCTGGGGCCCCTATCTGCGCAATGTCGTGGCGACGGGCAATGTCATCCGCGACGCCGGCGAAGGCATCGCGGTGTCGGTGGTCGAGGGCGTCGGGCCGGTGGTGATTTCCGACAATATCATCGACCGGGTGAAACGCGGCGGCGTCGTCGGCCATCGCTGGAGCGACGCGGTGACCGGCGATCTCGCCGTCAAAGGGTCGGACCTGCCGGGACTGACGGTCGAACGTAACCGCGTCAGCTGAAGAAGCCGGACGGGCGCACCTGCCCGACCTCGATGCCGTTCCAGTTGCGCATGGTCACCGTCGCCTTGGCGCGCAGCATCCGCGCCATCGCCTCGTCATCGGCAAGCAACCTCGCCAGCAGCGCGGCGACCGCCGCTTCGGCGGCGCGCACCGCGCCGTCGTCGATCTTCAACGCGAAACCGTAGCCGAGCTCGGGCACGGCGCCGCAATAGACGCCCTCGGCGCCGACTTTGAGAAATATCCGGCCGCCGCCCGCCTGCATGATCTCCGTGTCGGTCTTTGCGGTTCCCGCGACAAAGAACGGTTCGGCCATGCAGGCGTCGATCAGCCGTCTCGCCGCCGCCGCCCGCTCGCGCGAAAAGCCCTGCCCGCTGGCCATGCGGGCGAAACCATGGGCGAGGTTTTTCAACGGCACCGAGTAGGTCGGGATCGAGCAGCCGTCGACGCCCGAATTTTCCGCCTCATGCGCCGCGCCGGTCACTTCGGCCATCGTCCCGGCGATCAGCCGCTGATAGTCGTGGCCGATCTTCACATAGCCGCGATGGTCGAAACCGAGCTGCGCGCAGCCGCACAGGAACCCGCTGTGCTTGCCCGAGCAATTATTGTGCAGCGCCGACGGCTTTGCGCCGCTGCGCGCCAGTTCGACCATGGCGTCCTGGCTGGACGGCCAGTGCGCGCCGCACTCCAGCGCCTCGAAGCCGAGACCTGCCTTGGCCAGCATCCCGGCGGCGAGATCGGCGTGGGCCGGTTCGCCCGAATGCGAGGCGCAGGCCAGCGCCAGTTCGCGCCGGTCGAAGCCGAAACGGTCGGCGGCCCCGCTTTCGACCAGCGGCAGCGCCTGGATCGCCTTGACGGCCGAGCGCGGGAACACCGGGCGGTCGATGTCGCCGGCCGACAGCACGGTCGCGCCGTCGCCGTCGGTCACCACGAACGCGCCCTCGTGCCGGCTTTCCACCTGGCCGCCGCGCGTCGCTTCCGCCAGAACCGGGTTCGCCATGTTTTCACCTGATCGGGTTTCTTGCCTCTTCGGTGACCTACCCCGGCATCGAGCACAATTCAAAGGCTTTCGGGACTTGAGAACCCGCCGCGCTCGGCCTTCCGGGCGTTCAGGCCTCGGCGATGACGCCGCCCGGCATGAAGCCGCCGTCCGCCGCGATCGTCTGGCCGGTGATATAGCTCGCCTCCGGCGACAGCAGGAAAGCGATAAGCGAGGCGATCTCGTCTGGCCGGCCATAGCGCCCCATGGCGACGCGCTCGGTCCACAGCCGCCTCTCCTCGGGCCGGTGCAGCCGCGCCACCAACGGCGTGTCGACCGGCCCCGGCGCCACCACGTTGACGCGGATGTTCTGCGGCGCGAGTTCGACCGCCATCACCTCCGACATCAGCTTGACGGCCGCTTTCGACGCGCCGTAAGCCAGCCTGCCGCGATTGGCGCGCAGACCCGAGACCGACGACAGATTGACGATCGACAGGCTCTCGCCCATGCGCTCCGTCGCCGCCTTGCAGGTGACAAAACTCCCGATCAGGTTCGCCTCGAGCATTTCGCGCAGCATTTCCGCCGTCGTATCCTCGACCGTCGCCGACCATGCGATGGCGGCGCAATTGACCAGCCCGCCGATCAGGCCGGCGCGATCGACGATCTCGTCGAAGGCGGCTGTGACCTCGTCCTCGTCGGTGACGTCGCAATGAATGAAGATGACGTTCTCGCCCGCAAGGTCGGCCTCGACCTCGGCAAGCGACGCCTCGTTGAAATCCAGCACCACGACCGGCCAGCCGTCTTCGATCAGCCGCGTCGTCACCGCGAGGCCGATGCCGGATGCGCCGCCTGTCACCACCGCCGCATGCTTCATGATGAGACCATAACGCCGAATGACGCGCGGTAAAGCGGCGGGACGATTGCTCACCTGGCTTTTTTATTGATTGACGCGTCAATAAAAAACCGTAGCCTGTCTTCATGCCAAAACTCGGAATGGAACCGCTGCGCCGCCGCGCGCTGATCGACGCCGCCGTCGCCGCCATCGGCGAAGCGGGCACGCTCGACGTGCGCATGAGCGACATTGCCGGGCGCGCCGGCGTGTCCGCGGCGCTTGCGCACCATTATTTCGGCGCCAAGGACGACCTGCTGCGCGCCACGATGCGGTCGCTGCTGGCCGATCTCACCCGGGAGACGCGCATCGCGCTGGCGCGAGCGGTCACGCCGCGCCAACGGGCGTCGGCGATCGTTGCGGTCAATTTTTCCGAGCCGCAGTTCTCGCCCGACATCGTCGCCGCCTGGCTCGCCTTCTATGTCGAGGCGCAGCGGTCGGCAGAGATGCGCCGGCTGCTCGGCGTCTATGCGCGGCGGCTGCATTCGAACCTTACCCACGCGCTGTCAGCACTGATGCCGCGCGTCCAGGCGGCGCGCACCGCCGAAGGCGTCGCGGCGCTGATCGACGGGCTCTACATCCGCCGGGCGCTGAAGCACGGCGCGCCGGATCCTGCCTCGGCCATCGCGCTGGTCGAGGATTACATCACCTTGAAACTGGGGCGTACGCCATGACCGAACCCCGCCGTCCAAACATTCTCATCGTCATGGTCGACCAGATGACGGGAACGCTGTTCCCGAACGGGCCGGCCGACTTCCTGCACGCGCCAAATCTGAAAAAGCTCGCGGCGCGCTCGGCGCGGTTCGTTAGCAACTACACCGCGTCGCCGCTCTGCGCGCCCGGCCGCGCCTCGTTCATGAGCGGGCAATTGCCGTCGCGCACCCGCGTCTACGACAACGCCGCCGAGTTCGCCTCGTCGATCCCCACCTTCGCCCACCATCTTCGCGCCGCCGGCTACCACACCTGCCTGTCAGGAAAAATGCATTTCGTCGGCCCCGACCAGTTGCACGGTTTCGAGGAGCGGCTGACCACCGACATCTACCCGCCGGATTTCGGCTGGACGCCGGACTATCGCAAGCCGGGAGAACGCATCGACTGGTGGTACCACAATCTCGGTTCGGTCACCGGCGCCGGCGTGGCCGAGATCACCAACCAGCTCGAATATGACGACGAGGTCGCGTTCCACGCCAACCAGAAACTCTACCAGTTGTCGCGCGAGCGCGACGACGCCGACCGCCGGCCCTGGTGCCTCACCATCTCCTTCACCCATCCGCACGACCCGTTCGTGGCGCGGCGCAGATATTGGGACCTCTACAATGATTGCGCCCATCTCGAGCCCGAGGTCGGCTTCATCCCCTACGAGCAGCAGGACACGCATTCGCAGCGGCTCTACCTCGCCAGCGACTATGCGTCGTTCAACATCACAGACGACAATATCCGCCGTTCGCGCCAGGGCTATTTCGCCAATGTCTCCTATGTCGACGACAAGCTCGGCGAACTGCTCGCGACGCTGGAGGCGACGCGGATGGCGAACGACACGGTCGTTGTCTTCTGCTCCGATCACGGCGAAATGCTGGGCGAGCGCGGGCTGTGGTTCAAGATGAACTTTTTCGAGGGCTCGGCCCGGGTGCCGCTGATGATCGCCGGCGACGGCATCAAACCCGCCCGCATCGAGCAGCCCGTCTCCAATCTCGATATCTGCCCGACATTGTGCGACCTGGCGCGGATCGACATCAGCGCCATCGCGCCGTGGACCGACGGCCAATCGCTGACGCCGCTGATGCGTGGCGAGGGCCGCAGCGAACCGGTGCTGATCGAATACGCCGCCGAAGGGTCCTACGCGCCGATGGTCGCGATCCGCGACGGCGACTACAAATTCGTCCATTGCGAGCTCGATCCGCCGCAACTGTTCAACCTCGCCGCCGACCCGCTCGAACAGGTCGATCTCGCCACCGACCCCGCCTATGCGGGCGTCGTCGACAGTTTCATGAACCGCGTGCGCGCCCGCTGGGACATGGCGCGCTTCGACGCCGAGGTGCGCGAAAGCCAGGCGCGCCGCTGGGTGGTCTATCCGGCGCTGCGCAACGGCGCCTATTTCCCCTGGGATTTCCAGCCGCTGCAAAAGGCGTCCGAGCGCTACATGCGCAACCACATGGACCTGAACGTGCTCGAAGACAGCAAGCGTTATCCTCGGGGCGAATGATGGCGCAGATGGAAGCAGACTTCGTCATCGTCGGCGCCGGCTCCGCCGGCTGCGCGCTAGCCTACCGGCTGAGCGAAGACGGCGAGAATTCCGTCATCGTCATCGAGCATGGCGGCACCGACTACGGCCCGCTGATCCAGATGCCGTCGGCGCTGTCGATCCCGATGAACATGAGCCTCTACGACTGGGGCTTCTCGACCGAGCCGGAACCGCATCTGGGCGGGCGGGTGCTGGCGACGCCGCGCGGCAAGGTGCTGGGCGGATCGTCCTCGATCAACGGCATGGTCTATGTGCGCGGCCATGCGCGCGACTTCGATCACTGGGCGCAGGAAGGCGCGGCGGGCTGGTCGTTCGCCGACGTGCTGCCCTACTTCAAGCGCATGGAGGATTCCAAGGACGGCGAAGATGGCTGGCGCGGGACCGACGGGCCGCTGCATGTCAAGCGCGGCATGCGTCTCAACCCGCTCTACAGGGCGTTTGTCGACGCGGGCCGGCAAGCCGGCTTCGAGACCACCGACGACTATAACGGATCGAAGCAGGAAGGCTTCGGATGGATGGAGCAGACCATCCATCTGGGCCGCCGGTGGTCGGCCGCCAACGCCTATCTGAGACCGGCGCTGAGGCGCCGGAACGTGAGTCTTCTTCAGGGTTTGGCGCAAAAGGTGAAGATCGAGAATCAACGCGCCACCGGCGTCGAGATCGAGATTCAGGGATCGATTCAACTTGTTCGCGCAAGACGTGAGGTGATCCTCGCCGCCTCGTCGATCAATTCGCCTAAACTGCTGATGCTGTCGGGCGTCGGTCCGGCCGCGCATCTGGCCGAACACGGCGTCGAAATCGTCGCCGACCGCCCCGGCGTCGGCAAGAATCTCCAGGACCACATGGAGCTCTACATCCAGCAGGAATCGACCAAGCCGATCACCCTCTATTCGGTGCTCAACCCGTTCTCCAAGGCGCTGATCGGGGCGCGCTGGCTGATGTTCGGATCCGGGCTCGGCGCGACCAACCATTTCGAGGCCGCCGCCTTCGTGCGCTCCAGGGCCGGCGTCGACTATCCCGATATCCAGTATCATTTCATTCCGGCGGCGGTGCGCTACGACGGCAAGGCGGCGGCCGACACCCACGGCTTCCAGGCGCATGTCGGGCCGATGCGGTCGAAGTCGCGCGGCTCGGTAACGCTGCGCTCGGCCGATCCGCGCGAACGGCCAAAGATCCTGTTCAACTATATGTCGCATCCCGACGACTGGTCCGATTTCCGTCACTGCATCCGCCTGACCCGCGACATCTTCGGCCAACAGGCGTTCGACGCGTTTCGCGGCAGGGAGATTTCACCTGGCGGCAACGTCCAGACCGATGAGCAACTGGACGACTTCATCCGGGCTCATGCCGAGAGCGCCTATCACCCGTGCGGCACCTGCCGGATGGGCCGCGCCGACGATCCGCTGGCGGTGGTCGACCCCGAACTTCGCGTCATCGGCGTCGAGGGCCTGCGCGTCGCCGACTCGTCGATCTTTCCGCGCATCACCAACGGCAATCTCAACGCGCCGTCGATCATGACCGGCGAAAAGGCCTCGGATCACATCCTTGGCCGGGGCATGCTGTCGCCATCCAACCTCGAACCCTGGATCAACCCGCGCTGGCGCGACAGCGACAGATAGGGTTTGATCGCACACCCCGGGAGCATCGCATGAAAGCCCAGCCAAAGGCCTCGCACTATATCAACGGACGCTTCGTCGAGGACGACGGCGGCGCTGGCCTGCCGGTGATCTACCCGGCCACCGGCGAGACCATCGCCATGCTGCATTCGGCGACGCCCAACATTGTCGAACTGGCGATCGAGGCGGCGCGGGCAGCGCAAGGCGCATGGGCGCGGCTGAAACCGGTCGAGCGCGGGCGTATCCTGCGCCGCGCCGCCGACATCCTTCGCCAGCGCAATGCCGAGCTGGCGCGCATCGAGACGCTCGACACCGGCAAGGCGATCCAGGAAACGCTGGTCGCCGACGCTGCCTCGGCGGCGGATGCGCTGGAATATTTCGGCGGCGCGGTTGCGACCTTCAACGGCGACTATGTCGATCTCGGCGGCCCGTTCGCCTATACGCGGCGCGAACCGCTTGGCGTGTGCGTCGGCATCGGGGCGTGGAACTATCCGATCCAGGGCGCCGGCTGGAAATCCGGCCCGGCGCTCGCCATGGGCAATGCGATGGTGTTCAAGCCGTCGGAAAACACGCCGCTGTCGGCGCTGGCGCTGGCCGAGATCTACACCGAGGCCGGCCTGCCCGACGGCCTGTTCAACGTGGTGCAGGGTTATGGCGACGTCGGCGCTGCGCTGGCCAGCCATCCGGGCGTCGCCAAGGTGTCGTTGACCGGCTCGGCGCCCACCGGCAAGAAGGTGCTGGCGCTCGCCGGCTCGCAGATGAAGCACGCGACCATGGAACTGGGCGGCAAGTCGCCGCTGATCGTGTTCGACGACGCCGATCTTGAAAACGCGGTCGGCGGAGCGATGCTTGGCAATTTCTATTCAACCGGCCAGGTCTGCTCCAACGGCACCCGCGTCTTCGTCCAGAACGGGCTGCACGACCGGTTCGTAGACCGGGTGATCGAGCGCACCAAGACGATCCGGCTCGGCGATCCGCTCGACCCCGACACCCAGATGGGGCCGCTGGTCAACAAGGCTCAGCTCGACAAGGTGCTCGGCTACGTCGCCATCGGCAAGAAGGAAGGTGCGAGGCTCGCCGTCGGCGGCGGTGCGCCGAAACTGCAGGGTTTTGAAAATGGCTATTTTGTCGAGCCGACGGTGTTCACCGGGGTCGGCGACGACATGCGCATCGCCCGCGAGGAGATTTTCGGGCCGGTGATGAGCATTCTGTCGTTTGACGATGAGGAGGAAGTGGTGGCGCGCGCCAACGACACCGAGTTCGGCCTGTCGGCGGGCGTGTTCACCCAGGACATCGCCCGCGCCCACCGGGTCGCGGGCGAATTGCAGGCCGGGACGCTGTGGATCAACCACTACAATCTGTCGCCGGTCGAAATCCCGTTCGGCGGCGCCAAGAATTCCGGCATCGGCCGCGAAAATTCGCTCGAGGCGCTGCGCCACTACAGCCAGGTCAAGAGCGTCTATGTCGAGACCGGAAAGGTCGAAAGCCCCTACTGAGCGGGGTTTTCGTAGCGCTTGAGATACATCGAGAGCGCGGTGACGATGTGGTAAAGGATGCTGGCCGGGACCTCGCGCGCGAGTTGCCTGCCCTTCTCGTCGATCTGGTCGATCCACAGCCCCTTCGGCGCGGCGTCGAGATGCCAGCGGAACAGCCGGCCGACGCGCGCCTCGATCTCCGGCTTCAAGTCGGGGCCGCCGGCCTCGTCCAGCGCCATCGCCGCCTTGATCACTTCCGTCTGCGGCCAGCTGCGCGAAACGCGGTCGAGCGGCAGGCCTTCGCGCGACACCGCCGCATAGGCGAGACCCGTCGAGCGGTTCAGCCCGTTGGCGATGGCCGACGCATAGAGCTTGCGGGCGAAACCGACGAGATCCTTCTGGCCGCTGCGCGCCGCAAAATCGACCAGCAGCGCCGCCCATTCGAAATGATGTCCCGGCTCGGTCCATTCGCCCTTGTCGCCTGGCGCGCGCCGCCAGTCGTCGTCGAAATACTCGCCGATGGTCCAGGTTTCGGGATCGAAGAAATGGCTGCGGAACAGTTCGACGATGCGGGCCGCCCGGCGCATGTACTGCATGTCCCCGGTTGCCTCGTGCCAGGCGAGAAACGCCTCGAGCAGATGCATGTGCGGGTTGGAGCGGCGAAGCCCCTCGCCTGCCGAAGTCTCCTGGAAACCGCGCATGGTGCGGTCTTCCATATGGTCGTCCAGGAAGCGGAACGTCTCCTGCCCAAGTCCCAGCGCATCCGGGTTGCCTGCGCGATGAGCGTGCGCCAGCGCCAGCAGCACGCAGGACTGGTCGTAGGCGTCCTCGACCGGATCGACGACCGACCCGTCGACATTGAGCACCCTGACCCAGCCGCCGTTTGCCGAGCGGCCCTTGCCGGCGATGAAGTCGATGCCATGGGCGATGAGCCGGTCGGCGGGACCCGTCCACCCATGCTGCTTCGCCACCGCAAAGGCAAAAATCTGGCGTCCCATGGTGCGCATGCGCTTCGGCCTGGCGATCGGCGACGCGTCCATCGACAGCGCCTCGAAGAAACCGCCATGGCGTTCGTCGACCGCCACGGTCGACCAGAGGGGCAGCGCCTCATCCAGCAGCCAGTGGCGCACCCGCGGCACATAGGCGCCCACCTGCACGACGCGATCCTGCGCCGGGGTGAACTTGGTTTCCAGCCGGCCGGTCTTTTCCAGCCGCTCGACGATCTTCTTGACGTTCTGGCTCTGGTCGACCGGCGCGATGAAGGTTGCGTCGGCGGTGGCGACGATCGCCACGTCCTTCATGCCGATCACCGACAACAGCCGGCCCTGGCTGCGAAGATACGAATTCGTCGTATCGATCGCCACCACGTCACCGATGACGACATTGCCGTCGGCGTCCGACGCACTGATGTCGAGCAGCGACTGCCACGACCCCAGATCGTTCCAGCGGAACTCCGCCGGGATCATGGCGATGCCGGCGGTCTTTTCCATGATGGCGTAGTCGACCGAAATCGACTGAATGTGCCCGTAGTCCAGCATCGGCAGATAGACGCCGGACAGGTCGCGCGTCGCATTGGCGCAGGCGATTTCGGCCTGGGCCCAGATCTCCGGCTGGAGCGCGGCAAAAGCGTCGCGCATGGCGCTGGCGCGAAACAGGAACATGCCGGAATTCCAGAAGAAATTGCCGGCGTCGAGATAGGATTGCGCCGTCTCCAGGTCCGGCTTCTCGACAAAGCGCATGACGTCCCGGCCGTCGGCCTCGATATAGCCGTAACCCGTCTCGGGATGCGTCGGGCGAATGCCGAACACGATGATGCGCCCTTCCATGGCGGGCGCCACGCCCGCCTCGATGGTTTGCCAGAA
The DNA here is from genome assembly GCA_002336975.1 of Phyllobacteriaceae bacterium UBA1940. Taxonomy (GTDB): domain Bacteria; phylum Pseudomonadota; class Alphaproteobacteria; order Rhizobiales; family Rhizobiaceae; genus Mesorhizobium_A. The sequence goes on from DDFA01000096.1 coordinate 24,734, forward strand.
CTGCTCGTCGGTCGTGATCTCGTGATCCGATGGCACCACGAGGATCAGTCCGTCACCGACGGTCCGAAGCGTCTCGATGGCCGCAACCGCGACAGCCGCCGCTGTGTTGCGCCCGGTCGGCTCGAAGATTGCTTCGCCGCCGATCTCGAGCCCGGCGAGATCGTCGCGCACCCGCTCCGAATGGCGCTCCGACGCAATCAGGCTGACCTTCGCCGCGCCGGCGGTGCGCGCCTGCAGCCGGCGCACGGTCTTCACCAGCATCGAGCCGTCGCCGGCCAGGTTGTGGAACTGTTTCGGGTTGTCCTCGCGCGACAGCGGCCACAGCCGCGAGCCGACGCCGCCGCTCATCACAAAACACGAAATCGGGTGCGTCATCTGCATCTCAAATCGTCTGGTTGTAGACGCCGACGCCGGGGTTTTGCCGCAGCACCGCGTCCACCGCCTCGAACATCGCCTTCTTGCGCGCCTCCGAGACCGGGCTTTCGACGACGACGACCAGTTCCGGCTTGTTCGACGAAGCGCGCACAAGACCCCAGGTGCCGTCGTCGGTGACGACGCGCACGCCGTTGACCGTCACCAGGTCGACAATGGCGTGGCCCGCCAGTTTGTCGCCGGCGTCGCGCATCGCGGTGAATCGGGCGACAACCTTGTCGACGACGCCGTATTTGGTTTCGTCGGAACAATGCGGCGACATCGTCGGCGAGCCAAAAGTCAGGGGCAGGGCGCGGGTTAGGTCGGCCATCGATCTTGCAGGATTGCGGTCGAGCATCCTGCACACCGAAATCGCGGTGACGAGACCGTCGTCATAACCGCGCCCGTAGGGCGGGTTGAAAAAGAAGTGCCCGGACTTTTCAAAGCCGGCGAGCGCGCCCAGTTCCTTGACGCGGCGCTTGATGTAGGAATGACCGGTCTTCCAGTAGTCCGTCGACGCGCCCCGCGCCTGCAGCACCGGATCGGTCATGAACAGGCCGGTCGACTTGACGTCGACGACAAAGCGCGCACCGGGATGCTCGGCCGACATGTCGCGCGCCAGCATGACGCCGACCTTGTCGGCGAAAATCTCATTGCCTTCATTGTCGACGACGCCGCAGCGGTCGCCGTCGCCGTCGAAGCCCAGCCCGACATCCGCCCCCGTCTCCAGCACCTTGTCGCGGATGGCGTGCAGCATCTGCATGTCTTCGGGATTGGGATTGTAACGGGGGAAGGTATGGTCGAGTTCGACGTCGAGCGGGATCACCTCGCAGCCGATCCGCTCCAGCGCCTGAGGCGCGAACGCGCCCGCCGTGCCGTTGCCGCACGCCGCCACCACCTTCAGCTTGCGGGATATGCGCACGCCTTGCGTCAGGTCGTCGAGATAGCGGGTCCGCATGCCGTCGACCCGTTGATAGGAGCCGCCGCCGACAAGATCGAAATCTCCGCCGAGCACCGCGTTCCTCAACGTCGCCATCTCGTTGGGGCCAAAGGTCAACGGCCGCTCCATGCCCATCTTGACGCCGGTCCAGCCGTTTTCATTGTGCGAGGCGGTGACCATCGCCACCGACGGGCAGTCGAGCGCGAACTGGCCGAAATAGGCCATCGGCGACAGCGCCAGGCCGATGTCCCTGACGCGCGCGCCGGCCGCCATCAGGCCGGAGACGAGCGCCAGCTTGATCGCCAGCGAATAGGAGCGGAAATCGTGGCCGACGACGATGTCGGGGCCGATGCCGGCGCGGCGGATGACCGTCGCCAGCCCCATGCCAAGGGCCTGGACGCCGAGCAGGTTGAGTTCCGGGGGTTTTTGCGACGCCGGATGGCCGAACCACCAGCGCGCGTCATATTCGCGGAAGCCGGTCGGCTTGACGAGCGCGCGGGTCTCGAATTCGAACGTGTTCGGCTGGATGTCTGCGACCGGTTTCAGCACGTAATCCCGCTCTCTTGCTGGTGTACCAACGTCCTGAATAACCGCATCGCCTTGCAATTGCGTATACGGGACGCGTTTTTGCGGTGCGGCAAGATTGTGCGTTCCCGGCGCGCCATTGTGCTTGCAGTCAAAGTCGGCGCTCGCTATAAGCCCGCGTCTGGTTACGGAGTGTAGCGCAGCCTGGTAGCGCACATCGTTCGGGACGATGGGGTCGCAGGTTCAAATCCTGCCACTCCGACCAGTCAAAACGGCGGCGACAATCGCCGTTTCTCCCGATCAACAGGCGCGGCGTCGCCGCCTGGACGGAGACGTCAATGACCAGAGTTTTCGCTTTGATCGCCGTGCTCGCTGTCGTCAGCGGTTGCGCCAGCGTGGATTATGGCGGCAGGCGCATCGACACCAAGCCGAGCGCCGCCGGCTGCGCCGTGCCGAATTCGCCCTGCGCGCATGGCGGCAAAGGTCTCTGAGCCGGCTGACCGGCCCGGATCTCACACTCGCAGATAGACGACGCTCAGCGGCTCCAGCGTCATGGCGCTGGCCGGCGCGGCGCGCCCGTCCGCCAGCATGGTTGCGCCCGCAAACCGCTTCGGGACGCGCCACTGCGTCGCCGCGCCGCCAAAATTGAAGACGCAGAGCAGTCTTTCGCTCTCCGTCTCGCGTTCAAACGCCAGCACCTCCGGCTCACTGCCGGGTAGAAACCGGATCGACCCGTCGACCAGCGCCGGATGGGCCTTTCGGAACGCAATCGCGGCCTTGTAGTGCGCCAGCACCGAATCGGCCCCCTGTTGCGCATCGGCGGCGCGCGCGAGATGTTCGCGCGGGATCGGCAGCCAGGGTTTGCCGGTCGAGAAGTCGGCATTGGGCTTTGCCTTCTCCCACACCATCGGCGTGCGGCAGCCGTCGCGGCCCTTGAACCCCGGCCACATGCGGATGCCGTAGGGATCGCGCAGGTCTTCAAACGCAATGTCCGCCTCGGTCAGCCCCAGTTCCTCGCCCTGATAGAGGCAGATCGAGCCGCGCAGCGCGCACAGAAGGTCGATGGCGAATTTCGCCACCTTGTCGACTTCGCCCTGGTTGCGGGAAAACCGCGTGGCGTGACGACGCACATCGTGGTTCGAGAACGCCCAGCACACCCAGCCGTCCTTCACCGCCTTCTCGAACGCCTCGACCGATCTGCGGATATGCGCCGGCGAAAAATCGTCGCCCAGCAGGTCGAAGGTGTAGCACATGTTGAGCTTGTCGCCGCCTGTGGTGTAGGCGGCCACGGTTTTGAGCGAACGTTCGCCGTCGCCGACCTCGCCGACCGTCGCCCTGTCGTCATAGCGGTCGAGCAAGGCGCGAAATTCTTTCAGGAAGCCGATATTCTCCGGCTGTGTCTTGTCGTGGATATGGTCCTGAAAACCGTAGGGATTGGTGTCGGGAATATCGTTGGTCTTGCCTTTGGGAAACGGCGGATTGTCACGCAGCCGGGCGTCGTGAAAATAGTAGTTCACCGTGTCGAGGCGGAACCCGTCGACGCCGCGGTCAAGCCAGAATTTCACTGCGTCCAGCACCGCTTCGCGCACCGCCGGATTGTGAAAGTTGAGGTCCGGCTGCGAGGCGAGGAAATTGTGCATGTAATATTGCCGCCGCCCGGTATCCCATTCCCAGGCCGGTCCGCCAAAGATCGCCAGCCAGTTGTTGGGGGCGGTTCCGTCGGGTTTTGCATCCGCCCAGACATACCAGTCGGCCTTGTCATTTGTGCGGTCGGCGCGGCTTTCGACGAACCATTGGTGTTTGTCGGATGTGTGCGAAATCACCTGGTCGATGATGACTTTCAGGCCGCGCCGATGCGCTTCGGCGACAAAGCGGTCGAAGTCGGCCAGCGCGCCGAACAGCGGATCGACGGCGCGATAGTCGGACACGTCGTAGCCCATGTCGGCCATCGGCGACTTGAAGAAGGGCGACAGCCACACCGCATCGACGCCAAGCGCCGCGATATGGTCAAGCCGTCCGGTCGCGCCGGCCAGATCGCCAACGCCGTCGCCGGTCGTGTCCTGAAACGAGCGCGGATAGATCTGGTAGATCACAGCGCCCCGCCACCAGTCATGACCGGTTCTTGTCATCTGACCTGTGCTCCCTCAGGCGTTTCGGTCAGCATCGCGACCGAGCGTCCGCCTAGCCTGAACGCGCCGTTCGCGCCAGATGCGCCGGGCCCGGCTGCAAGCCGCCAGACCATGCCGTCGCGCGCTTCCGCCGCGACAACGCCGGCGCGGCGGTCGCCGTTGATCAGCACCGCGATGCGCGCCGCGGCGGGTTCGGCGACAACCATGACAAGACGGCGGTTGGCCCGCTCGTTCCAGCGCTCTTCGGTCATCGGCCGCCAGTCAAAACCGAGCCATTCGACCACCGGTGCGCCGGCGCCGCCCGGAGGCTGAAAGAATTCCAGGCCCTCAAGCCCCGATCCGGCGCGGATGCGCGCCAGTTGCGCCGTCCAGTCCTCCAGCGCCCGGTCGCGGCCGGCCCAGTCGAGCCAGGTCACGGCATTGTCCTGGCAATAGGCGTTGTTGTTGCCGCCTTGGGTGCGGCCGAATTCGTCGCCCGCCGTCAGCATGATCGCGCCGCGCGCGGCAAACAATGACGCCAGCATGGCGGCCACGTCGCGCCGGCGCGCAGCGGAGATCTTTTCGTCCGCCGTCGAACCTTCGACGCCATTGTTCCAGGACAGGTTTTCGCCGTGGCCGTCACGATTTTTCTCGCCATTGGCCTGGTTGTGCTTGTGCTTGAAGGCGGCGATGTCGGCGAGCGTCAGCCCGTCATGGGCGGCGATGTAGTTGATCGAACGCGTCGCGGTCGCGCCGTCGCGGCCAAACACGTCCGACGACCCCGCCAGCCTGGTCGCCAGCACGCCGGTCATGCCGGCGTCGCCGCGCCAGAACCGCCGTGCATCGTCACGGAACCTGTCGTTCCATTCGAGCCAGCGGCCGGAAAACTCGCCGAGCCGGTAGCCGTCGCGGCCGATATCCCAGGGTTCTGCGATCAGGATGCGGTCGGCTAGCACCGGGTCGGTCTCGATCGCCCGCAGGGTTTCGGCGCGCGTCGAAAATCCGTCGGCGTCGCGCCCGAGCACCGGCGCCAGATCGAAGCGGAAGCCGTCGACGCCCGCCTGCAGAACGAAATGGCGCAGCGATGCGAGGATCAGTTCCCTCACCCTTGGATGGTCGCAGGCGAGCGTGTTGCCGGTGCCGGTGTCGTTGACCAGTTTGCCGTCCGCCTCGCGGCGGTAGTAGGCGTTGGCGTCGAGCCCGCGCAGCGACAGGGTCGGCCCGTGGATGTCGCTCTCGCCGGTGTGGTTGAAGACGACGTCGAGCAGAACGCCGATGCCCGCCTGACGCAGCGCCGCCACGGTTCGACGCAATTCGCCGACGCCGCCCGGCGCCAGGCGCGGGTCGAGCGCCATGAACGTCACCGGGTTGTATCCCCAGGCGTTGGTCAGTCCGAGAGACCCGAGGTGCCGCTCGTCGATCCAGGCCGTCAACGGCATCAGTTCGACCGCCGAAACGCCGATCTTTTTCAGGTGAGCGATCACCGCCGGATGAGCGAGCGCGGCGACCGTGCCGCGCAGGCCTTCGGGAATATCGGGATGCAGCATGGTGAAGGCGCGGACGTTCAGTTCGTAGATCAGGCCGCCAGGCCGAAACAGCGGCGGCGACTGCCTCACCGGTTCGGGCAACGCGGCGACGAGCGCCTTGGGCATCATCGGCGCGGTATCGGTCCGCTGCCAGCGCGGCGCCGCCATCGTCGCGCGATAGCGATAGGGCCAGTCGATCGCCACCGCATAAGGGTCGACCAGCAGCTTGGACGGATCGAACCAATAGCCATTTTTCGGATCGTAGCGGCCGTCGGCGCGATAGCCGTAGCGCGTACCGGGCCCCACGCCGTCGACGCTGAGACGAAAAATACCGTCGTCGCCGCGCTGCATCTGCTGGCGGTGGACCGCGTCGTCGGAAGCGGCAATCTTCGCCCGGTCGCCATCGAGAGGCCGGAACAGGCAAAGCTCGATCCGCTCTGCCGCGCCCGACCAGACCGCGAAATCGGTCCCGTTGTCGTCCGGCCGCGCCCCAAGCTCGTTCGATGTCATCTGCCTTCGCTGCCGAATCCATGTCGCCGGATCGAAGCGACGCATCACACTATCAAGCCCCCGGCGCAGCGAGAACTGCTGTTTGCGACCCCTGCGCGTCGGCGTCGCCGCCCCAATGCCGGGACCGGCAAGGCCGCATCTCTGAAAAAACAAGATCGGCGGTTGACAACCTACCGGCTGGTTGGTCAATTACATACCAACTGGTTGGTATTCAAATGAACGATGTAGTACACCCATCCCGGCAGAAATTCATCGACGCAGCGACAGCGCTGGTGCGCGAACAGGGTTATGCCGGCACATCGGTTGACGACATCTGCGCACGCGCCGGGTTACGCAAGGGCAGTTTCTTCCACCATTTCAAGAGCAAGGAAGAACTTCTTCTGGCGGCGATCGAGCATTGGAACGCATTCACGGGCGCGGTCTTCGCCAATGCGCCGTATCGTTGCCTGCCCGATCCGCGCGACCGTCTGCTCGGCTACGTCGCGTTTCGCGCTGACATTCTCGACCGGCCGATCCCCGAATTCTCCTGCCTGCTTGGCACGCTGACGCAGGAGGTCTACGCCAGCCACCCCGCCTTGCTCGCCGCCAGCGGCGACGGCATGGCTGGCCATATCGACGAGTTGGTCGCCGACATAACGCTCGCCAAGGCGCATTACGCCGCCGCCGCCGACTGGACGCCTCAAAGCCTCGGCTTCTTCATCCAGGCGGCGCTGCAAGGCTCGTTTGTCCAGGCCAAGGCGACCGGCGGCGCCGATGTGGCGCGCGCCAATCTCGACCACCTCAAGCGCTATATCGAAACCCTGCTTCCCAACGGCAAATAATGAGGAGACAGACCATGCCGTCCACCATCCGCCTCCACCGCGTGCTCAAGACCACGCCTGAAAAAGTCTATCGCGCCTTCACCGACGCCGACGCCTGGTGCCGCTTCCTGCCGCCGCACGGATTTCTCGGCGCCATCGACAGGTTCGAGCCGAAGGTAGGCGGCCGGTTCCATATGTCGTTCCGCAACTTCGCCACCAATCAGGCGCACTCGTTCGGCGGCGCATTCCTCGAAATGACGCCGAACAAAAAATTGTCCTACAGCGACGTGTTCGACGACGCCAACCTGCCCGGCGAGATGAAGACGACGATCGAGCTGGCCGAGGTTCCCGGCGGCACGGACGTCAGGATCACCCAGGAGGGCGTACCCGACATGATCCCCGAATCGATGTGCTATCTCGGCTGGCAGGACACGCTGACCCAGCTGCGCGACCTGGTCGAGCCGGATATCCGGCAGTAACGCGGGCGCGCCGAACCGGGCGGCCAAGGCTCACGTAATCACCGTCGGTTCGCTCATGCCCGTTGCCTTTTTCAGCCTGGCGATCTCGTCGGCCGCCTTGATCAGGTCGGCCAGCGCCTTCTGCGTGTCGAGCCCGTGCTTTTTCGGGTCGGCCTCGTAGCGTTCGATGTAGACGCGCACCGTCGCCCCTTCCGTGCCGGTGCCCGACAGGCGGAAGACGACGCGCGAGCCGCCCTCAAACAGCACCCGCACGCCCTGGTGGTCGCTCACCGATCCATCGACCGGGTCGTGATAGGAAAAATCGTCGGCTCCGGCGACCGCCAGCTTGCCGAACTTCTTGCCCGGCAGTTTTGGCAGGCTGGCGCGCAGATCGGCCATCATCTTGCAGGCGGCGTCGCTCGCCACCGCCTCATAATCGTGGCGCGAATAATAGTTGCGGCCGAACTCGGCCCAGTGCGCTTCGACGATCTGCTTCACCGGCTGTTTTCGCGCCGCCAGGATGTTCAGCCACAGCAGCACCGCCCACAGCCCGTCCTTCTCGCGCACATGGTCGGAGCCGGTGCCGGCGCTCTCCTCGCCGCAGATCGTCGCCATGCCGGCGTCGAGCAGGTTGCCGAAGAATTTCCAGCCGGTCGGCGTCTCGAACATGCCAACGCCGAGCTTTTGCGCCACCCGGTCTGCGGCGGCGCTGGTCGGCATCGAGCGGGCAATGCCTTTCAGCCCGGCCTTGTAGCCGGGCGCAAGCGCTGCGTTGGCGGCCAGCAGCGCCAGCGAATCCGACGGGGTGACAAAAATCCCCTTGCCGATGATCAGGTTGCGGTCGCCGTCGCCGTCCGACGCCGCGCCGAAATCGGGCGCGTGCCTGGACATCATCAGGTCGTAGAGGTCTTTCGCATAGACCAGGTTGGGATCGGGGTGATGGCCGCCAAAATCCTCGAGCGGCACGCCGTTGCGCACCGTCCCGGCTTTGGCGCCCAGCCGCTTCTCCAGGATTTCATGCGCGTAGGGCCCGGTGACGGCGTGCATGGCGTCGAAAGCCATGGTGAAGCCGCCCTTGAACATTTTCCTGATCGCCTTGAAGTCGAACAGTCTTTCCATCAGCGCCGCATAGTCGGCGACCGGATCGATCACCTCGACGGTCATTGCGCCGGCCTTGGACACGCCGATCCGGTCGATGTCGACATCGGGCAGGTCGGCGATCAGATAGCGGTCGATCTCCTTGGTGCGCGCAAAAATCCGGTCGGTCAGCTTCTCTGGCGCCGGACCGCCATTGGAAGCGTTGTATTTGATGCCGAAATCCTCCTGCGGGCCGCCGGGATTGTGGCTGGCCGACAGGATGACGCCGCCGAATGCGCCGTGCTGGCGAATGACGTTGGAAGCCGCTGGCGTCGACAGGATGCCGCCGCGCCCCACCATCACCTTGCCGAAACCGTTGGCGGCGGCCATGCGGATGACCTTCTGAATCACCTCGCGATTGTAGAAACGGCCGTCGCCGCCCAGCACCAGCGTCTTGCCGGCGAACCCGTCGAGACTGTCGAAGATCGACTGGACGAAATTCTCGACATAGTTCGGCTGCCGGAACACCGGCACCTTCTTGCGCAGGCCGCTGGTGCCCGGCTTCTGGTCGGCAAAGGGTTTTGTCGCAACGGTCATGTTCATGTCTGCGCTGTGGTCGGGAAGGAGGGATCGGTAGATGCCGGCGTAGCGGGCTGTACTTCTGGTCCACGATACATCAGACGCCATGCCGTTGTGCTGGAGCCGCTTCCAATCATCGCCGTTGCGGAACAGGTCGACGGCGCGGCGCACTGCGGTGCGCAGGTTCTCGCGATCGACCGGCCAGAACTGCAGCCCGGTGGCGACGCCGGCGGTCATCGCCGCGTCATTGGCGTCGATCACCGTGTCGGTCAGGCCGCCGGTACGCGCCACCACCGGCACGCAGCCGTAACGCAGGCCGTAAAGCTGGGTCAGGCCGCAGGGCTCGAAGCGCGACGGCACCAGGATGGCGTCGCAGCCGCCCTGCATCAGGTGCGACAATTGCTCGGAATAGCCGGTCGCAACGCCGACCCGGCCGCGATAATGGCCGGCCGCCGCCAGCAGGCCGGCTTCCAGCCCGTGATCGCCCGAACCCAGCACGACCAGCCGGGCGCCCGCGCCGACAATGTCGTCGATGGCGGACACCAGCACGTCCATGCCTTTCTGCCATGTCAGGCGCGATATGACGCAGAAAATCGGATCGCCGCTGTCGTCGAGGCCGAACCGTTCCTCGACCGCGCGCCTGTTGGCCGCCCGCGCCGCCAGCGAGGCGTCGGTGTAGGTGGCGGCCAGATCCCCGTCCGTGCGCGGGTTCCACACGTCCCCGTCAATGCCGTTGACGATGCCGAACACCGAGCCTTCGCGGGCGCGCACCAGGCCGTCGAGCCCCATGCCGAACTCGGGCGTGCGGATCTCTGCGGCATAGGTGGGGCTGACGGTGGTGATGGCGTCGGCAAGCTGCAGGCCGGCCTTCAGATAGCCGACGCCGCCGTAATATTCGACGCCGTCCACCGTCATCGCATGGCCGGGCAGGCCGAGCCCGCCGAACACGCCGGCCGGAAACTTGCCCTGGAACGCCATGTTGTGGACGGTGAGGACGGTCGGAACCCCGCGCTGGCCGGTGAAGCGGATATAGGCCGGCGTCAGCGCCGCCTGCCAGTCGTGCGCATGGGCGATGTCCGGCAGATAACCGGGGACCAGCCCGTCAACGACCAGTTGCGCCGCCTTGGCCAGCGCCGCGAACCGCCGCCAGTTGTCGGGCCAGTCGACGCCGTTCTCGTCGCCATAGGGGCCGCCGCCGCGCTCGTAGAGATGCGGCGCGTCGATGGCGAGGATTTCCAGCCCCTCCGCCTCGCCGGCGACGATGTTTGCCGGGCCGCCGAACAGATCGTCGATGGAAGCAACCACCGCCGGCTCCTGCAGCTTCGCCATCACCGCCGGATAGCCGGGCACGAGCGTGCGCATCGAGACGCCATGCGGCCCGAGCGCCGGCGGCAGCGCGCCGGCGACATCGGCTAGTCCGCCGGTCTTGATCAGCGGATAAATTTCGGAGGCGACGGAGAGGATTTTCATCAGGCCACGGGTTCCTACTGCGCCAGCCGGTCGATCATCGGCTGGGTGATCAGGCACACGCCGCCCTCGGTGCGTCGGAACCGGCGCGCGTCGTCGTCGGGATCGTAGCCGACAATCAGGTTTTCGGGAATGTTGACGCCGCGATCGAGCACCACCCGTCTGAGACTGGCGTTGCGGCCGATGGTGCAGTCGGGCAATACCACCGCCTCTTCGAGCGCTGAATAGGAATTGGCCCTGACGCCGGTGAAGATCAGGCTGCGCTTCAGCGATGCGCCGGAAATGATGCAGTCGCCCGACACCAGCGACGACACCGCCGAGCCGCGGCGGCCGTCCTCGTCATGCACGAATTTCGCCGGCGGCTTGATCTCGGCATAGGTCCAGATCGGCCAGTCGCGGTCATAGAGGTCTAGTTCGGGCGTCACGTCGGTCAGGTCGATATTGGCCTCCCAATAAGCGTCGATCGTGCCGACGTCGCGCCAGTACGACTTTACCTCGAACGACGAGCGCACGCAGGATTTTGCGAAGCGGTGGGCGACCGCCTTGCCGCTGGCGACGATGTTGGGGATGATGTCCTTGCCGAAATCGCGGCTGGAGTTCGGGTCGGCGGCGTCGCGGCGCAGTTCGTCCATCAGGAATTTGGTGCGGAACACATAGATGCCCATCGACGCCAGCGCGAAATCCGGCTTGTCGGGCATTGCCGGCGGATTGTCCGGCTTCTCGACGAATGACAGGATGTTGCCCTGATCATCGACATGCATGACGCCGAAACCAGTCGCCTCCAGGCGCGGCACCTCCAGGCAGCCGACGGTGACGTCGGCCTTCATGTCGACGTGCTGGCGCAGCATCAGCTCGTAGTCCATCTTGTAGATGTGGTCGCCGGCGAGGATGACCATGTATTCGGGCCCGTAGGACTCGATGATGTCGATGTTCTGATAGACCGCGTCGGCGGTGCCCTCGTACCATTGCGTCTCGGAAACGCGCTGCGAGGCCGGCAGGATGTCGAAACTCTCGTTTCGCTCGGGCCGCAGAAAGTTCCAGCCGCGCTGAAGATGGCGGATCAGCGAATGCGCCTTGTACTGGGTGGCGACGCCGATGCGGCGGATGCCTGAATTGAGCGCGTTCGACAGGGCGAAGTCGATGATCCTGGTCTTGCCGCCAAAATGGACGGCCGGCTTGGCGCGGATGTCAGTCAGTTCCTTGAGCCGGCTTCCGCGCCCGCCCGCCAGCACGTAGGCCATTGCGTCTCTTGCGAGCGGCTGCGTCCTGTTGTTCGCCATTCCCATGCTCCTCCACCCGGCCCTTTGCGGCCTCGAACTCAAAATAGAGCGTCGCCAGCGGCGGCAGCGTAATGTTCGCCGCGATCGACTTGCCCTTGCCCGAGGCGACGACCGAACCGAGATTCCCCTTCCCGGTTCCGCCGTAGTCCCCGGCGTCCGTATTCAGAATTTCGCGCCAGCGCCCGGCTTTCGGCAAGGGCAATCTGTAGTCTTCGCGCGCAATCGGGGTGAAATTCGTCACCACCGCCACCGGACGCTGGCGCGGCGCAATGCGCAGCCATGCAAACACCGAGCGGTCGCGGTCGTCGACGACAAGCCACTCGAAACCCTCCGGCTCGCAGTCGCGTGCATGCAGCGCCGGGCGGCCGCGGTAGAGACGGTTCAGGTCGCGCACCAGCGACTGCATGCCCTTGTGCGGCTTGTGTTGCAGCAAATCCCAGTCCAGTTCGCCGGCCTCGCTCCATTCGGCGCGCTGCGCGAATTCCTGCCCCATGAACAAGAGTTTCTTGCCGGGATAACCCCACATGAAACCGTAATAGGCGCGCAGCGTCGCGAATTTCTGCCAGTCGTCGCCGCCCATCTTGCCGACCAGCGCCGACTTTCCGTGCACCACCTCGTCATGCGACAGCGGCAGCACGAAATTCTCGCTGAACGCGTACATCAGCCCGAAGGTGATTTCCTCGTGATGATGGCGCCGGTGGATCGGATCGCGCTTCAGATAGGACAGGGTGTCGTGCATGAACCCCATGTTCCACTTGAAGCCGAAGCCGAGGCCGCCGTCATGCACGGGGGCGGAGACTTTTGGCCAGGAGGTGGATTCCTCGGCAATCGTCAGGATGCCGGGATGGGCGGCATAGACGCGGGCATTCATTTCCTGAAGGAAACGCACCGCTTCCAGGTTCTCGTTGCCGCCGTACTCGTTCGGCACCCATTCGCCGTGCTTGCGCGAATAATCGAGATAAAGCATCGAGGCGACCGCATCGACGCGCAGGCCGTCGAGGTGGAATTTCTCCGACCAGTAGAGCGCGTTGTTGATGAGGTAGGATAGAACCTCGGCGCGGCCGAAATTGTAGATCGCCGTGTTCCAGTCCGGATGGAAGCCCTGGCGCGGGTCGGCGTGCTCGTAGAGCGCCGTGCCGTCGAACTTGCCGAGGCCATGCGCATCCGTCGGGAAATGCGCCGGCACCCAGTCGAGGATGACGCCGATGCCGACCTTGTGGCAGCCGTTGACGAAGCGGGCGAAGCCTTCCGGCTCGCCGAAGCGGGCGGTCGGAGCATAGAGGCCCGTCGTCTGGTAGCCCCAGGAGGGATCGAACGGATATTCGGAGATCGGCAGGAACTCGATATGGGTGAAGCCCATGTCGGTGCAGTAGGGGATGAGGCGGTCGGCCAGCTCGTCCCAGGAAAGCATGCCCCCATCGGAATGGCGCTGCCAGGAGGCGGCGTGCACCTCGTAGATCGAGATGGGCTGGCGGCGCGCGTCGGCGCTCGCCCAATGGGCCAGATGCGCCTCGTCCTCCCATTTCTGGGTGATCGGGCCGGTCGTCATCGAGGCGTTGTTGGGGCGCAGCTCCGAGCGGCGGGCGAAGGGATCGGCCTTCAGCGGCAGCACCTCGCCGTCGATGCCGACGATCTCGTATTTGTAGGCATGGCCCTCGTTGATGCCGGGCAGGAAGATTTCCCAGATGCCGGTGTCGCGGCGAAGGCGCATGGCGTTGCGCCGCCCGTCCCATTCGTTGAAGTTGCCGACGACGGAGACGCGCCTGGCGTTCGGTGCCCAGACGGCGAAGTGGAAGCCCTCGATGCCGTCGAGCGTCATCGGGTGGGCGCCCAGCTTGTCGAAGAGGCGCAGATGCGAGCCTTCGCGGATATAGTAGTCGTCCATCGGGCCGAGAACGGGGCCGAAGCTGTAGGGATCGATCACCACCCATTCGCCGCCCTCGTTGCGGGCGCGGTAGCGGATCGGCTGCTGTTTTCTGACGGCAACCTCGCCGGCGAAGATACCGGCCGGGTGGACCTGCCTGAGTTCGCCGATGGCCTTGCCGGACAGCGTCTCGGCCGTCACTTCGGCCGCATCGGGCACGAAGCAGCGGGCGACATATTTGTCGCCGGCTGCCCCTTCACGAACCAGATGCAGGCCGAGCACCGCGAACGGGTCCCAGTGCCGCCCCTGCAGGATCGCATCGATGTCCGCCTTCGCCAGAAGCTCTGCCAAGAGATTTGACTGGGGTTCCGTCGTGCTCTTGTTTGGCGGTGCGGTCATCAGGCTCTCCAGATTTCCTTGGCGTATTGGCGAATGGTGCGGTCGGAGGAGAACCAGCCCATGCGGGCCGTGTTCCGGATCGTCTTGCCGTACCACGCTGTCTTGTCCGTCCAGATGCCGTCGACCTCGCGCTGGGCTTTCGCATAGGCGTCGAAATCGGCGGCGACCATGAACCAGTCGTGATTGTAGATGCCGTCGACGAGCCCGGTGAAGCGGTTGCGGTCATCCGGCGAGAAGACGCCGGAGGCGATCGCCTGAAGGGCTTGCGACAGCTCGCGGGACTGCTCGATGATGGCGCGGGGATTGTGGCCTTCGGAACGAACCCTTGCCACTTCCTCGGCCGTCATGCCGAAGATCACGATGTTCTCCTCGCCGACATGGTCGCGCATCTCGACATTGGCGCCGTCGAGCGTGCCGATGGTCAGCGCGCCGTTCAGCGCGAACTTCATATTGCCGGTGCCGGAGGCTTCCATGCCGGCGGTCGAGATCTGCTCGGAAAGATCGGCGGCCGGCACCATGATCTCGGCGAGCGAGACATTGTAGTTCGGCACGAAGACGACCTTGAGCAGACCCCGCACGGCCGGGTCGTTGTTGATCACCTTGGCCACGTCGTTGGCCAGCTTGATGATCAGCTTGGCATTGTGATAGCTCGGCGCCGCCTTGCCGGCGAAGAGTTTTACGCGCGGCACCCAGTCCAGCTCGGGATGCGAGCGGATCTGGTCGTAGAGCGCGACCGCCTCGATGATGTTGAGCAGCTGGCGCTTGTATTCGTGGATGCGCTTGATCTGGATGTCGAACATCGCGGCCGGATCGATGCGCACGCCCATGCGGCTGCCGACGAGGTTGGACAGCCGGTTCTTGTTCTCGCGCTTGATCGCCGCGAACTTCTCCTGGAAATCCCTGTTGTCGGCGAAGGCGTCCAGCGCCTTCAAGGCTTCGGCGTCGTCCATGAAACCGTCGCCGATGGATTCGCGGATCAGGTTGAACAGGCCCGGATTGCACTGCATCAGCCAGCGCCGCGGCGTGATGCCGTTCGTCTTGTTGTTGATACGATCAGGGTAGAGCTTGTGCAGGTCGGCAAACACCGTTTCCTTCATCAGCTCGGTATGCAGCGCAGACACGCCGTTGATCGAATGCGAGCCGACGAAGGCCAGATTGCCCATGCGCACGCGGCGCTCGCCCGACTCTTCGATCAGTGAGATGTTGCGGATCCGCTCGTCGTCGAGACCCTGTTTCTTGCGCGCCTCGATCAGGATCTTCGCGTTGATCGCATAGACGATCTGCATGTGACGCGGCAAAAGCCGCTCGAACAACGGAACCGACCAGCTCTCAAGTGCCTCGGGAAGCAGTGTGTGGTTCGTGTAGGAGAAGGTGCGGCGCGAGATGTCCCAGGCCGCGTCGAAGTCCAGGCCGTGCACGTCGGTGAGAAGGCGCACAAGCTCGGCAACAGAGACGGCTGGATGCGTGTCGTTGAGCTGGATGGCGACGGCATCCGGCAGCGATGTGAAGTCGGGATATTGCTGGAGATGGCGGCGCAGGATGTCCTGCAGCGAGGCCGAACAGAAGAAGAATTCCTGGCGCAGGCGCAGTTCCTGACCGGCGGGTGTCGCATCGGCCGGGTAGAGCACGCGGGTCAGGCTTTCGGCCTTGTTGCTCTCGCGCAGCGCGCCGATATGGTCGCCGGCGTTGAAAGCTTCGAGCAGGATCGGATCGATCGGGTTTGCGGCCCACAGGCGCAGCGTGTTGACGCGCTTTGCCCGCCAGCCGACGGCCGGCGTGTCGTAGGCCGTGGCGATGACGCGCTCGGCCGGCTTCCAGACGAAGCGCTGCTTGTCCTCGCCGATATTGATCGTCTCTACACCGCCGCCGAAGCCGATCTCGTAGGAGCTTTCGCGGCGTTCGAATTCCCAGGGGTTGCCATGGGCAAGCCAGGTCTCGGGCAGTTCGACCTGCCAGCCGTCCGCCATCTGCTGGCGAAAGAGGCCGTGCACGTAGCGGATGCCGTAACCATAGGCCGGCACGTCCACAGTCGCCATGCTCTCCATGAAACAGGCCGCAAGACGGCCGAGGCCGCCGTTGCCCAGCGCCGCATCAGGCTCCAGCTCGGCAATGACGTCGATATCGACGCCATGCATGGCGAGAGCCTGGCGCATCTCGTCCATGATGCCGGTATTCGTCATGGCGTCGCGCATCAGGCGGCCGATCAGAAACTCCAGCGATAGATAATAGACGCGCTTGGAACCCGTCGAATAGGTGCGGCGGGTGGAATCCATCCAGTTGTCGGTGATGCGGTCGCGGGCCACGAGGATTGCCGCCGTCAGCCAGTCGTGCGGCTTGGCCACTTTCGGGTCCTTGCCGATGCGGTATTTCAGGCGTTCCAGAAGCTCTGTCGCGAGCTGTTCGACATCCGAAGATCGTAGGGCGGGTGCGAGATCGTTGTTGGTACCCCGGTTCATCATCGGTGAACTTTGCCCCTCGTATTTTTCTGCGTTCAGTCTGGCGAAAATCGCGTTTAAATCAATTTATGCATCTATCCGAAGCGCTTGCAATATGCCTTTTCAAGAAACGCCTCATGCATTTTCGACAGGGCTGAAACACGCAGAAAATGCTAAAAGACCCGCCGCGCAAAGCGCAGCGGGTCCGATTTTCGCCGCCGAAGAGCGGATTATTTCGTCAGGCGGGAAACCACCGCGGAGGTGCGCTCGCCGATGACCTTGAAGGCCGCGACGAGGGCCGCCATGTTTGCGGCCTCGAAGTAATGCTCGGCGTCCGTGGCGCAGGCCTTCAGGAGGTTCTGACCGGCGGTCGGCGCCATGAAGGCGACGGTATAGATTTCCACGCCGTTCGCCTTGGCGGTGGTGCAGGTCGATTTCGTGCTGGTGTCGTCGGAGGAGGAGTTGTTCGCCCCGTCCGTCATCAGCACAAGATACTTCGTCGGAACCTGGCCGTTCTTGGTCTTGTGCGTGGAGTTTTCCGAGGCGAGCATCAACCTGTTGTAGGCAGTCTTCGTCGCATTGCCCGAAGCGGTACCGCCGTCGGCATTGAGCAGGTTGACATAGGCGAGGGACGCCGCCGAACCCCAGGCGAGTTCACTCGGCGTATAGGTCGTCGAATCGTAGGCGATAGCGCCGGTACGCACGAACGTGTTGGTCGGGTCGGCGATCGTGAACTGGGTGAAGAGGCTGGCGACGGCGAGCTTCAGGGCGGCCATCTTCGAAACATAGCAAGGGCTCGTGGCCTTGGTCTTGCTATTGCCCCAGTTCGATTCCGTCCAGTTGATACAGGAATTGACGAGCTTGTCCTTCTCGTTGGTGATCCAGGCCATGGAGCCGGATTTATCGAGCACGAGGAACATGGACAGGGCGTTCTTCGATTCCGTGGCGCTTTCGGCGGAACTCTTGGCATTCAGCTCGGTCGATTTATGGCCGAAAAGACGCGTGAAAGCGTTGAATTTGACTTCGTACTTTGTCGCGACGTTCACCGAGAAAGACTTGCCGTTGCCGAGCAGCGCCGTTTCCTTGATGGAAATGGAGGTGTTCGCGCCGATGTCGTAGCCGTCATCGTCGTCGTTGTCGCCATCGCCTTTGGCGTTGTCGTCATCCACCTCGACGCCGCCCGAGTGCATCTGTGTCTTGAGGAACCGCATTGCAAGCAGCCTGGCTTCAGCCTGGCTCTTGCCGTCGTTGGCGAGGGCGGAAGCGGCGGCAAGTGCGGCGGCATCGGCGGCGTCCTGCAGGCTCGCGCGTGTCGAAACCACCCTGGTAAGGTCGATCGCCATGCCGCCGACCGCAAGCATCAGCGGCAGAACGATTGCCGTCAGCATTCCGAAATTGCCGGCGCGGTCGCTTCGCAGCCGCGACACCAAGGCCCGTTTTTCAGTCTTCGTTGTCATGAGACTTCACCCACCATCGTCATAATGTGAGCTGAAGCTAACAGGTAAATGTTATTCAACGGTTCGGGCGCGTGGTATAGTTTTCGTAAAATTGCGCCGATCCCGCAATGCCGCCGTCCGGCGTTGTTTCCAAACGGGAATCTATGCCTGGTGGCGTACCGGAATGACGTCGACGGCCTGGTTCGTCTTGTGCTGGCCGTAGCCCTTGAGCACGCCGATGACGGGCGCGACATCGGCATAGTCGCGGCCATAGGCGACGACGATGTGGTCCGTGCCGGCGGGGATGTCGTTGGTCGGATCGAGTTCCATCCAGCCGTTCACCCGTCCACACCAGTAGCGCACCCAGGCATGCATGGCGTCTGCCCCCTCCAGCCGTTCCTTGCCCGGCGGCGGGATGGTGCGCAGGAAGCCGCTGACATAGCCGGCGGGGATGCCGAGGCTGCGCAGCGCCACGATCATCACATGGGAAAAGTCCTGGCAGACACCGCGCTTCAGCTTGAAGGCCTCGCGCGGCGTCGTGTCCACGTTGGTCGCCTTCGGATCGTAGGTGAAGTCCTTGTGGATGCGCTTGCAGATGGCCGAGGCGATGGCGCGGATCGTCATGTCGGGCTTGGCGATGGCGCGGGCGTATTCGGCAATCTCCGAGCATTCCTTCAGGCGCGGGCTCGGGCCGGTATAGTGATGCGGCGAGCCGGCATCGAGCGACCAGTAGTTGGCGATGTCCTCCGGCAGGTCCGCGACGCGCGGCGAGAAATCGGCTGCCGGTTCGGGCATGTCGACATGGACGCGCGCCTGCATGCGGATGTCGAGCCGGTCGTGCGGGTTGCGGAAGAGGATGGCGCTCATTGGATTTTCGAAGAAGTCGTCGTGATCCACTCGCTCGCCCGGCCCGGGCGTCACGCCGACCGTGCCGGCGACGAGCCGCTGGCGCCCGCCGATCGACAGCGGCAGCACGCGCACGATGTGCCGACCGCCGGAAACGGGCGTGTCGTAGAGATAGCTGATATGAAGGTTGACGTCGTAGAGCATGGTCACAGCGTCTTCCCCCCGCTCAGCTCAGATAGGTTTGCGCAAGAATGTCGGACAGTTTTTCGAGCTCGGCCTCGAAACGCTTGTAAACGGCATCCGTCATGGTCTCCGGCGTCATCACCGCCAGCCCCGCGTGAAGGCGCATCGCCTCACGGTAGAACGGCGACATCTGGCCGTTGGAATAGGCGTTCGGCAGCTGCTCCACCTCGTTCTTGATCTCGTTCAGCTGGTAGAGGATCGAGCGCGGGTTGAGCGGATCGAGCGCCAGAAGGTCGGTGACGGTAAGGCGCGCGGTCGCCACGTTGTAGCGGCGGCGGTGGGTCATCACGCTGTCGCCGATCTCCAGGAGCATATCGAGCGCGCCGTCGGGCGCATCCTCGCCGGACATGTGGCCGAGCAGGCGCGTCATGTGCAGGCCGCGCTCGAGATAGCGGCCGATGGAGAGGAAACGCCAACCGGTGAAGCGGTACATGTTTTCATGCACGAGACCGGCAAAACCCGCGAGCTTGCGCAAGAGCACGGTCATGGCGCGCGTGGCGTCGTCGCCAGGCTCGATGCTGACATGGAAGCGACGGGCGGTCTTGGACAGGTCGTTCAGCGCCAGCCAGCCATCCGGCGAGAAGCGGTCGCGGATATTGCTGGCGGAGAAGACGGCGCTGTCGATATTGCGGATGAGGCTCGTCGGCACGGCTTCCGCCGTGTCGATATCGAGCGCGTCGAGATAGTCGCTGACATCCTTCAGCAGCGGCTGTTCCGGGTTGGCATATTCCGCGTAGCGGCCGTGCCAGGCGCGCAGGATGCGCAGCGCTCCTTCGGCGCGCTCAATATAGCGGCCGAGCCAGAAGAGGTTGTCGGCCGCGCGGCTCGGCAGGCTGCCGGGCATGTTGCGGGTGAAGATCTCTTCCGTCGGTAGCAGCGAGGTGCGCTCGACCGGCTTCTGGCTGACGATCCACACATCCGCCGCCGATCCGCCTTCCTGCATCGCGATAGCCGAGACATTGTCGCCGGCGCCGATGCGGGCAAAGCCCCCCGGCATGATCTGCCAGCCGTCGCGCGTGCGGGCGGCGAAGACGCGCAGCGACATCGGCCGCGGCACCAGCTTGCCGTCCACGAAGGCCGGCGTGGTCGAGAGCGTCACGGCCTCCTGGCCGACGAGTTTTGCGCCGTCGCTCGACAGCCATTCGGCGATGGACTGTTTTGCCGTGTCGCGCAGGGTCGAACCGAGCACGGACTGTTCGTTGTCGTCGAAGAAGGGGCGCGTCGAATAGGCGGGGCCGATGACCATGCGCTCGATATTGGCCGCGACGTGCTCGCGCTCTTCTTTCTGGCCGCACCACCAGGTGGCGATGGAGGGGAGGCGCTGCTCCTCGCCGAGCAATTGCCGACAGATGTTCGGCAGGAAGGCGAGGAAGGCGCGGGTCTCGACGATGCCGGCCCCGAGCGCGTTGACGAAGGTGACGGAACCGGAGCGCAGCGCCTCGACCATGCCGGGCGTGCCGATATGGGAGTTCTGGTTGAGTTCCAGCGGATCGGCGAAGGCCGCATCGAGGCGGCGCCAGAGTACGCCGATGGGTTTCAGGCCCGCGACGGTGCGCACCATCACCTTGCCGCCGACGACCGTCAGGTCTTCGCCCTCCAGCAGCATGAAGCCGAGATAGCGCGCGATATAGGCGTGTTCGAAATAGGTTTCGTTGGCGAGACCCGGCGTCAGGACGGCGATGCGATCATCCGCCGATTTTTCCGCCTGCAGCGTGTTGCGGAAAGCGCCGAAGAAACCGGCGAGACGGTGCACATGGGTTTCGGCGAAGACATCGGAAAAGGCGCGCGTCGTCGCCACGCGGTTTTCCAGTGCAAAACCCGCACCCGAGGGGGCCTGCGTGCGGTCGGAGAGCACCCACCAGTTGCCGTCGGGACCACGGCCGATCTCGAAGGAGACGAAGTGCAGGAAATGCCGGCCGTGCGGCTGGACGCCGACGAGCGGTCGCAGGAACTCGCTGTTGGAGGCGACGAGCGCGGGCGGCAGCAGGCCGTTGGCGACAAGCTCGTTCTTGCCGTAGATATCGGCGACGACGGCTTCCAGAAGCTCCGCGCGCTGGATCAGCCCGCGTGAAAGGTTTTCCCACTCGGCGTCATCGACGAGCACGGGCACATGCGAAAGCGGCCAGGCGCGGTCTGCGCCGGCCTCTTTGCCATAGGCGCGGTAGAATACCCCGGCGTCGCGCAGGTAGCGGTCGGCGCGCGCGAAGCGGCCGGCTAGGTCGGTCTCGTCCATGCGGCCGAGCGCCGACAGGAAATGCTGCCAGACGGGACGCACGTCGCCATGCGTGTCGACCATCTCGTCGGCCACGTCAGGAAGCGGCGCATAGGCACGGGCTGGCGTTTGCGCTGCCTCGGCCTCGATCTGCTCTGCCTCCGCATTCCTGGTCTTCAATCATTCTCTCCTGATGGGGGTCAGATGCCGGGTGGCCGGCGCAGATCCAGCGTCAGCGGAAATTCCGCCGACGGTGTTTCCGGCCACAGCGTATAGCCTCCCGCCCTGTGCCCCCATGGCTCGAACCGCGCCAGCCTGCGCGCCTCGGCCTCGTTTCCATTTACCGGGAAGGTGTCATAGTTGCGTCCACCCGGATGGGCAACGTGGTAAATGCAGCCCCCGATCGCTCGCCGCGACCATGTATCATAAATGTCGAAAGTAAGCGGTGTGTTGACGGGCAGCACGGGATGCAGGCCCGAAGCCGGCTGCCAGGCCTTGTAGCGCACGCCGGCGACGGAAACGCCCTTCGTGCCTGCCGCCTTCAGCGGAACCGGCCGGCCGTTGCAGGCGACGTTGTAGCGTTCCGGGTTGGCCGTCTCCAGCTTTACCTGAAGGCGCTCGACGGAGCTGTCGACATAGCGCACCGTACCGCCGATCGCGCCCTGCTCTCCCATGACGTGCCACGGTTCCAGTGCCTGCCGCACCTCAAGGTTCGCCCCCTCGTACTCGACCTCGCCGCAGAAGGGGAAGCGGAATTCGAGCTGGGCGGCGAACCATTCCGGGCGAAGATCGAAGCCGTTCGCCTTGAGGTCGGCGAGCACGTCTAGGAAATCCTGCCACACGTAATGCGGCAGCATGAAGCGATCGTGCAGCGTGGTGCCCCAGCGCACGAAGCCGCCCTGCGCCGGGTTCAGCCAGAAGCGGGCGATCAGCGCGCGGATCAGGAGCTGCTGGGCAAGGCTCATGCGGGCATTCGGCGGCATTTCGAAGCCGCGGAACTCGACGAGGCCGAGCCGGCCCGTCGGCCCGTCCGGGGAGAAGAGCTTGTCGATGCAGATTTCCGAACGATGCGTGTTGCCGGTGACGTCGGTGAGGAGGTTGCGGAACAACCGGTCGACGAGCCAGGGCAGCGGTGGCGCGCCTTCGCTCGGGGCTGGCACCTGCGATAGCGCGATCTCCAATTCATAGAGCGAATCGTGCCGCGCCTCGTCGAAACGCGGGGACTGGCTGGTCGGGCCGATGAACAGGCCGGAGAACA
>DDFA01000005.1:0-24128 GCA_002336975.1 Phyllobacteriaceae bacterium UBA1940
AAGGTCTTGTAGTAGAAGCCCGCGGAGATCACTTTTCCGGCGAGCTGGTTGGCCGCGCCGATGTCCCAGGCGAGCGAGGGAAAGCGCTGCTGCGAGACGGCGATCAGCCCGTCATGGATTTCCAGCGTCGTCGCCTGTGCATTCGGCTCGCGAATGTCGCCCTTCAATACCGTCACCAGCGCGTTGGGTTCGTCGACGCCGGCCGCCAGAACGCCGCGCGGCCGGTGATATTTGAACGAACGGCCGAACAGGGCGACGCCGTTGGCGAGCAGGGCCGAGGCCAGCGTATCGCCGGCGAAGCCCGAATAGGCGACGCCGTCGAAGGTGAAGCGGACCGGCCGCAGCCGGTCGATGCGGCTGCCGCCGTCGCTGCGCCTCGCGCTCATTTGCGCGCTCCCTTGCGGCGGCCGGCGGGCGCGGCGTGATGCCGTTCGCCGCGTGCGTCGACGATCGACTTGATGGCGTGGGTGGTGGTGGAGCGGACGATTTTCAGATGCATGCGGCAGCCGCTGGAATGCTGCCAGAATTCGGCATGATCGCCCGCCGTGTTGACGCGGTCGTAGACATAGGCGTTCCACGCCGCCTGATCGGAGGACGCGGGGTCGGGGTGGGTGCGGTTGGCGTCGCCCTGATAGGTGAACTCGATCAGGTCGCGCGGACCGCAATAGGGACAGGCGATCAGCATTTGCGAGCCTTGGCAGCGTTCATGTCCAGTCTCTTCATCAATGCAGCCTCGGCGTCGAACCCTGGCCCTTTTCGTCGATGACGTAGCCGCGGTTGAAACGGTCCAGGGTGAAATGGGCGGTCAGCGGATGCGGTGCGTCGCGGGCGATGGTGTGGGCGAAGCACAGGCCGGACGCCGGCGTCGCCTTGAAGCCGCCGTAGCACCAGCCGCAGTTGAGATACATGCCGGGCAGCGGGCCGGCGGCGATGATCGGCGAGCCGTCCATCGACATGTCCATGACGCCGCCCCACGAGCGCAGCAGCCGCACCCGCGCCAGGCCGGGGAACATCGCGCACAATTCGCTCATCACGTCTTCGACGATCGGCAGATTGCCGCGCTGGGCATAGGTGTTGTAGCCGTCGATGTCGCCGCCGAACACCATGCCGCCCTTGTCGGACTGGGTGACGTAAAGATGGCCGGCGCCGAAGGTGACGACGGTGTCCATGAACGGCTTGATGCCCTCGGACACAAACGCCTGCAGCACATGGCTTTCGATCGGCAGCCGGTCGATCCCGGCCAGTTTCATCACCGCGCCGGTGTTGCCGGCGACGACGACCGCGACCTTCTTGGCCCGGATGTCGCCGCGCGAGGTGCTGACGCCGGTGATCCGATCGCCGTCGCGGTGGAAGCCGGTGACCTCGCAGTTCTCGATCAGGTCGACGCCGCGGCGGTCGGCGGCGCGCGCATAACCCCAGGCCACCGCGTCGTGGCGGGCGGTGCCGGCGCGGCGCTGGATCATGCCGCCATAGACCGGAAATCGGCCGCCGAAATCGATGTCGAGCGCCGGGATGAACGCCTTCACCTGTTCGCGGGTCATCAGTTCGGCGTCGATGCCGACATGACGCATGGCGTTGCCGCGGCGGGCGAAATCGTCGAGCTGGGAGGGCGAGTTGGCGAGATTCAGACAGCCGCGCTGCGAGAACATGACGTTGTAGTTCAGCTCGTGGGCGAGGTCTTCCCACATCTTCATCGAGTGTTCGTAAAAGTGCTGGTTCTGCGGCAGCAGGTAGTTCGAGCGGATCATGGTGGTGTTGCGGCCGATATTGCCCTGACCGAGCCAGCCGCGCTCGAGCACCGCGACATTGGTGACGCCGTGCTCCTTGGCGAGATAATAGGCGGTCGACAGGCCGTGCCCGCCGCCGCCGACAATGACGACGTCATATTCGGGCTTCGGCTCGGGCTTGCGCCAGGCCGGCTTCCAGTCGGCATTGCCGGACATCGCATTGCGCAACAGGGAGAGGAGGGAATATTCCGCCATCGGTCAGCCGTTTCAGATTTCGTCACGACATTATAGAGCGCCTTTGAGCGCAATTGCGACGATTGCGCCATCGCTTTTCGATTGCTCGACGCGCCGCGACGGCTTGTCGGTGCGGTTGCGGCTCACTATTGATGCGACTGATGTCGATCCGTTCGTTTCCCTGCGTCGCCCGCCGGCTGCTTGCCGCTTTTGCAGCGGTTGTCCTGCTTGCGGCGATCATCGCGCCGGCGGTCGCCCAGACCGGCGATCCGGGCCTCGTCGCCACCCAGCAGAAACTGATCGGAGATTTGTCGACGAGGGCCGGCGAACTCGACAAACGGGTGCGCGCCAACGCTGAAAACGACGCGGCGCTGCTCGAACTCAGGCTCGAACTCGAGGATCTCGCGAAACAGTTGCTGCAGGCCGGCGTCGCCTTCCGTCCGAGGCTGAACGAGATCAGCGCGCGGCAGGAATCGCTTGGAGCTCCGCCTGCCGACGGCCAGCCCGCCGAGGCCGAGATCGTCGCCACGGAGCGGCAGTCGCTGATCAACGAGAAGAACCAGATCAATGTGCTGATCGGAGACGCCGAATCCGCGTCGATCCGGGTCAACCGGCTGATCGACGAAATCGGCGAGATGCGGCGCGACCTTTTCGCCAGCACGCTGTCGAAGCGCTACGAGATCAATTTCACGCTGCTCGGCGAGGTGGCGGCCGAATTCAGCAACGAGATGTCCGATCTCTACATGTCGGTGTCGTCATGGCTGACATTCGCGTTGAAAAACCGCCTGCCGTCGGTTGTCGCCGCCGCCTTCTTCGCGGTCGCCGCGGCGCTGCTGATCCTGATGGGCGGCCGGCGGCTGATCGGCGGGCTGATCTACAAGGATCCGCTCGACAGCGAGCCGTCCTATCTGACCCGTCTGTCGGTGGCGTTCTGGACGACGCTGCTGCGTTCGGTGTCGGTCGGCGTGTTCCTGCTGGTGACCTGGTTCTTCTTTGACTATTTCTCGGTTCTGCGCGGCGATATCGGCCAGATGCTGACCGCTTTGTTCTACGTCATCGCGCTGGTCTATTTCGTCCACCGGCTGACCCGCTCGGTGCTGTCGCCCAAGCTTCCCAACTGGCGGCTGATCGCGGTCGAACCTGGTCCGGCGCGCCTGCTCGTGTGGCTGGCCACCGCCACCGCGCTGGCGACGGGTATGGATTTCCTGCTCAGCGAGATTTTCGCAATCCAGGGCGCGCCAGTGACCCTGAGCGTCGGCGAAAGCCTGGTGGCGACTGTCGTCGTCGGCCTGCTGGTGCTGCTGATCGCGCATGTCAAACCGTTCACCGACGAACACGGCAAGCCGCTCGCCTGGCCGTTGTGGATGCGGCTTGCCCTCTATGTTCTGGGCGGCGCGACCATCGTCGCCTCGATGCTGGGCTATATCGGCCTGGCGAAATTCCTGGCGCAGCAGATCGTGGTCACCGGCGCGATCCTGGCGACGATGTATATCGGGGTCCTGTCGGCGCGGGCTATCGCGGAGGTTGGCGCATTCGGCGGCACGTCGCTGGGGCGATGGCTCGGCAACCGCTTCCATGTCGACGACGCCGGCTTCGACCAGCTCGGGCTGGGGCTGGGCATCCTGATCAATGTCCTGATCGTTTTCGTCGGCCTGCCGCTGATCCTGCTGCAATGGGGCTTCCAGTGGAGCGAGATCCGCGCCGCGGCGCTGACCGCCGCCACCGAGATCAAGATCGGAACCGTCTCGTTTTCGCTGATCGGCATCCTCACCGGCGTGGCGGTGTTTGCGCTCGGCTTCCTCGCCACCCGCTGGTTCCAGCGGTGGCTGGACGGTTCGGTGATGGCGCGCGGCCGCGTCGATGCAGGCGTCAGGAACTCGATCCGAACAGCGGTCGGATACGCGGGAGTGGCCCTGGCCGGCCTGATCGGCATATCGGCGGCGGGCATCAACCTGTCGAGCCTGGCCCTGGTCGCCGGCGCCCTGTCGCTGGGCATCGGTTTTGGCCTGCAGAATATCGTCTCGAACTTCGTGTCGGGGCTGATCCTGCTGGCGGAGCGACCGTTCAAGGTCGGCGACTGGGTCGTTGCGGGAGCGGTTTCGGGCACCGTCAAGCGCATCAGCGTGCGCGCCACAGAGATTGAGACGTTCCAGCGCCAGACGGTGATCATGCCGAATTCGGAACTGATCAACGCCGCCGTCGGCAACTGGACCCACCGCAACAAGCTCGGCCGCATCGAGATTCCGATTGGCGTCGCCTATGGTTCGGACGTCAGGAAGGTCCACCAAATCCTGCTCGACATTGCGCGCGCCCACCCGCTGGCGTTGAAGAATCCGGAACCGTTCGTGCTGTTTGCGGCGTTCGGCGAGTCTTCGCTGGATTTCGAGATCAGGCTGTTCCTGTCGGATGTGCTGAACGGGTCGATCGTGCAGAACGACATCCGCTTCGCCATTGTCGAGGCATTCGAGCGCGAGAGCGTCGACATACCCTATCCGCACCGCAAGCTGCTGATGGATTTTGCGGAACCGGTGGTGATGACCCAGGTCGAAACGACCGACAAGCTGCCCGAGGTCACCAAGCCGGCGCCGACCAAACGGCGGCGCAAGCGAGATCCGGAATGAACGCCGATTGTCGATGGCGTTCAGTTGCGGTTCAGCTTGCTTGCCCTATAGATTGATGTGAAAGCGAAAAGAACTTTCGCCAAGAGGGACGGCGGAAACGCCGGTCGAGTGATGAAGAAGTTGATGTTTCTGATTGCCAGCGTCGTTGCGGTCGCCGCGCTGCCGTCGGCTGGAATCGCCGCAAGCATTGTCAACAATGACGCCGAAACTCGCACTGTGATCGTCACTGATGGCGGCAACCAGCAGGAACTGTCGCTGGGCGCCGGCGAAAGCGCCGATTTCTGCCAGCATGGCTGCTTCGTGACGCTGCAGGGCGATCGCCAGACGCTTCTGGGCACCGAAACGGTCGAGATCAAGGGCGGCCGGATGCTGGTGCGCTAGGACGCAGCCGCACTGCACAAGCGCAAGGCCGGGCAGACGCCCGGCCTTTTATTTTGTGCGGCAATCGGGCGTTAACTCTGATGCGAGTTTGCCGCAGGTTGTGCGCCGACTGTCCGGTTGTATTCAGCAAATGTCAGCAGCTCCATGGCACTTCTTGCCCCAAGCGCCACTCAACGGCGCGACCAGACAGGCGATGAGGGCATGGACGCACGAACGGAACAGGCGGCGATTGCGTTGGCGGTCGATCTCGACGGCACGCTGATTGCGACCGATCTGCTGTGGGAAGGCCTGTTCCTGCTTTTGCGCAAGAACCCGCTTTTCCTGTTCATGGTTCCGGTCTGGCTGGTTCAGGGTGGTCCGGCTCGGCTGAAGTGCGAAATCGCGGATCGTGTCGACATCGATCCGGCATCGCTGCCCTATCGCGAAGAGATGCTGGAGCGGCTGCGCGCCGACAAGGCGGCGGGCCGGCCAATCGTGCTGGCGACGGGCACGCCGCGCAAGTTCGCCGAGGCGGTCGCGGCGCATCTGGGCATTTTCGACCAGGTGCTGGCGACCGACCTGAACGGCAATCTCACCTCCGGCCGCAAGAGCAAGGCGCTGACCGAAGCCTATGGCGACGGAGGCTTCGACTATGCCGGCAACAGCCGCCATGACATCGCCTGTTTCGACGCGGCGCGCGAAGCCTGGATCGTGGCGCCCGACCGGGCCGCCGCGAACTGGCACAGGCGCAATGGCGGCCGGTTCATCGAAACCCCGAAGCCGACGCTCAAGAGCTACCTCAAGATGCTGCGCGTGCATCAGTGGCTGAAGAACTCGCTGATCGCCGTGCCGATGATCCTCAGCCACGAGTTCATGAACGTGTCGATGCTGGTCGCCTGCGCCATCGCCATCGTGTCGTTCAGCGCGGCAGCGTCGGCCATCTACATCATCAACGACTTTTTCGATCTGGCGCTCGACCGCCGCCACGCCACCAAACGCAACCGCCCATTCGCCAGCGGCGTGCTGTCGATGCCGTTCGGCGTCGCCATGGTCGTCGCACTGCTGACGATCAGCGTCGTCTGCGCGATGTTCCTGCCGTGGCAGTACGGCGCCGTGCTGGCCGGATATCTGGTCGTCACCACAGCCTATTCGCTGTCGCTCAAGCGCATGCTGCTGATCGACGTGATGACGCTGGCCGGCCTCTACACCATGCGTATCACCGCCGGAGCGGCGGCGACCGGCACCGACGTGTCGTTCTGGCTGCTGGCGTTCTCGATCTTCTTCTTCCTGTCGCTGGCGCTGGTGAAGCGTTATGTCGAGCTGCGGACCACCGACGTCAAGGTCGGCGAGCGGATCGCCGGCCGCGGCTATCGCGCCGAGGACCAGGATATCGTCGCCCAGGCCGGCATGGCGTCGGCGTTTTCGTCGGCGCTGGTGCTGGCGCTCTATATCCAGAGCGGCGCGGTGATCGCGCAATACCGCTATCCGGAGCTGATCTGGCCGCTGGCCCCGATCGTTCTCTACATGACGATGCGCATCTGGATCCTGGCGCGGCGCGACGAGATGCATGACGATCCGATCGTCTTCCTCATCAGCGACTGGCGCAGCCAGGTTGTTGCGATATTCGGAGGGCTGCTGCTGGTCGCGGCCGCGTTCGTGCCATGAGCGGGGCGCGCCAGCCATTTGGACGCACCTTCGGCGCGCAGGGCGTCGCGCTCGACGCCGGCGATGCGGTGAGGGCCCTGTTGGAGCGCAAGGTGAACCCCGGGGGCCTGCTCGCCATCGGCAACATGCGCTCATACGGCGACACCTGCATGAACAGCGGCGGCTCTGTCGCCGACATGCGGCAGATGAACCGCATCATCTCGTTCGATCCTGACACCGGGCTGATGACGGCGGAAGCGGGCGTGCTGCTCAGCGACATCATCGCCGAGGCGCTGCCGCACGGCTATTTTCCGGCGGTCGTGCCCGGCACCCAGTTCGTTACGCTCGGCGGGGCGATCGCCAACGATGTGCATGGCAAGAACCACCACCGGCGCGGAACTTTTGGCCGGCATGTCACCGGGTTCGACCTGCTGCGCTCGGACGGCGCGGTGACGAGCTGCGACGCCGGCGCCAATGCCGATCTGTTTCGGGCCACCATCGGCGGCATGGGGCTGACCGGCATGATCCTGCGCGCGACCATCCAGCTGATGCGCGTCGGTTCCGCCGACATCGACGAAACGGTCACGCCGTTCCCGTCGCTCGACGCCTTTTTCGACATGGCCGAGGCGGCAGACGCCGAGAACGAATACGCGGTCGCCTGGGTCGACCAGCTCGCCGGCGGGCGCAATACCGGGCGCGGCGTGCTGCTGACCGGCAACCACGCCGAGGTCGGCGAAGTCGGTCAGGCGGCGTCCGGCCCGGCGTTCGGCGTGCCGGTCCAGCCGCCGGTCAACGTGCTCAACAGGCCGTTCCTCAAGGCGTTCAATTTCGCCTACCGGTCGGCCAAGTCGATCCGACGGCGCAAACGCAGCAGCTATAGTTCGTTCTTCTTCCCGCTCGACGGGGTGCGCGACTGGAACCGGCTCTACGGCCCGCGCGGCCTGCACCAGCACCAGAGCGTCATTCCAGGCGATGCGGCGCGGCGCGCCATTCCCGACATGTTTTCGGCGGCGCGGCGGGCCGGGCAGGGCTCGTTCCTCACCGTGCTCAAGCGGTTCGGCGACATCGCGTCACCGGGGCTGCTGTCGTTTCCCCGCGCCGGCTACACGCTGACGCTGGATTTCCCCAATCACGGCGCCGAAACGGTGCGGCTGCTGGACGAACTCGACCGCATCGCGGTCGACGCCGGCGGCGCGGTCAATCCCTACAAGGACGCCCGCATGTCGGCGCCCACATTCGCCGCGTCGTTTCCCGGCTGGCGCGATCTCGAAGCGCAGCGCGACCCGGCCTTCATGTCGGATTTCTGGCAGCGCACGGCGATCGAACTCGACCGCGAGCCGATGCGCCAGGCGGCGGAATAGAGATGCGTGACGGGGTTAAGAAAAGTCTAAGAGGTTGATTCAAAAGCCGCGTCTAACTTCATCAAATATTGCGGTTTTTGCTTTATCAGGTTCGACAGGGATTTGGGGTCGATGAAGTATATCTGGTTCATATTGTTCACTGTCGCGACCAATGCGGCGGCGCAGCTGATGCTGAAATACGGCATGATGCAGTTGGGGCCGCTGTCGTTTGCCGGCGTCAATCCGATCGTCAAGATCCTGCAGATCGTGTTCAGCCCGTGGGTGTTCCTGGGCCTGGCCACCTTCGTGATCTCGATGGCGTCGCACCTGTTCGTGCTGTCCAAGGTCGAACTCTCCTTCGCCTATCCGTTCCTGAGCCTCGCCTACGTGATGGTCGCCGTGTTCGCCTATTTCGTCTTCCACGAGGATCTCAACGCGCTGCGCATCGCCGGCATCGGCCTGATCTGCGTCGGCACCATCCTGATCGCGCAAAGCGGCAAATCAACAGCGGCCGACCACGCCCCGGTGGCGGACGGCGCGCGCCAGACCATTCAAACCAGCGAGGTTTCCCGATGAGACACATCATTTTCGGCGGCGATGGTTTCGTCGGCCGGCATCTGGCGCCCAAGCTGCTGGCGGACGGTTGCGAGGTGGTGGTGGCTGACGTCGTCAAGAGCGACCTGCCGCACTACCGCAACGTGCAGTTCGTCAATTGCGACGTCACCGATCCCGACCATGTGGCGCGCGTTGGCGTCAAGGCCGACGACATGGTCTACAACCTGTCGGCCAAGATGCTGTCGCCGATCCAGGTGCGGGCCAAGCGACACGAGTTCTTCTGGCCGGTGAACTATCACGGCGCCGAAAACATCATTCACGCGATGGCTCGCGTCGATGCGCCCAGGCTGGTGCATTTCACCACCGACATGATCTACGGCCACACGGTGAAGTTCCCGATGACCGAGGACCACCCGGTGGCGCCGCTGGGCGAATATGGCCTGTCGAAGCTGAAGACCGAGGAACTGGCCGAGGAATGGCGCACGCGCGGCATGAACATTTCGCTGTTCCGCCCGCGCCTGATCATCGGGCCCGGCCGTCTCGGCATCCTGGAAAAACTGTTCAAGCTGATCGACATGAACCTGCCGGTTCCGATGATCGGGTCGGGCCGCAACCCCTATCAGTTCATTTCGGTGTTCGATTGCGCGGAAGCCGCCCGGCTGGCCTGGAAGGCGGGCGTGCCCAACGAGGCCTACAATCTCGGCTCGCTCAATCCGCCGCCGGTGCGCAAGCTGCTGGGCGACCTGGTCAAGCACGCCGGCTCGAAGTCGATCCTGCTGCCGACGCCCGGCTGGGCGGTGAAACGCACGCTCGATCTGCTCGACTGGATGAACATGCCGATCATGGACCCCGAGCAATACCTCATCGCCGATGAGGACTGCCTGCTCGACGTGTCGAAAGGCAAGCGCGATCTCGGCTGGGTTCCGCAATATCGCGACGAGGACATGCTGATCGCGGCCTATCGCGAATATCGCGCCAAGAAGGACGGCGCCGCCGTCAAGGCCGGCCATTCGGTTCCGGCGGAATAATCGGGCAAGGGGACGAAGATGACGACCATGACCAAGACCAGCCACGCCGCCACGCGCGCGGTGATCGACGCGCCGGCGCTGACGCCCAACGCCACCCGCAAACCGAAGCTGATGTCGGTTGACGACGCCAAGGCGCTCGACGTGCCGCGCATGACCGAGCTGTTCAAGGCGCACATCAATCCCGGCCAGCTGCATTTCATGAAGCTGCTCGGCTTCCACAAGGTGAAGGTCGAGCGCGCTGAGGGCATGTATTACATCGACCAGAACGGCCGGAAAATCCTCGATTTCTTCGGCGGTTTCGGTTCGCTGGCGTTCGGCCACAACCATCCGCGGCTGCTCGACGCGCGCAAGAAATTCCAGGACGAAAAGCGCCACGAGATCGCCATCGCCTTCATGTCGCAATACGCCTCGGCCTTCGCCTACAATCTGGCGCAGTGCTCGCCCGGCGACCTCGACATGGTGTTTCTGGGCTCGACCGGGTCGGAAGCGATGGAGGCCGCGATCAAGGTGGCCGAGCGCGCCGCCGGCCCGAAGCGTCCAAAGATCGTCTATGCCGAGAACTCGTTCCACGGCAAGACCAAGGGCGTGCTGTCGATCACCGACGGGCCGCTCTATCGCGGCGAGTTCAAGCTTGTCGGCAACAATGTGAAGGTGCCGTTCGGCGACATCGAAGCGATCGAGAACGCCTTCAGGTCCGATCCCGAAATCGGCGTCATCGTGCTGGAAACGGTTCAGGGCGGCGGCGGCATCATCCAGGCGCCGAAGGAATTCTGGCAGAAGCTGCGGGCGCTGTGCGACCAGTACGGCGTGCTTTGGGTGGCCGACGAGGTGCAGTGCGGATATGGCCGCACCGGCCGTTTCTATGCGTTCGAGCACTATGACGTGGTTCCCGACGTCACCGCGCTGGCCAAGTCGCTGGGCGGCGGCAAGACGGCGATGGGGGCGATGATCGCGACCCGCGACGTCTACATGAAGGCCTACGGCACGCCCAAGACCGCGATGATCCACGCCGCGGCGACGTTTGGCGGCATCGGCGAGGCGTGCGTCACCTCGATCGAGGCGCTGAACGTGCTGTATGACGAGGGGCTGATCGACAATTCGGCCGATGTCGGCGAATACCTGCTCGACCGCCTCAAGGCGCTGAAGGCGAAATATCCCAAGATCGTCAAGGACGTGCGTGGCAACGGGCTGATGGTCGGCCTCGAGTTCCAGGACTTTTCGCAGACGCTGCCGATGGTGCTGCGTCCGGTGGTCTCGGTGCTCGACGACAAGCTGAAAGGCTCGCTGTCGGGCTTCGTCGGGGCGCTGATGCTGCGCGACTACGATTGCCTGGTGGCGTTCACCGAATACAACCGCAACGTCATCCGGCTCGAGCCGCCGCTGATCTGCCAGCGCGAACATGTCGACACGTTTGTCAACGCGCTGGACGATCTGCTCGGCCGTGGCGTCATCTCGATCGTCAAGGACTTCGTCAAGAGCCAGGTGAGCTGAAGCCTGCCGGCGGGCGGACAATAAAGAAGGGGGTCGATCAATGGCGCAGGCACAACAGGAAACATTGATCGGCTGGGCGATGCGCAGCGACGCCGGCGGGGCGGTAGTCAAAAACCTGACCGGCCGCCGCACCCTCGACACGCTCGGGGCGCTGTTCATGCTGGTCTCGATTTTCGCGACCGCCGTCTATGCAACGCTGAAACCCGACTACAACTGGGACATGGTCGCCTATGTCGCGACGGCGCTGGAAAACCGGGTCGACAACGCCCAGGACCTGCACCGCGAAACCTGGCAACGGATCGACGCCGGCTCGACGCCGACGCAGCAATTCAAGCTGAAACAGTCCAATCCCTACAACCTGCACCAGTGGGAAAATCCGGACGACTTTCAGTCGCAGCTGTCGATGTATCGGGTCAAGTTCGCCTACACATGGCTGTTGCGGGCGCTGGAGCCGCTGACCGGGCTGGTCGGCGCGAGCATTCTGGTCAGCGTGGCGTCGAGCGTCGCGTTCGGGCTGATCGCGTTCTGGTGGCTGTGGCGCGCCGAGGCGCTGCAGGCCGGCTTCGTGGTGGCGCCGCTGCTGTTCATCGCCGACTATGCGCGGATGACCACCGCGGTGACGCCGGACATCCTGCTGACCGCGGTGTCGTTCGCCGCGCTCTATCTGCTGTGGCGTGGCCGCGACGTCGTCGCCGGCCTGCTGTTGTTCGCCTCGGTCTTCATCCGGCCCGACAACCTGATCCTGATCTTCGCGCTGCTGATCGCCGCCGTCCTGTTCAGGTGGCGCTGGATGCCGATGGCGATCACATTCGTCGCCTCGTTCATCGCCTGCATCGTGATTGCGAAGCTTGGCCATCATCCCGGCTGGTGGGCGCACTTCTATTTCTCCTGCGTCCACATCCAGAACTCGATGATCGGTTTCGATCCGGCGTTTTCGGTCGGGGCGATGGCCGTCGGCTATGTGCGCGGCGTCGTCGTGTCGATGCTCGACAATGACTGGCCGGCGATCCTGGCGCTGCTGACCGCCGGCTGGGCGCTGCTCGCCAAATACGGCAGGCTGGCCGAGGGCCGGACCAACGCCATGATCTTTGCGATGGCGATCGGCACGCTTGGCAAGTTCGCCAGCTTTCCGCTGCCCGACGACCGCTTCTATTTCGTCTTCATCGCCGCGATGACGGTGCTGCTCGCCATCGGCTGGAAGCCGCGCTTCGACAGGAGCTGATGCTGGCCTGTCCAGGCGTCGCCGACGGCGGCGTCGCTCGCCCGTCGCGCGGCACTTTTTCGATGTCGCAAACAGGCTGAATTCGCGGCGCGTCGCCCTATAGTGTCCCCCGAAACACTTATTCGGGGATCGGTTCCATGGCAGCTTTTCCGACGCGCGCTCAGGTGGTCATCATCGGGCTTGGCGGCATCGTCGGCGCGTCGATCGCCCACCATCTGATCGAACGCGGCTGGGACGACGTCGTCGGCATCGACAAATCCGGCATTCCCACCGACATCGGCTCCACCGCGCACGCGTCGGATTTCTGCTACATGACCAGCCACGATTTTCTGTCGTGCTGGACCTCGCTCTACTCGATCGATTTCTACGACAGGCTTGGCCATTACGACCGCGTCGGCGGGCTTGAAGTGGCGCGCGTCGGCGACGATGCGCGCATGGACGAGATCCGCCGAAAAGTCTCGTCCGGCAAGGCGTTCGGCACCCGCGCGCGGCTGATCGAACCGGCCGAGATCAAGCAGAAATTCCCCCTTATCGAGGAAACCGTCGTGCAGGGCGGATTGTGGGACCCCGACGCCGGCCTGGTCATCCCGCGCTCGCAGACGGTGGCCCACAAACTGGTCGAAATGGGCGAGAAATCGGGCAAGCTGAAAGCCTTCGCCAACACGCCGGCGAAATCGCTGGTCATCGAAAACGGGCGCATCAAGGGCGTCGTCACAGACCGCGGCACGATCGAGGCCGACTATGTCATCGTCTGCGCCGGCCTTTGGGGCCGGCTGATCGCGGAAATGGCCGGCGAAGACCTGCCGGTGATGCCGATCGACCATCCGCTGACCTTTTTCGGCCCGTTCACCGAGTTTGCCGGCACCGGCAAGGAGATCGGCTACCCGCTGCTGCGCGACCAGGGCAATTCCGCCTATATGCGCGACACCGGCGACCCGGTCACCGCCGAAGGCGGCATGATCGAATGGGGCTACTACGAGGAACACCATCCGCGCCTGGTGCATCCGCGCGAACTGCTGGAGAAAGACCAGGCGCGGCTGTCGCCGTCGCAGCGCGACCTCGACATGGAGCAGATCATCGAGCCGCTGGAGCGCGCCATCGAGCTGACGCCGATCCTGGGCGAGTTGGGCTACGACGAACGCCGCTCGTTCAACGGCCTGCTGCAGGTGACCACCGACGGCGGACCGTCGATGGGAGAAAGCCAGAAGGTGAGGGGGCTGTGGTATGCGGTCGCCATCTGGGTCAAGGACGCGCCCGGCATGGCCAAGCTGCTGGTCGACTGGATGACCGACGGGCGCACCGAAATCGACCACAACCGGCTCGACTATTCGCGCTTCTATCCGCACCAGCTCCAGGAAGACTTTATCACCGGGCGCTGCGGCGAGGCGGCGCAAAAAGTCTACAACCCCGCCGTCCATCCGCGCGAGCCCTATGCGACGGGCCGCAACATCAAGCGTTCGCCGTTCTACGAGCGCGAAAAGGAGCTCGGCGGCTATTTCATGGAGCTCGGCGGCTGGGAGCGCGCGCATGGCTACGCGGCCAATGAGCACCTGCTGGAAAAATACGGCAACCGGGTTCCGGTGCGCGAAAACGAATGGGACAACCGTCACTTCTGGCGCGTGTCGAACGCCGAGCACCTGGCGATGAGCGAGGATGTCG
This sequence comes from Phyllobacteriaceae bacterium UBA1940, assembly GCA_002336975.1. GTDB lineage: Bacteria > Pseudomonadota > Alphaproteobacteria > Rhizobiales > Rhizobiaceae > Mesorhizobium_A. Next base: position 13,882 of record DDFA01000005.1, read on the forward strand.
GCATCGTCAACCTGTCGCATTTCCACATGGTCGACATCGAAGGCCCCGACCATGTCGAACTGATGGAGTGGCTGGCGGCGGCGAAGGTCGGCGGCGACGGCAATATCGGCAAGGGCATCTACACCCACTTCCTCGACGACGAAGGCATGGTGCGGGCCGACTTCACCATGTTCCGCATGCCTGACTGCATCCGGCTGGTGAACGGCGCCGACGCCGGCCCGCGCGACTTCCACTATATGCGCCGCATCGCCGCCGACCGCGGGCTCGACGTGACGATCACCGACGTTTCGGAAAAGATCGTCACCATCGGCATCTGGGGTCCCAATGCGCGGGCGACGCTGAAGAAGGTCGTCGCCGATCCGGCCGGGCTCGATCCGGAGAATTTTGCGTTCGCCGCAATCAAGCAGATCGAGATCGGCGGCAAGCCGGTGACCGCCTTCCGCATTTCCTATGTCGGCGAGCAGGGCTGGGAACTGCACATGCGCTACGAGGACGGGCTGGCGGTGTGGGACGCGCTGCGCTCGACCGGGGCGATGGCGTTCGGCGTCGAGACCTATGCGAACTCGCGCCGGATGGAAAAGAGCCTGCGGCTGCAGAACGCCGACCTCTTGACCGAATACAATCTGATCGAAGCCGACCTGCAGAGGCCGAAAGTCAAGGAGGCGGATTTCCGCGGCAAGGCGGCGAACATCGCCCACCGGGCGCTGCCGCACCAGGCGGCGATGCTGTGCACGCTGGTGATGACCGACAATCGCGACAGGAACGGCGTGGCGCGCTACCCCGTCGGCAGCATGCCGGTGCTCGACCCCGACACCGGCGAAACGCTGGTCGACGAACACGGCCGCCGCTCGTTCACCACCTCGGTGGCGTTCGGCCCGACGATCGGCAAGAACATCGCGCTCGCCTATCTGCCGTGGTCCTACTGCCAGGCCGGGCGAAAACTGCTGGTCGAGTATTTTGGCGAGACCTATCCGGTCGAGGTCGCCGGCGTCGGCTACCAGCCGCTCTATGACCCTGAAAACACAAAGCCGAGAAGCTGATTTCAGCTTCCCGGCCTTTGGATAGCCGACAATCGGGTCGGATCAGGCGACGGTCAGCCCGACATTGACGTTGTTGCGGGTGGCGTTGGAATAGGGGCAGACCTGATGGGCGGCCTCGACCAGCTTTGTGGCGGTGTCGGCGTCCATGCCCGGGATCGTGACCTTCAGGTCGGCGGTGATGCCGTAGCCGCCCTCGGTGCGCTGGCCAAAACCGATGGTCGCCTGCACGGTGGCGTCTTCGGGCACCGAAATCTTCTGCATCCGGGCGACCGCCTTCAGCGCGCCGAGAAAACAGGCCGAGTAGCCCATCGCGAACAGTTGTTCGGGATTGGCGCCCGCGCCGCCCGGTCCACCCATTTCCTTCGGCGTGGTCAGCGTGAGCTCCATCGTGCCGTCGTCGAGCCGGGAGCGGCCGTTGCGGCCGCCAGTGGAGGTTGCCGATGTTTTGTAGATGACTTTCTCGACGGGCATGATCCGGTTCCTCTTTGAATGGCGTTCGCGAAAATCGTTATCGCGATAATCATCCTATAACCGGGTCGGCGATCCCCGTCCAGTGAAATTCGCTATCGCGATAATGAATTTTGTGGTACCGATCCCGCCATGACTGGACCGATGCCCCGCCGAGACCCAAGACTGTCGCTGGAAAACCAGCTCTGTTTCTCGCTCTATTCGACCTCGATGGCGGTGACGCGCGCCTATAAGCCGGTGCTCGACGAGCTTGGCCTGACCTATCCGCAATATCTGGTGTTGCTGGTGCTGTGGGACGCAGACGGCCGCACGGTCGGGCAGATTGCAGAGCGGCTGGCGCTGGAATCGAGCACGGTGACGCCGCTGGTCAAGCGCCTCGAGCTTTCGGGCCTGGTGGCGCGGCGGCGCGACGCCGGCGACGAGCGCCGGGTGTTCGTGCATCTGACCGACAAGGGCAGGGCGATCGAGGCCGACTGCGGCCGGCTCGCCGCCACGCTGATCGAAAGGTCCGGCATGCCGCTGTCTCAGCTTGCCGAGGTCAACCGCCAGGTGAAGGCGCTGCGCGCCGCGCTCGCGCATTCGTGATTGGCCGGTGGCGCGCGGGCGCCGCCCGCGGCTTTTCATCGTCCCGCGTCGGCGTATCATCGCGCCATGTCATGCCGGTTCGCGACGCGGTTGAGGTATGGCGCGCTGGCGTTGACGCTGGCGCTTGGGCTGTGCGTCGCCCCGGCATTCGCCGACGACGAGCCGGTCGATGTCGAACTTGTGCTGGCGGTCGACGTCTCGCTGTCGATGTCGGCGCAGGAACTTGTCATCCAGCGCGACGGCTACGCGGCGGCGCTGACCGATCCGGCGGTGCTTCGCGCCATCGCCGACGGCGCGCATGGCAAGATCGCCGTCACCTATGTCGAATGGGCGGGGCAGTCGACCCAGCTGGTCGTGGTGGAGTGGCGGGAGATCGCGTCGCCGGCCGATGCCGCGGCGTTTGTCCGTCTGATGACGGCCAACCCGCCGCGCAGCGCGCGTCGCACCTCGATCGCCGCGGCGCTGGATTTTTCGGCGCGGCTGTTCGCCGGCAACGGCTTTCGCGGAGCCAAGCGCGTCATCGACGTGTCGGGCGACGGGCCGAACAATCAGGGCGACAGGGTGGTCGCGGCGCGCGACCGCGCCGTGGCGCAGGGCATCACCATCAACGGACTGCCGCTGATGACCAACCGCGAGGGCCTGATCACGCCCTTCGACATCGCCGATCTCGACCAATATTACGCCGATTGCGTCATCGGCGGGCCGGGCGCGTTCGTGATCCCGGTCAACGCCTGGCCGCAGTTTGGCGAAGCGGTCCGGCGCAAGCTGGTGCTGGAACTGGCGCGGGACGATGAACTCGCCCCGCCTCGGGTCGTGCAGGTCGCAGCGCAGCCCGGAACGGACTGCCTGATCGGCGAGAAGATCTGGCGCAACCGCGGCTGGATCGACCTGCAGTGATCAGTCGATGCGCGATTCCGGTCCGCCGGGCTTTGGCGCCAGCAGCAGCACGGTTGCGCCGATGATCGCCGCCAGCACCGAGCCCAGCAGGATGCCGACCTTGACCTCGTTCTGCAGTTCGACATTGTCGGCGAAGGCCAGCAGGCCGATGAACAGGCTCATGGTGAAGCCGATGCCGCACAGCAGCGATACGCCGAGCAGGTGCATGCGCGACGCATTGGCCGGCATGTCGGCGAAGCCCATCCGGATCACCGCGTAGGACGCGCCGAAAACGCCGATCAGCTTGCCGAGCAGGAGACCTGCGGTGACGCCGAGCGTCAGCGGCTCGGCCAGCGAGGCCAGCGTCATGCCGGCAAACGACACGCCGGCATTTGCGAAACCGAAGATCGGCACGATAAAGAACGCGACCGGCTTGTGCAGCGCGTGCTCAAGCCTGTGCAGCGGCGAGTGATCGGCGTCGTCGCCGAGCGCCGGGCTCGGCTTGATCGGAATGGTCAGCGCCAGGGCGACGCCGGCGAGCGTCGCGTGCACGCCCGACATCAGCACCAGAACCCACAGCACAACGCCCCACAGCAGATAGGGCGACAGCTTGCGCACGCCGTAGCGGTTCATGCCGAACAGAATCGCCAGCACGGCGACGGCGCCGGCGAGATAGGCCAGTTTGAGGCCCGACGTGTAGAACACCGCGATGATGATGACGGCGCCGAGATCGTCGATGATGGCGAGCGCGGTCAGGAACACTTTCAGGGCGGCGGGCACGCGGTTGCCCAGCAGCGACAACACGCCAAGCGCAAAGGCGATGTCGGTGGCGGTGGGAATGGCCCAGCCGCGCATCGTCGCGGCGTCGCCCCAGTTGATGGCGGCGTAGATCAGCGCGGGAGCGGCCATGCCGCCAGCGGCGGCGACGCCGGGCAGGATGCGGCGCGGCCAGGTCGACAACTGCCCGTCCAGCACTTCGCGTTTGATCTCCAGGCCGACCAGCAGGAAAAACACCGCCATCAGCGCGTCATTGATCCAGTGGCTGACGTTGAGCGGGCCGACATAGGACGACAGGGTGGAGAAATAGGTCGGCGCCAGCGGCGAGTTTGCGACGATCAGCGCAAGGGCCGCGGCAAACATCAGGAAAATGCCGCCCGACGCCTCGCCGTCGATGAATTGCCGGAATGTCGAACGTGTGCGCCGGGGCAGGGTCAAATCTGCGCTTCCTGTCAGTTTTCAATCAAATATCTGATCCAGGAATCGTCGTCCCCTGGGATAATCGCCGCCAAATTGCAGGCTTGCGGCCGCGCGGCAACCCTCGGGCGGTCAAAAAAATGTCAGGCGGCGAACTGCTGCTTGCGGTCGGCGCGCTCCTGCTGGGGCGAGCGGGCGTAGAATTCGCGGTAGCATTTGGAGAAATGCGAGGCCGACACGAAGCCGCAGGCGACGGCGACCTCGACCACGGGCAGCGACGACTGGATCAGCAAATGACGAGCCCGGTCGAGGCGGATCTCCAGATAATAGCGCGCCGGCGAGCGGCCCATCTCCTGCTGGAACAGCCGTTCGATCTGGCGGCGCGACAGGTCGACGCCGTCGGCGATGTCGAGCAGCGACAGCGGTTCGGACAGGTTCTGCTCCATCAACTCGATGATCGACAGGACCTTGGCGTTCTGGACGCCGAGGCGCGCGCGCAGCGGCAGGCGCTGGCGGTCGGTGGGGCTGCGGACGCGGTCGGTCAGCACCTGCTCGCACACGCGATTGACAAGCACCTCGTCGAAATCGTCGCCGATCAGCTTGATCATCATGTCGAGCGAGGCGGTGCCGCCGGCGCAGGTGTGGATGTTCTGGTCGATCTCGAACAGGTCGGCGAAGACATTGGCCTTGGGGAAGGCTTCCGAGAACCCAGGCAGGTTTTCCCAATGGATGGCGCATCGCTTGTTCGACAGCAGACCGGCGGCGGCGAGAATATGGGCGCCGGTGCAAAGACCGCCGAGCGCCACGCCGCGATTGTATTCCTCGCGCAGCCAGGCGAAGGCCGATTTGTTGGCGTAGCGTTCGACATTGATGCCGGAGCAGACGACGACCATCGACGGTCGGTCCTGGCCGCCCATCATCCGCCGCTCGTCGTCGAGCGAGGTCTGGACCGCGACCTCGACGCCGCAGGAGGCGCGCACCGGCTTGCCGTCGCTGGAGGCGAGACGCCACTGATAGGCCTCGAAACCGAGCATCCGGTTGGCGACGCGCAGCGGTTCGATCGCGGTCGAGAACGCGATCAGGGTGAAATCAGGGACCAGAAAGAAGACAATCGAACGTTTGGCGGCTGGCTTCGCGGTCACTGGACACTCCGAAAAAAAGTCGCGCGGCGGGCTTGTCGCTAATTGGAAAGTCTCGGCCGGATTTTTGCCGGATGTCAAGACACTAGCGGCGTCAAATGTTCTGTATGCGACAGGCGCCGTTTAGGCGTCGCCGTCGTCGCCGCGCTACATCACCAGGCCGCCGAGGCGATTGGCGGCAAGCGCTGCGGTTTCGCCCGGCATCGACTTGTTGAGGCGGCGGCGTTCGGTGACGCTGGCCATCGAGGCGTTGCGGCGGGTGGCGAACAGGCGGGCGAAAAAGGTCATCTTCTCAGGTCCAGACGGCGCGCCGGATGCGCATGCCGATCACTGCGATGTAGCGCCTTTGCGCGGCGTTTTGAGATGACAAAAGCGAAATGTCGCATCTGGAATACGACATCCGATCTGCGACACGAGGCCGGTCGCGCGACACGGTGAAGGCAAGGTTGACGCGCCCGGCGCGCCGCAACGACAAACCCGCCGGGCGATGCCGGCGGGTTCACGTTCGATGCTTGAATTCAGTGGAGCGCGCTGATCAGAACCAGCCGCCGGTCACCACCTTGTTGACGGTGTTGTGGCGGTAGGCGTGCGGCCAGCCGATGTCCTTCTGAAGTTCGACGGGCAGCGACTCGATCGACCGTTCGGTGGCGATGCGGGCGCGGTTGGCGCGGTACTGGTCGGCCAGACGGCCAAGGCGGGACATGATCGTCATCTTTCTCTCCATCTCGCGCCGGCCACCCTCATGGCTGCCCGCGCGTTCTATCCGGTGTGTGTGTCGGCCAGGTAACGGGCAGGCGGGCGTCCGCTTGGGAGGATGGGCGCTACGCCTGTCCGTCGGGGCTTTGGCATTGGGTTGTGTTGCACTGCAACAATCGCGATCTGCTGACGCATCAGCATTAAGGCGTTTGCGTGGCGGAGCCCGCCGATCTGCGGTCCTGCGATGAAAATCTTTCGCCGTCGGGCCAACCGATGTCCTTGCGCAGGTCGCCGGGCAGGCTGGCGAGAAACATGGCGGTGCGGATACGCGCCCGGATTGCGCGCTGGCGGACCACGAAACTGCGGAAGTCGGTGAACATGGACATTTTGGTCTCCTCTCTGCGGCAGGGCGGCCGCGCTTCGATGGAGTTGACTATCGGCGATGAATATTGTTCAATCAAACGAAATGAAATGATCGTATCAATCAGAGAAATTGAAGCGAGGACGAGATGAACGCACCCCTGAACCAGCCATTGCCCTTGCTCGAGCTCGACGTGCTGCGCACCTTCGTGGCGATCGCCGAAACCGGCAGCTTCACGCTGGCGGCGGGCGCGGTGTTCCGCACGCCGTCGGCGGTGTCGATGCAGATCAAGAAACTGGAGGACCTGCTGGGCAAGCCGCTGTTCAATCGCGACGCCCGTTCGGTGACGCTGACGGCGGACGGCGAGATCCTGATCGGCTATGCGCGCCGGCTGCTGTCGATCAGCCGCGAGGCGGTGTCGAAATTCGTCGTCGCCGATGTCGAAGGCGTGGTCAGGTTGGGCTCGCCCGACGATTACGGCGAGCGGGTGCTGCCGGACGTGCTGAAGCGTTTCGCGCGTTCCAATCCCTCCGTGGCGGTCGACGTCGTGATCGACAACAGCGGCAGCCTGCGCCGCCGCATGGAGGCGGGCGAACTCGACATCACCCTGATGACGATCTCGACCGGCAACATTCCCGACGGGGCGGAAGTGCTTTTGACCGAACCGCTGATCTGGGGCGGCGCGCCGGGCGGCTGCGCGCATCTGCGCAATCCGCTGCCGGTGTCGCTTTGGGAGGAAGGCTGCGTGTGGCGGGCGAGGGCGCTCGACGCGCTGTCGGCCAGCGGCCGCGACTACCGCATCGCCTATATGAGCGCGCATACGTCGGGCCAGCGGGTCGCGGTGCAGTCCGACCTGGCGGTGGCGCCGCTGCCGAAATCGTTTATCGGCCACGGCGTCGTCGCGCTCGGCGCCAAGGACGGCCTGCCGGAGCTCGGCAGTTACAATCTGGTGATGATCGTGCGCCGCGACGCCGGCCCGGTCGTCAAGGCCGCCGCCGACCATCTGCGGGCGACGATGGAGACGCTGAAAGCGACGCCGCTGAAGGTGGTGAAGGCGGCCTGACCGGCGCCGCTCAGGCGCCGAGGAATTCGACCAGCCGGCGGCGCGCCGTAAACGCCTCGGGCATGTCGATCAGCGGCCAGACATGGATCATGCCTGGGCCCGTGACCAGGTCGATGTCGCCGCCAGCCGCCTTGACCTTGTCGGCGAAGATCACGCTGTCGGGATAGAGCAGGTCGCGGGTGCCGCTGAACAGGATGGTCGGCGGCAACACCGTCAGGTCGCCATACATCGGGCTGATGCGCCAGTCGGCGAAATCGAGTTCGGCCGCGTAGAGCCGCACCGATTCGCGGCCGCCGTCGATATCGAGCCAGGGGTCGCGCCTGGCGTAGTCGCGGGTGTCGGGGTTGGCCATCGTCATGTCGAGGCCGGGCGAGATCAGCGCCAGGCGGGCAGGGCGCGGCCAGCCTTCCTTGGCCGCCATCATGGTCAGAACCAGCGCCATGTTGGCGCCGGCTGAATCACCTGCAATCATCGCGCCGGGGTCTTCGGCCATCACATCCTGATAGACCTGGCGCATGACGCCATAGATGCGGTGAAAATCGTTCTCCGGCGCCAGCGGATAGATCGGCACGGTGACATGGGCGTCGAGCTTTTCGGCAAGCTCGGCCACCAGGTTCCAGTGGAATGGCGTCATCTCGAAACAATAGGCGCCGCCGTGCAAATAGAGGATGCGGCGGGTGGCGTCGCCGGTCCCGGGCCTGGCCTCATAGACGGTCGCGCCATCCACCTGATGCTCGGTGATCGCCAGCCGTTCGCGGATTTTTGCGCCGGGGCTCGGGTCTTCGACCGGCCGCATCTTGGCGATGCGCGCGTGAAGCCCCTCGACCGTTCGGAACGCCTTCTTGCGCGTATGTTTCAGAACAAACGAAATCAGATGCGATTTGAAGCTAGCGATCGTCGTTTCTCCCGCGTTCCCGGCGGCCTTCGCGCCCGCGCCTGCGTCCGCCGCCGTCCGCGCCGCCGTCGGCCAGCGCCTTGCGCGGCGGCAGCGTAACCTGCTGTGCCAGTTTCGGGAACGGGTCGACCTTGTTGGGCAAGGCCATCGCGTCGATGAACAATTGCTGAAAATTCGGTTCCAGCGCCGTCTCGATCTTTTCGATCTTTCCGACTTCGCGCTCGATCTCGCGGCGATGGTTGCGGTTGAGCAGCGCCATCAGCGCGCCAGTGCCCGCCGCATTGCCGACGGCTTTCACCTCGGCGAGGTCGCAATCGGGGATCAGCCCCAGCACCATCGCGAATTTCGGGTCGATGAACGAGCCGAACGCGCCGGCGAAACGGATCGTGTCGACAGTCTCGACGCCCTGCTTCTCCATCAGCAGCTTGATGCCGGCATAGAGCGCCGCCTTGGCCAGCTGGATGGCGCGCACATCGTTCTGGGTCACGGTCAGGTCCGGCTCGCCTTCCCGGCCCTTGCGCAGCAGGTAGGAGAAGGTGCGGCCATTCGGAACGATGCGGTCGCTGCGTTCGGCCAGCGATCCGTCGACGACGCCGTCTTCGGAGATGATCCCCGACAGATACATTTCGGCGACCACCTCGATGATGCCCGAGCCGCAGATGCCGGTGACGCCGACGCTGGAGGCGGCTTCCGCAAAGCCTTCTTCGTCGGACCACTTGTCGACGCCGATGACGCGGAACTTCGGCTCCAGCGTGGCAGGATCGATGCGCACGCGCTCGATCGCGCCGGGCGCGGCGCGCTGGCCGGAGGAGATTTCCGCGCCCTCGAAGGCGGGGCCGGTGGGCGAGGAGGCGGCGACGACGCGGCTTTTGTTGCCGAGCACGATTTCCGCATTGGTGCCGACATCGACCAGCAGCATCATGCGATCCTGCCGGTAGGGGCCTTCGGCAAGCGTCGCCCCCGCCGCATCCGCGCCGACATGGCCGGCGATGCAGGGCAGCGTATAGAGCCGCGCACCGCGATTGACCTCGATATCGATCTCATGCGCCCAATATTGCAGCGCGCCGGAGACGGCGAGCGCGAAGGGCGCCTGGCCAAGTTCCGTCGGGTCGATGCCGAGGAAGAGGTGGTGCATGATGGGGTTGGCGACGAAGACGAGGTCGAGGATATCGTGCCGGTCGACCTCACCTTCCTCGCAGACCTTGCCGATCAGGCTGTTGACGGCCTCGCGCACAGCCTTGGTCATGGCTTCCCGACCGTCCGGGTTCATCATGACGTAGGAGACGCGGCTCATCAGGTCCTCGCCGAAGCGGATCTGCGGGTTCGACGTGCCGGAGGAGGCGACGATGCGGCCGGAGAGCAGCGAGACGAGATGCATGGCGATGGTCGTCGAGCCGATATCGCAGGCGATGCCGTAGGCCTCGTTCTTGAGGCCCGGCCAGAGGCCGACGATGAAGGGGCGCGAACTATCCATGTCGCGGTGGATGGCGGCGGTGACGCCCCACTCGCCCTTGCGCAGGATCGACTGGACCTGCGGGATGAGATGGGGGGCGATGAGAAGGTCCTTCCAGCCCCAGTCCTTTTCCAGGATGACCTTGAGGCGGTCGAGGTCGCCGAGCGGCTTGTGCATGTCGGGTTCGTCCACCTCGACATAGCAGAGCTGGACGGCGGCGTTGCGCTCGATGACGCGGTCGGTCGCGGCCTTGCGCACGACCTGCGCATTGATGACGGTGTCCTGCGGCACGTCGACGACGAGATCGCCGAGGATGAGGGCGGAGCAGGAGAGGCGGCGTCCTTCGGGAAGGCCGCGGATTTTCTCGTAGCGCTCTTCCTTCGGGCCCTTTTCGGAGATGTGGTCGAGGGAGGAGACGATCTTGTGCTTGGCGAAGTTGCCTTCCTGCACCTCGATCTGACAGCGCCCGCAGGTCGC
>DDFA01000005.1:24136-24545 GCA_002336975.1 Phyllobacteriaceae bacterium UBA1940
GAGGGCATGAAGAGGACGAGCGGTTCCTTTGCCGAGGCTTCCGTCATGTTGGTCTCGCTCTCACCTTCGATGCGCATCGCTCATACTCTCTCTTGCAGACAAGGCCGGCCATGTCAGTGCTTCCGGGCGGCAAGGCGGCGCGCATTGCGGCGCACGCGCTTGCCGTAGGGCCTGACGGCGGCTTCGGAAACGGCGCGGACCGTGCTTTCCGGCGAAGCCGCCGTCATCAGGGCCTTTGCCAAAGCAAAATTGGCCGCCACGACGCTTTCCGCCGCGGCAGCCATCTTCTCGGTGACCATCCGGGTCATTTCGGCGGTGTCCTGCGTCGAACCCGTCATAGCGGCCATGCCCATCTCGTGGCAGCGCATGGCGATCACGAAAGGGGCCTCCAGCCAGAGGCTGAAGGCGT
>DDFA01000001.1 GCA_002336975.1 Phyllobacteriaceae bacterium UBA1940
GCTACAAGTTCCAGTTCATCACGCTGGCCGGCTTCCACCAGCTGAACTTCGGCATGTTCGAACTGGCCCGCGGCTACAAGGATCGTCAGATGGCGGCCTATTCGGAGCTGCAGGAAGCCGAGTTCGCCGCAGAAGCCAATGGCTACACCGCCACCAAGCACCAGCGCGAGGTCGGCACCGGCTATTTCGACGCCGTATCGATGGCGATCACCGGCGGCCAGTCGTCGACCACCGCGATGCATGAATCGACCGAGCACGAGCAGTTCCGCCCGGCGGCCGAGTAAGTCACGAAACGGGATTGCCCGGGGCTCAGGTCCCGGGCTATGCCGAAGTCCAAACGCCGCAAGTCAAACAGGCCAGACACCAGGAGACTACTCCCATGACACCGAGGACCCGCGTCAAGGAACGCGCCGCCGAGCAGTCGTCGGCAATGAGCGACAACCAGCAGGCCGTGATCCGCATGGTCGCCAACGACCTGCACCGCCTGAACCAGTCGGTGATGAAGGCGGTCGAGGCTGGCGTATCGGTCGAACTGGTGCGCTCGGCCCGCCATCACGGCGGCGACGGCAACTGGGGCGACCTGCTGATCCCGGTCATCGTCACCCAGGGCAGCTGAACCAAAAGCAGCCGGCGCGGCCCGCTCGGGCCGGCAGGCCATCAACAGACCCGCCCGCGCGGCTTTCGCCGTCGCGGGCGGTTTGCGTTCACCGGCCTTGCAGGGATTATTCCGGTCAGAGCGCGCCGGTGCGCCGCCGCCCCCTTCCCTTTCCGCGCCGACCCCAGCTATAGTCGCCCAACAGCAACAAAACCCGGTGAATGATGCCTCCAGCAAAAAAGGAAGTCCGGCCGTCAGGGCGAGGCGGATCAAAACGCGTGCCCGAATTCCTGAAACGCAACCGCGGCGTCAAGAACTGGAAAGAAGCCGCCGCATGGCTGGAATGGCGCGGCATCGAGGATATCGAATGCACGACGCCCGACCAGGCCGGCGTGGCGCGCGGCAAGATGATGCCGTCGAAGAAATTCACCTCCAACACATCGCTGGCGCTGCCCTCGGCGCCGTTCATGATGACGATTTCGGGCGACTATCCCGAAGACGGCAACGGCTTCGAATATCCCGAGGACGACGGCGACCTGAAGCTGGTGCCGGACCTGTCGACGCTGTCGCCGGTGCCGTGGGAAAGCGATCCGACCGCCCAGGTGATCTGCGACCTGGTGCACCAGGACGGACGCATGGTCGAGTTCACGCCGCGCAACGTGCTGCGCAGGGTGGTCGACCAGTATCACAAGGTCGGGCTGAGGCCGGTGGTCGCGCCGGAGATCGAGTTCTACCTGGTGTCGAAAAACATCGACCCCGACTATCCGCTGACGCCGCCGGTGGGGCGCTCGGGCCGGCCGATCGCCGGCGGCTCGGGCTATTCGATCGCCGGAGTCAACGAATATGACGAACTGATCGACGACATCTATCATTTCTCCGAAGCGCAAGGGCTCGAGATCGACACGCTGATCCACGAGGAAGGCGCGGGCCAGCTCGAGATCAATCTGCGCCACGGCGACCCGGTCGAACTCGCCGACCAGGTGTTCATGTTCAAGCGCACGCTGCGCGAGGCGGCGCTCAAGCACGGCATCTACGCCACCTTCATGGCCAAGCCGATCCAGGGCCAGCCAGGTTCGGCGATGCATATCCACCAATCGATCGTCGACCGAAAGACCGGCCAGAACCATTTTACCGCGGCCGACGGCTCCGAGACCGCGGCGTTCGGCCATTTCATCGGCGGCATGCAGAAACACGTGCCGTCGGCGCTGGTGATGTTTGCGCCTTATGTGAACTCGTATCGCCGGCTGACCCAGGCGGCGTCGGCGCCGGTCAACACCAAATGGGGCTACGACAACCGCACCACCGCGTTTCGCGTGCCTCGCTCGGACCCGGCGGCCAGGCGCGTCGAGAACCGCATTCCTTCCTCCGACGCCAACCCGTATCTGGCGCTGGCGGCGTCGCTCGCCTGCGGGCTGCTGGGGATGAGAAACAAGATTTCGCCGGACGCGCCGGTCGGCACCACCGCCAATGAGGACGAGATTGACCTGCCGCGCGGCCTGCTGGAAGCCGTCGAACTATTCGAGAACGACGCCGATCTGCGGGCGGTACTCGGCGATACGTTCGTCTCGACTTACGCAGCGATCAAGAAGGCGGAGTTCGAGACGTTCATGGAAGTGATCAGCCCGTGGGAGCGGCAGTTTTTGCTGTTGAACGTTTAGGAAGCGCTTGGTGAATGGCAGATACGATCGTGACGCAATGTCGGTGTCGCTGGCTTGACCATTCACCATTGACCATTCACCATTCGCCCGCCTTTAGATCATGACCTACACCTCCCCCATTTCCCCCGGCTATTCCTGGTACGAGGCGACCGTCGGCGAGCGGCCGCAATATCCGGCGCTGGACGGCGACCGCACCGCCGACGTCGTCATCATCGGCGGCGGCTACACCGGCCTGTCGGCGGCGTTCAACCTGGCGAAGATGGGAACCAATGTGGTCCTCATCGACCAGAACCGGTTCGGCGACGGCGCGTCGGGGCGCAATGGCGGGCAGTTGGGCACCGGCCAGCGCGCCGGGCCGGAAGAGATGGAGAAGGAGCTGGGTTTCGCGCGCGCCAAGGCGCTGTTCGACCTTGCCGAGGAAGCCAAGGCGAACCTGCTCGAATTCGCCGAGACCAACAGGATCGAGATCGATTACCGTCCCGGCCACCTGAACGTCACCCACAAGCAGCGCGAACTGCCGGACTTCGTCGAATACGCCGAGTCCGCGGCGCGCTTCGGCTATGACAAGATCCGCGTCATGGACCGGGCCGAGACGCAGGCGCGGGTGGGGTCCGAGTTCTATGTCGGCGGGTCATACGATTCAGGCACCGGACACATCCATCCGATGAAGCTTACCATCGGCACGGCGCGCGTGGCGGCGGCGGCCGGCGCGCAGTTGTTTGAGAACACCGCGGCGACCGGCATCGCGTCGTCGGGCGGCAAGGTCAAGGTGAAGACGAAGCGGGGAACCATCACCGCCGACAAATGCCTGATCGCGGTCAACGCCTATGGCGGCGACCTGGAGCCGGTGTCGGCGGCGCATGTGATGCCGATCGGCTCGTTCATCGGCGCGACCGTGCCGCTGGGCGACGACAGCCCGGTGATCCCCGGCGGCGAGTCGGTGTCGGATTCGCGTTTCGTGGTGCGCTATTTCCGGCGGGTGAAGAGCGGCGAACTGCTGTTTGGCGGGCGCGAAATCTACAATATCTCCGACCCGTCCGACATTCCCGACGCGATCCGCCGCCAGATCGCCGAAATCTATCCGGCGCTCGGCAATGTCGAGATCACCCAGTCGTGGGGCGGCTATGTCGGCATCACCATGCCGCGCAAGCCGTTCGTGCGCGAGGTGATGCCGAACGTGATTTCTGCCGGCGGCTATTCCGGCCACGGCGTGATGCTGTCGAACTTCGTCGGCAAGCTCTACGCGGAAACCGCGGCGGGCAACCGCGACCGCCTGAAACTGTTCGAGGAACTGAAGATACCGCCCTTCCCCGGCGGCCGGCGGCTGCGCACACCGCTGCTGTTCCTTGCGCTGTCGTGGTACGCGATGCGCGACAGGATTTAGCCACAGGATCCAGCCACCGGAAATTCGCCATTATTGAGCGGGAATCCATGCGACCTCGTTGCCGGAGGACGTCATGACGCCAGAGCTGATGCGCCGCCTGCTGATCGCGGCATCGATCCTGCTGCCCTTCGCCGTCGCCGGCTGCCAGACGCCGGCGATGCTGGCGGTCCCGGACGAGGCGAGATCGGAAAGCGCCGACGACATCTTGCGGCGGCTGCGGGAAAACGAAGGCCTGCCGGCGCTGGTCGCCGACCGCGGGCTCGAAGAAGCGGCGCGTGAACAGGCCCGGCTGATGGCGGCGCGGCGCTCGATGCGGCACACCACCGGCAGCGGCGACGATTTTGTCAGCCGGGCGCGACGCAACGGCGTCGCCGGCGCGGCTGCGGAAAACATCGCGCGCGGCGATTTCGACACGGAGCAGCTGTTCCTGGCGTGGATGAATTCGCGAAACCACCGGCGCAACATGCTGGACGAGCGCTTCACCCGCTTCGGGTTGGCGTCGGCCCAGGCCAAGAGCGGCGAACGCTACTGGGCGCTGGTGCTGGCGGCGTAGAGCGGCAAATCCATTCAGCGGACTCTTGCGGGATTGCCCATCACCCGGGCGCCGGGCGGCACATCGCGGGTGACAACCGATCCAGCCGCAACAATGGCGCCCCTGCCGATTGTCACTCCGCCAAGGATGATTGCGCTTCCTCCAACCCAGACGTCATCTTCGACGGTAACTGGCTTGGCCCGCTCCATCCCCGCATTGCGCAGGCTTGCACCCGGGTGATGCTCCACGGTGTAGATGTGGACGGACGGGCCGAGCATGACATGCGAACCGACGGTGACCCGCCCCTGGTCGAGGATCACACAGCCGACATTCATGAAAACGTGATCGCCGAGAAATATGTTGCCGCCATAGACGCAGTGAAATCCGCGTTCGATGCGGCAATCTTGACCAACGCGGCCAAGCAGTGAACGGAGCCAGGGCGCGATGTCGTCCCCGACGTCCGGCGCAAGCGTATTGTGCTGGTGGAGAGCTTGCTGTGCCCGCTGGCGCATGTCGTTCAGTTCGGGGTGGTCGAACGAATACCAGTCGCCCGAAGACATCCGTTCAAGCCAGCCCTTTTCCAATCGCGCCTCCTGCAATCGAGCGCACGGTGCACCCTACATCTTGCGGACGATCACCGAGCCGGCCGAATAGCCGGCGCCAAACGAGCAGATGACGCCGAGGCTGCCCGCCGGCAGATCGTCGGAAAACTTCGAAAAGGCGATGATCGAGCCGGCCGAGGAGGTGTTGGCGTAGTCCTGAAGCACGTTGGGCTGTTCCTCGCGCGTCGGCTCGCGGCCGAGCACCCGGGCGCCGATCATGTCGTTCATGTTCTTGTTGGCCTGATGCAGCCACATGCGCGACAGCTGCGACGGCTGAAGCCCCTCGTCCGCCAGGTGGCCGGTCATCAGCTCCACCACCATCGGCACCACCTGCTTGAAGACCTTGCGGCCCTCCTGCATGAACTGCATGTCGCGGCGCGGCTCCATCTGGTCGTGGGCGCGGCGCAGGAAGCCGTTATTGTTGCGGATGTTGACGGAATATTCGGTCGCCAGCCGCGTCGACACGATCTCCCAGGCGCCGTCGACATCGTTGTCGACGCGTTCCAGCAGCACGGCGGTGCAGACGTCGCCGAAGATGAAGTGGCAGTCGCGGTCGCGCCATTCCTGGTGGCCGGAGGTGATTTCGGGATTGACCATCAGGATGGCGCGCGCCGAGCCGGAGCGGATCATGTCGGCGGCGGCCTGGATGCCGAACGTCGCCGACGAGCAGGCGACGTTCATGTCGAAGCCGAACCCCTTGATCCCGAGCGCCTGCTGTATCTCGACCGCGATCGCCGGATAGGCGCGCTCGTGGTTGGAGGCGGCGCAGATGACGGCGTCGACGCTGGAAGCGTCGCGGCCGGCGCGGTCGAGCGCCTTGCGGGCGGCGTCGACGGCGATCTCGGCCATGATCGACAGCTCGCCATCGGGTCGCGGCGGCAGTTTCGGCGCCATGCGGCCGGGATCGACGATGCCGGACTTGTTCATCACATAGCGCTGCTCGATGCCCGAGGCCTTGACGATGAACTCCTCGCTCGACATCGGCAGTTCGGCGGCCTCGCCTGCCGCGATCGCAGCGGCATTGGCCTGGTTCCACCGACGGGCGTATTCATTGTAGGAGGCGACAAGCTCGGCATTGGTGACCACTTCGGCAGGCGTGAAAATGCCGGTTCCCGTGATCGCGACCCTGTTCATTCCGGCAAATCTCCCACACTGACGGTCCTGGCAAGTCTATCCGCCGTCGTCAGCATAATTCCATAGCACGCCGGAACCGATCCACAATCCAGCCGTTCTCACTTCAAGACAGTGGAGGGTGAGATGTCGGAAACTGAGACCGAACCGGTGGTCTACCGGATTGTCGAGCATGACGGCGGCTGGGCCTACAAGGTCGGGAACGTCTTTTCCGAGACGTTCAGGGACCGCGACAGCGCCAGGGCCGCCGCCAAGCGGGCGGCGCGCGAGCAACGGATTTCGGGCGAAACGACCGACATCCAGTTTGAGGACGTGACCGGACGGTGGCACGTCGAGCATTCGGACGGCGCGGACCGGCCCGACACCTGGGTGGTGGACGAGACCTGACCGTCACCGCCGGCGGTCAGATGCAGCGGCCGCCGTCGACCTCGAGCGCCACGCCGGTGATGAAGGCGGCTTCGTCGGATGCGAGATAGAGCGCGGCGTTGGCGATGTCGAGCGGGGTCGACAGCCGCCCAAGCGGAATGCTGGAACGGAACTGGGCGCGCTTTTCCGGAGTGTCCTCGCCCATGAACGTCGCCAGCATGGCGGTGTCGCCCGCCACCGGACACAGGCAGTTGACCCGGATGTTCTTCGGCGCGAATTCGACCGCCATCGACTTGGTGGCGGTGATGACCCAGCCTTTTGAGGCGTTGTACCAGGTGAGACCGGGGCGCGGCCGCAGGCCGGCGGTCGAGGCGGTGTTGATGATGACGCCCGACCCCTGTTTTTCCATCAGCGGCGCGACCGCCAGGGTCGAATGATAGATCGCCTTCATGTTGACGGCGGTGATCAGGTCGAAAACCTCTTCCGAAACGTCCAGCATATCGCCATTGCGGTGCGAATAGCCGGCGTTGTTGACCATGATGTCGACGCGCCCGAACGCGTCGGTGGCCGCCTTGACCATCGCGTCGATCTCGGAACGCTGCGATACGTCGGTCTGGATCCAGATGGCGGCCTTGCCGATATCGTCGGCGACCTTCTCGGCGCCCTTGGAATTCAGATCGGCGACGACGATCTTCGCGCCTTCCTCGGCGAAACGTTTCGCCATCCCCTCGCCGAAGCCGGACGCCGCGCCGGTGATGATAGCGACCTTGTTCTTGAGACGCATAAAATTTCCTCTTCCTGCGATGACGCACGGCCGTCAGCCCTGGCTCCGGGCGTTCGACCGGCCTGAAAGTCCGCTGGACCGCTCAACTCGCCTGGCGGCGAACCGCGGCCTCAGCCATGATTGAACACAATCGTCTTGGTGGCGCTCATGTCGTAGAGCGCCTCGATGCCCTTTTCGCGGCCGTGGCCGGATTTCTTGAAGCCGCCGAAGGGCAGTTCGATGCCGCCGCCGGCGCCATAGCCGTTGACGAAGACCTGGCCGGCGCGCACCCGCTTGGCGACGCGGTGCTGGCGGCCGCCATCGCGGGTCCACACACCGGCGACAAGCCCGTAATCGGTGCCGTTGGCGAGGCGGATCGCCTCGTCCTCGCCCTGGAACGGGAACAGGGTCAGGACCGGACCGAAAACCTCCTCGCGGGCGATGACGGCGTCGGGATCGACCGAACCGAATAGCGCCGGCGCCTGGTACCAGCCGCCTGACGGGGCGTCAGGGGCGACCGATCCGCGCGCCAGCACCGTCGCGCCGGCGGCTTTGGCAGCGGCGATCATGGCGGCGACCCTGTCGCGCTGGCGCGGATTGATCATCGGGCCGAGATCGAGGTCGGCGTCATGCGGCCCGGCGACGAGTTTTCCGAAGCGTTCGGCGAGCCCCGAGGCGACGCGTTCGTAGACCGGGCGCTCGATCAGCGCGCGGCTGCCGGCCGAACAGGTCTGGCCGCCGTTCTGGATGATGGCGTTGACCAGGACCGGCAGCGCCGCGTCGATGTCGGCGTCGGCGAAGACGATCTGCGGAGACTTGCCGCCCAGCTCCATCGTCACGCCGCGATTGTTGACGGCCGCCGCCTGCTGGATCGCGGTTCCGGTGCCGGTCGAGCCAGTGAAGGTGACATAGTCGACGCCCGGATGCGCCGACAGCGCCGCCCCGGCGGTGCGGCCATAACCGGTGACGACGTTGAACACGCCGTCGGGCAGCCCGGCCTCGAGCGCCAGCTGGGCGATGCGGATAGTGGTCAGCGAGGCGTCCTCGGCCGGCTTGACCACCAGCGTGTTGCCCATCGCAAGCGCCGCGCCGACAACGCGGGCGAGAATCTGCATCGGGTAGTTCCAGGGAATGATGCCGGCGACGACGCCATGAGGCTCGCGCAGGGTCAGCGCCGTGTAGCCCGGCAGGAAGGGAATGGTGTCGCCGTGCAGCTTGTCGCCGGCGCCGCCGTAGAACTCGTAATAGCGCATGGTGGCGACCACGTCGGCCTTGCCCTGGCGGATCGGCTTGCCGGTGTCGCGCGATTCGAGCGCCGCCAGTTCCTCGCCGTGTTTCTCCACCAGCTGGAACAGCCTGGTCAGGCAGCGGCCGCGGTCGGCCGCCGGCATGCGCGACCACGGGCCATCGTCGAACGCCCTGCGAGCGGCGGCGACGGCGCGGTCGACATCGGCCTGGCCCGCCGACGGGATCGACGCGAACACCTTTCCGTCCGAAGGCGAGGCGACGTCGAGGCGCTCGCCCGACAGCGCGTCGGCCGGCTTGCCGTCGATCAATTGCATGAAGGCGACGCCTTCGGCGACCGTGCGTGACAGGTGCTGGCCCATAATATCTCCCTGCGCGGCTTTGCGTTTCCCAGGCGCTGCGCGGTATGCTGCCCGGCGGCGTTGCGAAGCCTTGAACCACAATCGACGCGACGCCGCATGTGTCAAGCTGTAGCAGGCGCATGAACCAGACTTGGCACTTTAAATCGATTAGAATAGAAGACCGTCACCAACTGTCGGACGACGCATGACCAGCCAGATCATTCCTGTTGAGCCCTTCGACTTCATCGCTTTCGGCGGCACCGGCGACCTTGCGGAGCGCAAGCTGCTGCCGGCGCTGTACCAAAGGCAGCGCGCCGGCCAGTTCACCGAGCCGACGCGCATCATCGGCTCGTCGCGCACCAAGATGACGAACGAGGAATATCGCGAGTTTGCCCGCAAGGCGATCAGCGACCATGTCAAGCCCGAGGAGATCGACGAGGCGCAGCTCGGTTCGTTCCTCGATCGGCTGAGCTATGTGCCGGCCGACGCCAAGAGCGGCGACGGTTTCGCGGCGCTAAAGCAGGCGATCGGCGATTCAAGCCGCATCCGCGTCTTCTACATGGCGGTGGCGCCGGCGCTGTTTGGAGACATCGCCCGGCTGATCCGCGAAAACGGCCTGCTGACCGACAATTCGCGCATCGTCGTGGAAAAGCCGATCGGCCGCGACCTTGCGTCGGCGAGGGTCCTGAACGACCAGATCGGCGAGGTGTTCGACGAACACCAGATTTTCCGCATCGACCACTATCTCGGCAAGGAGACGGTGCAGAACCTGATGGCGCTACGCTTCGCCAACGCGCTCTACGAGCCGCTTTGGAACTCGGCCCATATCGACCATGTGCAGATCACGGTGGCCGAGACGGTCGGGCTCGAGGACCGCATCACCTACTACAACACCGCAGGCGCGCTGCGCGACATGGTACAGAACCATATTCTGCAGCTGCTGTGCCTGGTGGCGATGGAAGCGCCGTCGGTGATGGACGCGGACGCGGTGCGCGACGAGAAGCTGAAGGTGCTGCGGGCGCTGAAGCGGATCAACGGCAACGAGGCGGCCAAGGAAACGGTGCGCGGCCAGTATCGCGCCGGCGCATCCGCCGGCGGGCCGGTCAAGGGCTACCAGGAAGAACTCGGCGCGGCGTCGGACACCGAGACTTTCGTCGCCATCAAGGCGGAAATCGAGAACTGGCGCTGGGCCGGCGTGCCGTTCTACCTGCGCACCGGCAAGCGGCTGGCGTCGCGGGTGTCGGAGATCGTCATCGAGTTCAAGCCGATCCCGCACTCGATCTTCGGCGAGGGCGCCGGCCGCATCCAGGCCAACCAGCTGGTGATCCGGCTGCAGCCCGACGAAGGCGTCAAACAGTGGATCATGATCAAGGATCCGGGACCCGGCGGCATGCGCCTGAAGCAGATCGCGCTCGACATGAGTTTCGCCGAATCCTTCACCGAGCGGAACCCGGACGCCTATGAGCGGCTGGTGATGGACGTGGTGCGCGGCAACCAGACGCTGTTCATGCGCCGCGACGAGGTGGAGGCGGCGTGGAAATGGATCGACCCGATCCAGAACGCCTGGGCCGAGACCCACCAGGACGTGCAAGGCTATACCTCGGGCACATGGGGCCCTTCGGCCTCGGTGGCGCTGATCGAGCGCGATGGCCGAACCTGGCACGAAAGCGATTGATGAGTAGCCGCTCAGCATTTACCCCCACCCCGTACCCCTCCCCACAAGGGGGAGGGGGGCGGCAACGCCTCAGAATCCCCCTCCCCCTTGTGGGGAGGGGTACGGGGTGGGGGTATTCCAATCCCGACGCGTGGAGGTGCGCATGCCTTCAGACCTGAAGGTCACCCGCCATGATTTCGTCTCCCGGCCCGACCTCGCTTCTGCGCTGGCGGGAGACATCGCCGACCATCTGACCCGCGCAATTGAAGCGCGCGGGGCGGCCACACTGGCTGTCTCGGGCGGCACGACGCCGACGGCGATGCTGCGCCGGCTGTCGAAAGAGGCAGTCGACTGGAGCAGGGTGACAGTGACGCTGGTCGACGAACGCTTCGTGCCGATGGAGTCGAACCGTTCCAACGCCAGGCTGGTGCGCGAGACGCTGCTGGAAGGCGCGGCCAACGCCGCCAGCTTCCTGCCGCTCTATTCTCCGGCGCCCTCGGCGGAGGAAGCCGCGAGCGCCGCCAACAATCTGATCGAAGTGCTGCGCCTGCCTCTGGACGTCGTCGTGCTGGGCATGGGAACCGACGGCCATACCGCTTCGTTCTTCGCCGACGCGGCCGAGATCGAGCAGTTGCTCGACATGAAGACGCACAGGCTTGTCGCGGCGGCGAATGCGCCAAGCGCCGGCGAGGCGCGGCTGACCCTGACGCTGCCGCCGATCGCGACCGCCCGCTACGTCGCGCTGCATATCGAAGGCGAGGCGAAGAAGGCGGCGCTGGACCAGGCGCTGGCCGACGGGTCGCGGCTGCCGATCCGGCGCGTCATCGACGCGGCTGCATCGCCGGTGGAGATTTTCTGGGCGGCGTGAGCCGCCGAACCTGGGACACGAACATGACCGCACGCAAAGACATCGCCGCCATCACCAACCGCATCCGTGAACGTTCGAAATCCGGACGCGAGGCCTATCTAGGCCGCGTCGACGCGGCGGCGGGCAAACGGGCCAATCGCGCGGTGCTGGGCTGCGGCAACCTCGCCCACGGCTTTGCGGTGTGTTCGCCTGCGGAAAAGACCGCGCTCGGCGCAGACGCCGCGCCGAACCTCGGCATCATCACCGCCTATAACGACATGCTGTCGGCGCATCAGCCGTTCGAGACATTCCCGCAACTGATCAAGCAGGCGGCGCGCGAGGCCGGGGGCGTGGCGCAGGTGGCGGGCGGCGTGCCGGCGATGTGCGACGGCGTCACCCAGGGCCAGCCGGGCATGGAGCTGTCGCTGTTTTCGCGCGACGTCATCGCCATGGCGGCGGCGATCGGGCTGTCGCACAACATGTTCGACGCCGCCGTCTATCTCGGCGTGTGCGACAAGATCGTGCCCGGCCTGACGATCGCGGCGCTGACCTTCGGCCATCTGCCGGCGGTGTTCATTCCCGCCGGGCCGATGACCAGCGGTATGCCCAATGACGAGAAAGCGCACATCCGCCAGCTCTATGCCGAGGGAAAAGTCGGCCGCGACGAATTGCTGGCGTGCGAATCGAAGAGCTATCACGGGCCCGGCACCTGCACCTTCTACGGCACCGCCAATTCAAACCAGATGCTGATGGAGATCATGGGGCTGCACACGCCCGGCTCCTCCTTCGTCAACCCGAACACGCCGCTGCGCGACGCGCTGACCCGCGAGGCGGCGAAGCGGGCGATCGCGATCACCCAGCTGGGCAACGCCTATACGCCGGTGGGGCGGATGATCGACGAGCGGTCGATCGTCAACGGCGTGGTGGGCCTGCACGCCACCGGCGGCTCGACCAACCACACGATCCACCTGATCGCGATGGCGCAGGCGGCGGGAATTTCGCTGACCTGGCAGGACATTTCGGACCTCTCCGACATCACGCCGCTGCTGGCCAGGGTCTACCCGAACGGGCTGGCCGACGTGAACCATTTCGCCGCGGCCGGCGGCATGGGGTTCCTGATCCGCGAATTGCTGTCGGCGGGCTATCTGCATGACGACGTGCAGACGGTGTGGGGCGACGGGCTGGACGCCTATGCGGTCGAGGCGAAGCTTGGCCGCGACGGGACGGTGAAGCGCGAACCGGCGCCAAAACTGCCCGGCGACGCCAAGGTGCTGGCGACGGCGGCCAGGCCGTTCCATCCGACAGGCGGGCTGAAAGTGATGACCGGCAATCTCGGCCACGCGATCAGCAAGACGTCGGCGGTCAAGGCAGAGCGGCGCGTCGTCGAAGCGCCGGCGCTGGTGTTCGACAGCCAGGACGCGCTGAACGCGGCGTTCAAGGCCGGCGAACTGGAGCGGGATTTCATCGCCGTGATCCGCTTCCAGGGCCCGAAGGCCAACGGCATGCCGGAACTGCACAAACTGACGACGATCCTCGGCGTGCTGCAGGACCGCGGCTTCAAGGTGGCGCTGGTGACGGACGGGCGCATGTCGGGCGCGTCGGGCAAGGTTCCGAGCGCGATCCACGTGACGCCGGAGGCGCTGGACGGCGGGCCGATCGGCAGAGTGCGCGACGGCGACATGATCCGCCTCGACGGGGAGAGCGGAACGCTGGAAGTTCTCGTATCCGGGGCCGAACTGGCGGCCCGGCCGCAGGCGGACGCCGATCTGTCAGGCAATGATTTCGGCATGGGCCGCGAACTGTTCGCGGCCTTCCGCGCGATCGCGGGGCGGGCGGACACGGGTGGAAGCGTGTTCGCCCGCTGACGCGGTCTATTGGGCGGCGACGATCTTGCCGTCTTCCCACTTGTAGAGCGAGAAGCTCGGCGAGGTCAGGTCGCCGGTCTCGCCATAGGTCAGGTCGCCGATGGCGGTCTTGATCGGCTGGCCGTCCTTGACCGCAGCGGCGACCGCCGCCGCATCATCGGCGCTGCCGGCCTTCTCGATGCCAGCCTTCAGCACTTCGACCGCCGCATAGGCGTTGAGGGTAAAGGCCTCGGCGGGAATGCTCCTGGCCTGGAGCGCGGCGATGGCGGCGGCCGAATTCGGGCTCTTGGTGGCGTCCGACGCGTTGGTGAACAGCGTGCCGGCCGACGCCTCGTTGCCGATGGCCCAATATTCGGTGTTGGACAGGCCCTCGCCGCCGATGATCTGCAGCGAGACGCCGGCGTCCTTCAACTGGCGCGCCAAGAGACCGGCCTCGGGGTGATAGCCGCCGTAGTAGAGGACCTCGACGCCGGCTTCCTTGAGGCGGGTGACGACGGCGGCGTAGTCCTTCTCGCCGGGATTGATCGACAGATCGACGGTCTCGGCGACGCCGCCGGCCTTGATGGCGTTGCGGAACGCGTCCGCCAGACCCTTGCCGTAGGCGCCCTTGTCGTCGACGATGGCGATCTTCTTGTCCTTGAGATTGGCGACGACATAGGCGGCGGCGACGTCGGCCTGCTGGTCGTCACGGCCGCAGGTGCGCAGGATGTTGGTCAGGCCGCGATTGGTGAGGTCCGGCGCGGTGGCGGTGGGCGTCACCATCAGCAGGCCGTTTTCGGCGAACACGTCGGACGCGGGAATGGCGACGCCGGAGGTGACCGGCCCGACCGCGAACTTTACTCCCTCGCCGACCAGGCCGTTGGCGGCGGACACGCCCTGTGTCGGATCGCCGGCGTCGTCGGCGAGCTTCAGCACCACCTGCTGGCCCAGAATGCCGCCGGCCTTGTTGATTTCGGCGACGGCGGTTTCGGCGCCGTTCTTGACCTGCTCGCCATAGGCGGCGACGGGGCCGGTCAGCGGTGCGACGAGGCCGATGGTGATGTCGGCGCGCGCAATCGAGATCATGGCGAGCGTGGCGCCGAGCGACAGAGTCAGCAGTTTCTTGAGTTTCATCTCATCTCTCCTGTCCTTGCAGATATGAGACTAGCTAGTGCAGAAGCGGCGGATGTCCTCGGTGCTGTGCAACAGAATCAATTGAACCAGCGCGCAAGGTTTCGTGACCGGCGCGCTGGCCGTGGCTGGCAGGATCAGGGAACGACGACTTCCGTGCGTTCGCCGGCCTTGACCGAAAACGCGGTTTCGGCCTCCGGCTTGTCGCTGGCAAAGCGGGTGACGACGACATAGTCGCCGGCTCCAAGCGTCGTCTGCATGGCGTCGCCGTAGCCGTATGTGGCCTGAATGCGCTCGCCTTGCAGGTTCTTCTTCGCCTCGAAGATGCGGAATTCCTCACCGCCGGACGCACTGATCGCAACCACGCCTGCGTCGAGCGCGACCGCGACGTCGGTGCGCTCGGCGACCTTGACGCTGAACGGCTGTTCCCGCGACGCGGCCTGCATTTCGACGAGTGCGACATATTCGCCCGGCGGCAGGTCGAACTGGACGCCCGGACCGAAGCCATAGGTCACCTGTTCGCGCGAACCGTCCAGCTGTTTGGCGGCCTTGACGATTCTCCACGACAGCCCGCCTGAATCGACCTTCTCGCCGCCGGCGGCGTAGTAGGCGTCGACCACAGCCTTGCCAACGCCGACAATGATGTCCTTGCTGATCGTCTGCCCGGCCGCGAGTTGGAAGGTCTCGGTCGCCTCTCCGGCCCCGAGCTTGACGGTCACGACGGTTTCGCCGGCCGGCACGACGGTCTTGAGTTCCCCGTAATTGGCGGTCGAGACACCCTCGCCGGGATAGTCGACAATGATCTGCGCATTGCCGTCCGGCTGCGCGCCGGGCGACGGCAAGGCGCGCAGCAGCAGCGCGCCGGCGTTCAGATCAAGCGTCGGCGACGCCGCTTTGCCCGCTTCGATCGTCAAGGGCTGCTCGACCGACACATTGCCGCTGGTGGCGACGACGACGTATCCGCCAGGCTCCAGATTGCCCTTCGCCCCCTGATAGTCGCTGAACGCCTGATCGGTTCTTGCGCCGGCGGAATCGGTCTTAAAAACCTCGAAATGGACATCGATGGGCGATGGCTGGGCGCCGGACGCCGACAGAACCGCGCCGGGCGCGAAATTGTATTCGAGCTTGGGCGCGGGCTCCGAAGCGGCGGGCTGGGCGACGACGACGGTCTTGAGCGCGTCTTCCAGCGCCTGCCTGTCGCCGGCCTGGATATATTTGCCGCCGGTGTTTTCGGCGAGGCAGGCGACCTGTTTGCCTTCCTCGTCGGTGAGGCCGAAGCCGACGACATGGGCGGTGAAGTCGACGCCCGACTGCTCAAGCTCCCTGCCAAGCGCGCAGGGATCGGCATTGCAGGTCTCGATGCCGTCGGTGATCAGCACCACCGTCGCCTTTTCCTCGGTGTAGCGCAGCGCCTCGGCCGCCTGGCGCACCGCTTCCGACAACGGCGTCTTGCCGAGGAACTTCATCGTATCGGCGGCCTGGGAAATCGCGGCCGCGGTTCCGGCGGCCGGCGGGACGACAAGTTCGATGTCGTCGCACTGACCCTTGTGGCGGTGGCCGTAGGCCATCAGGCCAAGCTCGGCGTCGGCCGGCACAGATTGCAGCACGGTCTTGAGGGTCTGGCGCGCGATCTCGAGCTTCGGCTTGCCGTCGATCTGGCCCCACATCGAGCCGGAGGCGTCGAGGACGATGATGGTGCGATCGGCGGCGGCCGCGCCGAAGGTCAGCAAGGCCGTGGCGGCAAATGAAACGATCGCGCGCGACAAAGCGGACATGTCTTGCCTCCATCCGTCTCAGGGAAAGCTAACGAATGAGGACGGACAGGACAATGACAGATTACATACTTTGCGCAACGTGTCCGGGCCGGATGGGGAGTTGGGCAGCCTGTCCTAATAGGTCGTGCGCCGTTCCTCGCTGGGCGGGCGGCCGAACTGGAGCCGGTAGGACTGGGCGAAATAGGAATGCGAGGTGAAGCCGGTGGCGATGGCGACATCGAGAATCGGCAGGTTGGTCTGGCGCAGCAGTTCGCGGGCGCGCTCAAGCCTCAGCCGCATGTAGTAGCGGCCGGGCGTCATGTTCATATGGCGCAGGAACAGGCGCTCGACCTGCCGCACCGACAGATCGACCGAATTGGCCAGCTGCACGGCGGTCAGCGGATCGTCGACGCGGTCGGCCATCAGCTCGACGATCTTCTTCAGCTTCTGCGACTTGCCG
The DNA here is from genome assembly GCA_002336975.1 of Phyllobacteriaceae bacterium UBA1940. Lineage (GTDB taxonomy): Bacteria > Pseudomonadota > Alphaproteobacteria > Rhizobiales > Rhizobiaceae > Mesorhizobium_A. The sequence goes on from DDFA01000001.1 coordinate 16,308, forward strand.
GTCAGGTCTCGTTCGGGCCCGACGCGCTGGCGGTCGGTGGAGGAGCGGATGCGCTCGTACTGGAACTGGTTGGCGACCTCGGACGCCAGCCCGGCGCCGAAATCGGAGCGGACGATCTCCAGCATCAGGTCGATGGTCGTCGCGCCGCCGGCGCAGGTGTAGCGCTTGCGGTCGATGGCGAAGACCGAACCGGTCAGCTCGATGTCGGGAAACCGTTCCCGAAAGCTCGCCCGGTGCTCCCAGTGAATGGTGCAGGCGTAGCCGTCGAGCTGGCCGGCCTCGGCCAGCAGATAGGGGCCGACGGAAAAGCCGCCCAGCGCCGCCCCTCGCCTGCCGAGATTGCGCAGCGCGGCGATCGCCTTCGCCTTGCCGGGAAACTCGACCGTCAGGTCGGCGCAGACAAACAGGATGTCGACCGGCGGCAGGTCGGCGATGGCGAAGTCTATCTTCTGCGGCAGGCCGTTCGACGCGACGACGGCGTCGCCATTGGCGGACACGGTCTTCCACGCATAGAAGTCGCGCCCCGCAAGGCGATTGGCCGACCGGACAATGTCGATGGCCGCCGCGAGGGCAAACAGCGAAAACTTGTCGACCAGCAGAAAAGCGAACTGCCGGCCCGGGACAATCGGTTCGGGCATGCAAGTCAGCTTTACAAGATGGCGTCAGACGCGGGAAGTGGTCAAAACTTCGGAGGCTTGAGGCCAGCCGTGCGGCAGGCGGAGACCAGCGTGTTGGCCATCAGCATGGCGATGGTCATCGGCCCGACGCCGCCCGGCACCGGCGTGATCGCGCCGGCGACCTTCGCCGCCTCGTCGAAATCAACGTCGCCGACGAGACGGGTCTTGCCTTCGCCCTTTTCCGGCGCGGCGATACGGTTGATGCCGACGTCGATAACGATGGCGCCGGGCTTGACCCAGTCGCCCTTGACCATCTCGGGACGGCCGACGGCGGCGACCAGAATGTCGGCGGTGCGCGCCATCGCCGGAAGATCCTTCGTCCGGGAATGGGCGATCGTCACCGTGCAGTTGGCGGCGAGCAGCAGATTGGCCATCGGCTTGCCGACGATGTTGGAGCGGCCGAGCACCACGGCGTTGAGGCCGGACAGGTCGTCTCCCCTCGCCCGCTGGATCAGCAGCATCGAGCCGGCTGGCGTGCACGGCACGAAGGCGCCGTCGAGCAGGCCGGCGCCGAGGCGGCCGACATTGACGAGATGGAAGCCGTCGACGTCCTTGTCGGGAGAGATCGCCTGGATGACGGCGGCCGAATCGATGTGGCGCGGCAGCGGCAGCTGCACCAGGATGCCGTGGATGGCCGGATCGGCGTTGAGGCTCGCCACCAGCGCCAGCAGGTCCGCCTCCGAGGTGTTTTCGGGCAGCGTGTGCTGCACCGAATGGAAACCGCACTCCCTGGCCTTCTTCGACTTCGACGCGACATAGACCTGGCTGGCCGGGTCCTCGCCGACGATGACCACGGCGATGCCCGGCGTCACGCCGGCGGATTTCTTCAGCGAAGCGGCCTCGCGCGTCACGGTTGCGATCACCTCGTCCGCGACCGCCCTGCCATCGATTATTTGCGCCATCGCCTTGTCTCCCCCTACAGGCCACTACTGCATCGGCCAGAAAATCGGAATCGATTTTCGAAAGCACGATGCAGCTGATTCAAAATGCTAGAGCGTCCTTTGCGCGTCCAATTGGACGCGTGGCGCTCAAATTGGCACGAACGGCGGGCAATCCCCATGCGGCATTGCGGCACCCGATGCCGCAAAGGCTGCGAAATCGGGCGAAGACGCGCGGGGCTGAAACTCAGCGGGCGGCGCGGGACCGGGATTCGGTCAGGTTGCGCACCGCGTCGCGGAATTCGCGCAGGCTGCCGCGAATCTCGTCGACGGCGCTGGCGGACAGGTCGTCGCGCCGCGCCGGCGGCGCCGGCTCGACGGCCTGCGGCGGATAGTGCAGCGGATGCGGCGCGTAGGGCGGCGGCGGCGCATAAGGCGCGGCGTAGGGATGCGGCGCATAGACCGCCGGCTGGGGCTGCATGTAGGGCGGCGGCGGGAACCACGGCTGGGGGGCGAACTGAGGCCAGGCCTGAACCGGCGGCTGCGGCGGATAAAGCGGCGGCTGCATCATGACCGGCTGAGGCATGACGGCTGGCTGCGGGGCACCCAGTTGCTGGCCCCAGCCCTGGCTGGCCGCCGGCGGCGTCTGCGCCCAGGCCAGCTCCGGCTGCGGCGCGGGCTGGACCGGTTGC
>DDFA01000065.1 GCA_002336975.1 Phyllobacteriaceae bacterium UBA1940
TCAGCTCCCAGCGGAAATCAACATCTTGTCGGAATAGTTGTCTTCAAGGAACGATCCAAGCGTGTCGCCGTCCACCCAATCCATCTTCACGATGGGGTAGCGCTTGCCATTCACCAGAACGCCGGTGGGCTGGTATTCGAAGCCGACGAAGTAGGAACCGCCTGCCGTCCGCAGCCCTTTGTCTACGTGCCCGTAACGGGCTTCAAGGCCCTTCGCTTCCTTGTGGAAGCAGCGGATCGCGAACTTCCGGCCTTGGGCTGTCGCCGTGTAGGTGAGCGCGAATCCGCCACCAAGCGCGATGGGAAGCCCCATGCCGTTCGTGGCGATCTTCGCCGCTTTCAAGATGGGATCGCTGAACGCGGTCTGCGGGTGCTGAACCGTGTCGTTGTACTGGTCCATGGTCGGATAGGCGGACACTGCGCACCCCCTAACCGATCACTAGAAGGGTGGTGTCGTCCCGACGCATGGTGCCGTCGGCACGTGCGTCTTCGACCAAGGCAACGAATTCCGCGCGCGTCTGAAGGGCTCGTAAGCGGGCGATGCGCTCGGGCCGGTCGGACAGAAGCCAAGCCCCTATGGCGTCCGTCATACAGAAGAGCTTAGAGGTGCCATCTAGGCGCCAGTGCGTCGTGAAATTGGCGCCAAGGATCGCCGAATTCCTGTCGAGGATGGTCGAAAGCAAGAGCGGGTTTGCCCAGAACTGTTCCGGTTCACTGTAGGGGAACGTGGCACGAATTTCGGCCCCATCGTCCAACACGGCAAGCGAGTCCCCAATGCCTAAGATGGATACGCCGTCCGGACCGAGCCGCAGCCCCAAGAGCGTCGCAAAACTGCCCCGGTCGAAAGCGGCTTGCGCGCTCCACGACATTGTCGCCCGGTCGAAAGCTGTGTGATAGGCGCCGATAACATGCGCCAGCCACGCTTCGTCGATCACCGGCCGCCGCACATACCGGGCGACCAGAATGCGCGCCCACCGGCGCGACGCAAAGGACTCCGACGCGCCATCGCTGACGGCATAGATGCCCTTCACATTGGCGCACGCGGTGGCGTCTTCGTTCAGGTGGGGCTCCGTGACCTGTTTCCCCATCGTCCAGCGATGTAGAACGCGCATCGCATCACCGCAGATTGCTTGCGCGCGTGCCTATGTCGAAGAAGTCCACGATGGCTTCATAGCCCGCCTTGTAGCCGAAGAAACGGGACTCGCTGCTGACCGAGTCATAGCCCTTGTCCCGAGCGACTTGGACAAGGTGGTCGGGGAAGGCGCTGGACATGCGGAAGAGTAACCGGCCGTATTCATCAAGGCCGCTGTCCGAAGAGGGGAACACCACCGGCTGACCGCCTGCGGTGGTAATATGAAGATTGAAGAGAAGGCATTCGCCGTCACTGGTGGACATTTGCTTCAGAGCGTCCGCGACTGCCGACGGATCGCCATCCGTCGAAGCGCCGTCGGTCACATGGATGATGGTTGGCGGGTAGGACGACGGATGCGCGTCGCACCATTCCACGATGGCTTCCGCTGCGGTCCGCATGGCGGCCGTCATAGGCGTTCCACCCGAGCTTGTCGGATCGAACCATACCGGGAATTTCGTCGGCTGATCCACCAGCCCACCGGCGCCATCTGGCACGCGCTTCACGCGTTCTTCGATCCGCAGCGGATTGGCTTCAATGTCGGACAGGGGGTGCAGAATTTTTCCGCCAAGAGCACCAGCAAAACCGGACTGGACCGAGTTTCCGTAAGAAATCACGCCTACGTCGAAGTAGTTTCGAACGCCGTCGGCGCGCGTGCATCGAATGACAAGCTGGTAGAGGGTCTTATTCAGTACGTCGGCAACGAACTGCGCCTTCGTTTGCTCTGTTTCCATCCTTTCATCCATCGAACCGGACTGGTCGATGATGAAAAGGAATGCTGAAGGACTGGTTCTGCTAATCTCTGCCGTATACATGACGCCTCCCGCTGATCTCTACTCCTCCCACTTTGCATACTGAAGTTAATATTGCCATATCGGTTGAGGCACGGAACGGAGACGACAGCGGGCTTGGTGGAGCAGGCTAGATCGAACAGGCTCTTTAAGCCGTCTGCAATCAGCTTGTCAGCAATCGTAGAAGGAAATGAGGATGTCGTACTGCCTGCGTCGGCATCGCAATCCCGACTACGCTCCTTTATGCCCGAGAACGTCCACGTTGGGTGTCTCTATTCAGGCTGGCTGCTGGCGGCACCCGTTACAACTCGGGCGTAGTTCGGAAACGCCAAACTATTGAAATAAATACATCTTTTCTGACCGAACTAATTCGGGCGAGGTTCGCTCGGTTTGAGACGAAAGCCATTCTGAGACGGGAAATCAGCGTTCCGGCAGTCTCTGAGGTTCGGTCGCCTCTGCTAAGTCCCTTTGAAATCAAAAGGAATTTCGACGCTCAAATCGGGTTGTGGGGTGTTTGCAATTTGATGGTGGCGGAGGGAGTGGGATTCGAACCCACGGTGACTTGCGCCACGCCGGTTTTCAAGACCGGTGCCTTAAACCGCTCGGCCATCCCTCCGACGCTGGCGCTGTAGCGCAAAAGGGCAGCTTCGCACAAGCAAGCGATTGGACGGTGCGGCAAACCTCGAATCGGCGCCGGCGTCACAAATTTGCCCGCTTCGCGTCACATTTGCTTAAGCGACCGCTAATCAGTTCCACGTTAGATGGACATTCAGGCGGTGTCGGCGACTGGCCGGTTCGAAGCGCAGTTGACTGGGTATCCGGGCCTTTCGCCCGCGGGGACGTTCGAATGAAATTGCAGATTGGCCGGCTGGCGATGCGGACGGGCGTGGCGATGGCGGCAGTCATAGGGGCGTCGCTGATCGCCGGATGCGCGTCTCAGCCGGTGCCGCGCGCCAAGGTCGGCAACAAGCCGCAGGCACAGTCCAAGGAATATTTTTCCGAAACCGAGTATGGCGTCAAAGCCAGTCCGCGGGTCACCAACAAACGCTCGCGCCTGCCGCGCGGCGGCGGCCGCGACCAGATCGGCAGGCCCTACCAGGTCAAGGGCCAGTGGTATTATCCGAAGGAGCAGCCGGGCTATTCCAGGTCGGGCAAGGCGTCCTGGTATGGCGACGCGTTCCACGGACGCCTCACCGCCAATGGCGAAATCTACGACATGACCCATTTGTCGGCGGCGCATCCGACAATGCCGTTGCCCAGCTACGCCCGGGTGACCAATCTGAAGAACGGTTCTTCGGTCATCGTCCGGGTCAACGATCGCGGCCCTTACGCGCAAGGACGGGTGATTGACCTGTCGAAACGCGCCGCCGAGATGCTGGACTATACCCATAGCGGCATCGCCGACGTGCGGGTGGACTATGTCGGCCGCGCACCGCTGGAAGGGGCCGACGATGCCTATTTGCTGGCGTCCTACCGGCCAGGAAACGCTGCGCCTGGCCCGGACGACGGCCTCGCCACCGGCGTCATGATCGCCATGGCCGGCCCGACACCGACAGGTCCATCCGCCGTGTCACCGGTCGCCGCCGCCGCGTTCCCCGGCAAACTGACCAATAGCGGCTCATTGCCCGCGCCCTCGGCGCCGGTGCAGGTTGCCTCGTCCACCGACGCGCCGGTCCTCGACATGGCCGGAGGCCAATTGCGTCCCGCAGCCATCGAACTGCCCGAGACCGGGCCGCAGATCGTCCGGCGGCCGGTCGACCTGGAAACAAAAGTCGCGCTCGCGCCGCTGTCCTACGCCGACGACCGTGTGGCCCGCGCCGCCGGCGTCCTGTCGCAATTCGCCACCGGCCAGACCGCCGCGCAAGCCGACGCGGACGCCCCCTACATTGCGGCAGGCACGTTCGCGGATTTCGCCAGGGCGGAAAAACTCGGCAAGGTTCTGGCGGCCTTCGGCCGGGCGGAGATCGAAACCGCCTTCGACGGCAAGACAGCGTCGCACTCGGTGATCCTGCATCCGCGCGGCGCCCAGTCCGAAGACGCACTGTTGCGGCAGGCCTGGGCCGCCGGCGCGCCGGACGCCTTCATCGTCCGCGACTGACACAAATCGCTGCAAGCTGCGAATAGGCGGTTCAACCGCGCGCCCGGTTCGGCTATTGATGGCTCTAGCCCATGAAACCCGTCGTCCGGATATATTTCGTAGCAATCTTCGCTGTCGTCCTCGTGCTTGCCGCGCCGGCTGGCGCGCAGCAGGCGCAGCAGTTCTCGACCCGCGCGCCACACGCCTATCTGATCGACGCCGAAACCGGGGCCGTGCTCCTGTCCAAGGCGGCGGATGCCCCGTTTTCGCCGGCGTCGCTTGCCAAGATCATGACCGCCGAGGTCGTTTTCGACGCGATCAGGACCGGCAGGATCGCCGACAATACGACCTACAAGGTGTCCGAGCACGCCTGGCGCACCGGCGGTGCGCCATCGCGCACCGCCACCATGTTCGCTGCGCTCAATTCCGAGGTTTCGGTCGGCAACCTGTTGAACGGCCTGATGGCGATCTACGCCAACGACGCCGCGATCGTGCTGGCCGAGGGGTTCGCGGGATCGGAAGGCGCATTTGCCGCGTCGATGAACCAGCGTGCGGCGCAGCTTGGCCTGGCCAATTCCGCCTTCGTCAATCCGACCGGGTTTCCGGCCCCCGGCCAGAAGACGACGGTGCGCGACATGGTCAACCTGGCGCACCATCTGTGGAAGACCTATCCGGTGATGTTTTCGCGCTTTGGCCTGCCCGAATTCAGCTGGAACAATATCACCCAGCAGAACAAGAATCCGCTGCTCAAGCTCGGCATCGGCAGCGACGGGCTTGTCGCGGGCTTTGCCGAGGGCGAGGGCTATTCGATTGTCGCGACCGCCGAGCAGAACGGCCGAAGGCTCTTCCTCGCTCTGGCCGGCCTCGAGCGCGACAGCCATCGCATCGACGAAGCCAAGGCCGTCATCGCATGGGGCATGACAGCGTTCGACAAGGTCGAACTGTTCGGACGCGACGAGATCGTTGGCGAGGCCAGCGTTTTTGGCGGCGCCGCCTCGCGCGTCAAACTTCAGACCAGGGAGCCAATCTCCATTCTCGTGCCGACCGGCGGCGGCGAGAATTATGTCGGTCGAATCGTCTATCAGGGTCCTGTCGGCGCGCCGCTCGACAAGGGCGCGCAGATCGCCAGGCTGGTCGTCTATGATGACGAACGGGTGGTGCGCCAGGCGCCGCTGTTCGCCGCCGAGCCTGTCGGTGTCGGCAGCCTGACGCAGCGCGCCTGGGGGGCGATCTACGAACTCTCTTTCGGCTGGCTTCGCGGCCTGATGGCGGACGCCACGGCGGGGCGCGGATAATTCTTGGACAACAGGCGCCGGCGGGAATCGGCGGGAGACAATCAGGCGTGAACCGCGGGCTGTTCATCACATTCGAGGGAGGCGAGGGGGCTGGCAAGTCGACCCAGATGGCGCGGCTTGCCGAAAGCCTTCGCGCCGCCGGCCGCGATGTCTTGATCACCCGGGAGCCGGGCGGATCGCCCGGCGCGGAAGCCGTTCGTCACGTCCTTCTGTCGGGAGCGGCCGAGACCATGGGCCCGGCGATGGAGGCGGTTCTTTTCGCCGCCGCCAGATCCGACCATGTGGAACAGGTCATCCGCCCGGCCGTGAACGCCGGTCAAATCGTCCTCTGCGACCGTTTCTTTGATTCCACCCGCGTCTATCAGGGCGTCACCGGCAATCTTTCACCGGACTTCATCGCAGCGCTCGAACAGGTGACCGTCAACGGAATGACGCCGGATTTGACCATCATTCTCGATCTCGATCCTGCCGTTGGCCTGGCGCGCGCCGCATCGCGCCGCGGCAAGGAGGTTCCCGACCGGTTCGAGAAGGAAACGCTGGAAATCCATCGCCGCAGGCGGCAGGCATTCCTCGACATTGCCGCTGCCGAACCGGGCCGATGTGTCGTCATCGACGCCAATCGCTCCCCGACCGCAGTCGCGTCCGCTGTTTCCGCAGCCGTCGACCGCGTGATCGCGCGCGCCGCCCGAATCTCGGCCCGGCCGGCAGGCGGAGCGACATGAGCGACCGGCTGGCGCAAGAGCAGCACGACAGCCTGGACGGGATCGCCGATCCCGCCGAGAGCCAGCGCCTGGTAGGTCATGCCGAGGCGGTCGACAGCGTCATCGACGCTTATCGTCACGGCAAGCTGCATCATGCCTTGCTGCTGTCGGGTCCGCGCGGCGTCGGCAAGGCGACCTTTGCATTTCAGGTGGCGCGATACCTGCTCGAAAATCCCGACCCGGGCGTCGAGCGCGTGCCCTTTGGCGGGTCCGATCCGGACGGCTCGGTGTTCAGGCAGGTCGCCAGCGGCGCGCATCCGGGCGTGCTGCACCTGACGCGGCCGTTCGACGAGCGCGGCAAGAAATTCAAGACGTCGATCACCGTCGACGAAATGCGAAAAGTGTCGCGCTTCCTGTCCTTGCGGTCGCATGACGGCTCTTATCGCATTGTCATCGTCGACCCCGCCGACGACATGAATCGCAATGCCGCCAACGCCCTGCTCAAGAATTTGGAGGAACCGCCGGCGAGGGTGCTGTTCCTGCTGGTTTCGCACGCCCCCGGCAGCCTGTTGTCGACCATCCGGTCGCGCTGCCAGGTGGCGCGATTCCAGCCGCTGTCGCAGGCCGAAATCGAGACGGTGCTGGCGGGGACGAACATTTCGCTGCCAGCCAATACCGACGAAAGGCGAGCCTTGCTTGATGGGGCAGCCGGGAGCGCGCGCAACGCCATCCTTCTGGCCGAGCATGGCGGGGCCGACATCATCGCGGCGGCCGACGCCTATCTTGAGGCGGCGCGAAAGGACCCGCTTGAAGCGTACCGGCTGGCCGACGCCGTGGCAGGACGCGATCACGAAGTCCGTTTCGCCATCCTTAATGACCATCTGCTCGACCGGATCGCCTCGGCGTCGAGCGCGGCCGCGATGCGCGGCGACACCAGGCATGCCGCCCGACTGGCCGAGTTGTGGAACGAGGCTCACGGCGTCATCGCCGAAACCGTCACGTTCAACCTCGACAAGCGCCAGCACGTCGTCGGCCTGCTCGACCGCGTCTCGGCCGGCCTCGCTCGGTCCGCCGCAGGATAGCCAGAGCCGACCGGATGCGCTAATTGCAGCGCGTTGAGTGAAAGCAGAGCCGATGGCGACCGACAGATTCTACATAACCACCGCGATTTCCTATCCGAACGGCAAGCCGCATATCGGCCATGCCTACGAGATGATCGCGACCGACGCCATCGCCCGATTCCAGCGCCTTGACGGCAAGGACGTCTATTTTCTTACCGGCACCGACGAGCACGGCATCAAGATGCTGCAGACCGCCCGCAAGGAAGGCATTTCGCCGCGCCAACTGGCGGACCGAAACTCGGCCGAGTTCCGCCGCATGGCCGAGGCGCTGAACATTTCCAACGACGATTTTATCCGCACCACCGAAGAGCGCCACTACGCTTCGAGCCAGGCGATCTGGAAGGCGATGGCGGCCAGCGGCGACATCTACAAGGGTGGCTACGCAGGTTGGTATTCGGTGCGCGACGAGGCCTATTACGGCGAGGAGGAAACCGAGGTTCGCGACGACGGCGTGCGCTACGGACCGCAGGGCACGCCTGTCGAATGGGTCGAGGAGGAAAGCTATTTCTTCCGCCTGTCCGCCTATGGCGACCGGCTTCTGAAACTCTACGAGGACGATCCCGACTTCATCGGCCCGGACGAACGCCGCAACGAGGTGATCTCGTTCGTGAAATCCGGCCTGAAGGACCTGTCGATCTCGCGCACGACCTTCGACTGGGGCGTGCCGGTGCCCGGCGACGAGAAACACGTCATGTATGTCTGGGTGGACGCGCTGACGAACTACATCACCGGCGTCGGCTATCCCGATGAATCCGCTTCGCTTTGGGATTTCTGGCCGGCCAACCTGCACGTCATCGGCAAGGACATCGTACGTTTTCACGCCATCTACTGGCCGGCGTTCCTGATGTCGGCCGGCATCGAACTGCCGCGCCGGGTGTTCGGCCACGGGTTCGTCTTCAACCGCGGCGAGAAAATGTCGAAATCGCTCGGCAACGTGGTCGACCCGATGTCGCTCGCCGAGCATTACGGCCTCGATCAGATGCGCTATTTCCTGTTGCGCGAAATTCCGTTCGGACAGGACGGCAGCTACAGCCATGAGGCGATCGTCAACCGCACCAATGCCGATCTCGCCAACGGCATCGGCAATCTGGCGCAGCGGTCGCTGTCGATGATCGCCAAGAACTGCGGCGGCGTCGTTCCTGAAAAAGGCGCTCTGACCGACGAGGACCGGGCGATCTTGGCCGAGGCGTCGGACGCGCTTGCGGCGGGCAGGGCGGCTATGACCGAACAGGCCATCCACAATGCGGTGGCGGCGGTCATCAACGTCGTCGGTTCGGCCGACCGCTATTTCGCAGCACAAGCGCCATGGGGGCTGAGGAAGACCGATCCGGCGCGCATGCAGACCGTCCTGTGGACGACGGCCGAGGTTGTGCGCCGTATCGCCATCCTGATGTCGCCCTACATTCCGGGTTCGTCGGTGAAGCTGCTCGATCTGCTGGCGGTCGACCAGAACGCGCGGAGCTTCCGTCATGTCGCGGACGAATTCGAGCTGGCGTCGGGGACGCCTTTGCCCGCGCCCGCCGGCGTCTTCCCGCGCTATGTCGCCGCTGACGAGGCCAATGGCTGAGATGCTAGTCGACAGCCATTGCCATCTCGACTTCCCTGATTTTGCGTCTGAACGCGACGACGTCGTTGCGCGCGCCGCCGCCGACGGCGTCGCTACGCTGGTGACGATTTCGACGCGCATCCGCCGCTTCGACGCCATCAGCGAGATCGCCGAACGCCATCGCGACGTCTGGTGTTCGATCGGCACCCATCCGCACAATGCCGGCGAGGAAGACGGCATATCGGCAGACCAGATCGTGGCGTTGTCGGCGCATCCCAAATGCGTCGCCATCGGCGAGGCCGGGCTCGACTATTTTTACGACAAGGCGCCGCGCGACGCCCAGGCGCGTGGCTTTCGCACCCATATCGACGCCGCACGGCGCACCGGCCTGCCGCTGGTCATCCATGCGCGCGACGCCGACGCCGACATCGCGGCGATCCTGACCGAGGAAACAGGGAAGGGGGCCTTCCCCTTCGTGCTGCACTGTTTTTCGTCGGGAGCGGCGCTGGCCCGCACCGGCGTCGAACTCGGCGGTTATGTGTCGTTCTCGGGCATCCTGACCTTCAAGAATTCGGAGGCGATCAGGCAGATCGCAGCCGAACTGCCGAAGGACCGTCTGCTGGTCGAAACCGACGCGCCCTATCTGGCGCCGCCGCCGTTTCGCGGCAAACGCAACGAACCGGCCTATGTTCGCCAGACAGCGCGCGTGCTGGCCGGTGCGATCGGCGTCGACGAGCCTGAAGTCGAGCGCCTGACTACCGACAATTTTTTCCGCCTGTTCTCCAAGGCCAAGCGCCCGGACGCAAGATGACGGATACGATCCGTCTGACGATCCTGGGCTGCGGCTCTTCGCCCGGCGTGCCGCGCATCACTGGCGACTGGGGCGCATGCGATCCGGCAAATCCACGCAACCGCCGTCGCCGGGCTTCCGCCCTTGTGCAGCGTCTTGGTCCCGACGGCGTCACAAGCGTGGTCATCGACACCGGCCCGGATTTTCGCGAACAGATGCTGATGGCGAAGCTGGGCGCGCTCGACGCCGTGCTTTACACCCATGCCCACGCCGATCATATCCACGGCATCGACGACCTGCGAGGTTTTGTCATCGGCCAGCGCAGGCTGATGGACATACGCGCTGACCTGCAGACCTCCGAGCGGCTCGTTCAGGGTTTCGGATACTGTTTCGAGACTCCGCCGGGAAGCCAGTATCCGCCGATCCTGAACCTGCGTATTATCGATCACGACGCGCCGGTCAGGATCGCGGGAGAGGGCGGTGAGATTTCGTTTTTACCCCTGCCCCAGTTCCACGGCGACATCGCCTCGCTCGGCTTTCGCATCGGCAATCTGGCCTACTGCGCCGATGTCTCCGGCTTTCCCGACACGACGGTTCCGCTTCTGGAAGGTCTGGACGTACTGATCATCGATGCGCTGCAGTATCGGCCGCATCCGAGCCATTTCTCATTGGCGCAGGCGCTGCTGTGGATCGAGCGGCTAAGGCCGAAGCGCGCGGTGCTGACGCATATGCACACGCCGCTGGACTATGAGACGGTCCAGCGCGAAACGCCGCACCATGTCGACGCCGCCTATGACGGCATGACCATCGAGATCGCTGCGCCAGCCGCGTGAACGGCGACGTTGTCTCAAATCATTGTTCGATATCAGTGTGATACGAACCGATCCTGAAGCGGCGTTCTGGACACCGCAGCCGCCCGCGCCTGCGTTCCGGGCATTCTTTCAGTTCCATAATATATCTTATGCGA
>DDFA01000012.1 GCA_002336975.1 Phyllobacteriaceae bacterium UBA1940
TAGGTCGGACAGGTGGCGGTGCAGAAACCGCAATGGACGCATTTGCGCAGGATTTTTTCGGCTTCGGCCACATCGGGGTCGGCGAGCTGGAGAAGGGTGAAACTGGTCTGCATGCGAATCAGTCAACCCACAAAGCGGCGCCGGGAACTGCGGCGGATATTGCGCCGCTGATTGATCCAACCAGCGGCAACAAGTCTTCAAGTTTATCGGTCGGCAATACCACAACAGAAAAAGGCAGCACCGCGAGATTTTGTTGATAAGGCAGATTCTTGTCGCCTGTGACAAGGCAGTCAAAGCCTGCTTCGCCGATGAGCCTCATCAATTCTCCATTGCCGGTCCCTTTCCAGGCTTTTGAGAACGCCGAGACATCGCAGCCTTTTTCTGCCAGCAGCGACAGCAAGCCGCGCGGGACGCCTTCATCGAAGATAGCGGTCACGCTGCCTTCGGGAAGTGACGCTTCACGTCCTCCTCGACGATTCGGAGAAGCTCTTCCGCCTGTTCCCTCTCGACTGTCGGAAAGTTTTCGAGAAATTCCTCGACCGACATCCCGCCGGCCAAATTCTCGAAGAACGCGCTCACGGGCACGCGCGTGCCCTTGAACACGACCGCACCCGAGACGATGTCGGGATCGGAACTCAGCACATCCGTCAGTTTCATCCGGGCCTCCATGGCTGGCTCCGCCGCAGAAATACTAATCCATCCTGCCGGGATTCAAAACGCCATGCGGATCGAACTCAGCTTTCAGCCTTTTCGACAGTTCGGCCAAGGCCGGCGGCTGCGGCTCGAACACCTGGGTTGCGGCGCGCACCGCCTGGCTGGCGCGCACCAGCGTTGCATGGCCGCCGCCGAAATGTCGGACCATGGCGCGGATCGCCTCGGCTTCGGGGTCGCCGCCTTCCATGCGCAGCCACACCAGACCGCCCTGCCAGTCGTAGAAACTGGTAGCCGGCGTGTTGCGCCGCAACTCTAGAGTCAGCCGGTGCGCCTGCGACGGCGACATCGACACCCGCCACACCGGCCGGTCGGTGTCGTCGGCGAAGGGCATGCAGTCGCGGACATCGCGCCAGATCGCTTTGGACGTCTCGCCCTCGACCGTTTGCAGCGCGCCCGCTTTGCCCAGCAGCCGCTTGAGCAGGTCGAGCCGGTAGGCGATCGACGGCGGGAAACCTTCCAGCCTGAGCAGCGTCGCGGCATCGGCGCCGAGCGCCCCGCCGGCGACCTGGCCGGCGACGCCCTCGGGCAGATGCGCGGCGCACGACACTTCGGCGCTGGAGCCGAGCGCCTGCGCCATGGCTGCCGTCGCCTCCTCGTCGAGCAGGCCGCGAATGGCGAGCGTGGTTTCCGTCTCGGCGACGGGCAGGACCTTGAAGGTCAGTTCGGTGACGACGGCGAGCGCGCCCCATGAGCCGGCCATCAGCTTCGACATGTCGTAGCCGGTGACATTCTTGACCACGCGGCCGCCCGACTTGAACGCCTCGCCGCGCCCCGACACCGCCTTGACGCCGAGGATATGGTCGCGCGCCGCACCCGCCGACAGCCGCCGCGGGCCCGACAGGTTGGCAGCCAGCACACCGCCGATCGTCCCCCGCCCGCGCGGTTGTCCGAGCAACGGGCCGTAGTCCATCGGCTCGAACGCCAGTCGCTGGCCCTTGCGCGATAGATGCAGGTTGATTTCCTTCAGCGGCGTCGCGGCATAGGCCGACAGCACCAGTTCCTCCGGCTCGTAGAGCGAAACGCCGGACAGATTGCGCAGGTCGAGCGTGTGTTCGCACTGCGGAGGGCGGCCGATAGCGCGCTTGGAGCCATGGCCGACGATTTCGAGCGACGCAGTTTCGGCTGCGGCCCAGGAGACCGCCGCAATGACTTCGGACTCGTTCGAGGGGGCGAAGGTGGTCATCAAGCTGCGGGCCTCATCACGTAAGCATGTTGTTCGAATAGGCGGCCTCAACCCAAGAACGATCTGCTCGACGAATGACAGTACGAGAAAGGGCAAGACGTCCTTTCTCGGTAATTGCGAGAACATTTTGCCTGCGATGGCTGAAAACGAACTCACGTCCAAGTACGAGCAGCTTTTGCGACAACAGCCATTTCATATCTTCGGTCATCGGCGGCTGATACATCCAGCCGACCAACATTCGCCCCGTCGAATTGGTGCTGTATCAACCACAGAAGTGCCATGCGACGTGGCGACGCCGGCGGCGCCACAAGTGGCTTTTGTGGCCAGCCCTTCCGCCTTTCGATTTGGGTTCGATTTTCGGCTACAGCCAGCTTCCACCGGTCAGTTCTGCGATATTTCGTAAGTGGCCCTTCGTGCTCCGACATGGCTCAAAACCTCGGAATATCCGGGAACGGAAGCTGGCCCTGGTGCACGTGCATGCGGCCAAGCTCGGCGCAGCGGCGCAGTTGCGGAAAAACCTTTCCCGGGTTGAGCAGATGGTTGGGATCGAAGGCGCATTTGACCCTCATCTGGTGGTCGAGATCGGTCTCGTTGAACATTTCGGGCATCAGGTCGCGCTTCTCGATACCGACGCCGTGCTCGCCGGTGAGCACGCCGCCGACCTTGACGCAGAGCCGCAGGATATCGGCGCCAAACTCTTCCGCCGCCGCCAGTTCGCCCGGAATGTTGGCGTCGTAGAGAATCAGCGGGTGCAGATTGCCGTCGCCGGCGTGAAACACGTTGGCGACGCGCAGGCCGTGCTTGTCGGAAAGCGCGCGCATGCCGGCCAGAACCTTCGGCAGTTCCTTGCGCGGAATGGTGCCGTCCATGCACAGATAGTCGGGCGAGATGCGCCCCACCGCCGGGAACGCCGCCTTGCGGCCGGCCCAGAACGTCATCCGTTCGGCCTCCGAATGCGACACGCGGCAGGTGGTGGAGCCGTTGCGCGCGGCGAGCGCCTCGACCTGGCCGATCAGGTGGTCGACCTCGGCCGGCGGGCCGTCGAGTTCGACGATCAGCAGCGCCTCGCATTCGAGCGGGTAGCCGGCATGGACAAAGTCCTCCGCGGCGTGGATGGCCGGGCGGTCCATCATCTCCATCCCGCCCGGAATAATCCCCGCGCCGATGATGTCGGCGACGCACTGGCCGCCTTCCTCGCTGCTCGCAAATCCGATCAACAGCGCGCGCGCGGTTTCCGGCTTCTTGAGAATGCGCACCGTCACCTCGGTGACGACGCCGAGCAAGCCTTCCGACCCCATCATCACGCCGAGCATGTCGAAGCCGCCGTCGCCGTCGAGATGCTTGCCGCCGAGGCGCACGACCTCGCCGTTCATCAGCACCATTTCGACGCCAAGCACATTGTTGGCGGTCAGGCCGTATTTCAGGCAATG
>DDFA01000011.1 GCA_002336975.1 Phyllobacteriaceae bacterium UBA1940
AGGACATGCTGCGCTGCATTCGCTGTGGCGCCTGCATGAACCATTGCCCGGTCTATCACGCGGTCGGCGGCCATGCTTATGGCTGGGTCTATCCCGGGCCGATGGGCGCGGTGCTGACGCCGTCGCTGATCGGCGTCGACAAGGGCGGGCACCTGCCCAACGCGTCGACTTTTTGCGGCCGCTGCGAAAGCGTCTGCCCGATGCGCATTCCGCTGCCGAAGATGATGCGGCACTGGCGCGAACGCGAGTTCGAGCGCGGCCTCAATCCGGCGACGACCCGCTACGGGCTTGGCGTGTGGGCCTGGTTCGCCAAGCGGCCATCGCTTTACCACCTGGCGGCGTCGTTCGGCATTCCGATGATCAGACTGGCGGCGTTTGGACGCGACCGGTTCAAATGGCTGCCATTCGCCGGCGCATGGACAAAACACCGTGACCTGCCCGCGCCGCAGGGACGCACATTCATGCAGCAATGGCGCGACCGCGACGCGGTCTCCAAACAGGGGTCGAGATGAGCGGACGCGACGCGATCATGGCCAAGGTCCGCGCCTCGGTCGGGGCAGGGCCAGGCGACGCCGAACGGCGCGCGGCGATTGAAGATCGCATCGCCAGGGCGCCGAGCGGCATCATTCCCGAACGCGGCAAGCTGCCGGCCGACGCACGCACCAAACTGTTTGTGAAGCAGGCGGAAAAGGTGTCGGCCAGCGTCAAGCATGTCGCCTCGTCCGCCGATGTGCCAAAAGCCGTGTCGAACTATCTCAGGTCGAAGAACCTGCCGGCTTCGGTGCGCATGGGCGCCGACAAGAGACTGTCGAAAATGCCGTGGACCGACCAGAAGGCGCTCGAGGTGCTGAGCGGTCCGTCCGATGGCCGCGACGCGGTGGGGGTCAGCCATGCTTTTGGCGGCATCGCCGAAACCGGAACGCTGGTGATGACGTCCGGCAAGGACAATCCGTCGACGATCAATTTCCTGCCGGAGCATCACATCGTCGTCATCGACGCCAAGGACGTCGACGGCGACATGGAGGCGGTTCTCGCCAAGGTCCGCAAGAAATTCGGCAAGGGCGAGATGCCGAGGACGCTCAACTTCATCACCGGCCCGTCACGGTCGGGCGACATCGAGCAGAAGATCATCCTCGGCGCGCACGGGCCGCGCGCACTGCACATCATCGTCGTCGGCTGATCGTCTTGGCCGGCATTCATTATCTGGACGCCGCCGCTCCACCCGGCATGCGGCTCTACGCCATCGGCGACGTCCATGGCCGTCTCGATCTGCTTGAAGAGATGCATCGGCGCATAGCCGCCGAACTGGCCGACGACCCGCCGGCCGATTGGCGCATCATCCATCTCGGCGACTATGTCGACCGTGGGCCCGATTCGCGTGGCGTCATCGATTTCCTGATCGCCGCGCAGGCGCACGACGAGCGCAATCTGGCGGTGCTTGGCAATCATGACGCGGGCTTTCTCGAATTTCTCGCGACCCCGGACGCCGAAAGTATCTTCGCCCGCCACGGCGGAGCCGCGACGGCCATGTCCTACGGCGTCGCGGACCCCGACTTCCGCGACCCCCGCACAGCAGAGGCGCTGGGACGGCTGGCGCCGGCCGAACACCGGCAGTTCATCGGCGCCCTGCCGCTGTCGCACTCATTCGGCGATTTTTTCTTCTGCCACGCGGGCATACGCCCCGGCGTGCCACTGGACGACCAGACAAGAAGCGACCTGATCTGGATCAGGGGCGAATTTCACAACTGGCCGGGCCTGTTCGACAAGGTGATCGTGCACGGACACACGCCCCATCACGAAGCGGAAGTCTTGCCCAATCGGGTCAATGTCGACACCGAAGCCTGGCGCTCCGGCGTGCTGACGGCGCTGGTCGTCGAGGGAATCAGAAAATGGCTTATCGCCGTCGACGCCCCCGTCCAATCAACGATTTGACGCCTCCGTCCTGTCCGGCGCGCCAGACGGCGCGACGCCCAAAAAGGCCGGAAGTGTGAAAGCGAGGTCAGCGGGTGGCGTTAACGCCGTAACCGTCGATGGGAGGGTGGCCCGCAGCGGCGTCGCCGACATAGACCGCGGCGCCCCAGAGGAGGATGCCGGAAAGCATTGAGAAGGACAGGAACGCGGCTTTCAAGGGAGTCATCTCTGTTTCAGTCCAACCGATAATGCCTGATCAACCTTACTGTTGCGTTGCCAACGGAAAGAATCTGCGTCCCACGATCCCCCGATCGCGGGACGCCGCGCCCGTCCCGACACGCGGTGGGGCCAATAGTCTGACAACTGTCCAAATGGAAGCGTCGCTAGCGCAATATTAACCGATTCAAATGCCTCGTGGCATTTTCGCCACTGCGCGACGTCAGGACGACGGGCGAATTGTGCCGATCCATGCCCACGCGATGGCCAGGCCAACCGCATCCGCCCTGGGGCCGAAGGTTTCGGCATCGAAACGCCGGCGTTCATCCCAATCCGGCCGGCGGCTGGAAATCGTCTCGACAAAGGTCGAACTCCATTCGTCGACCAGCCGGCGATCAGCTTCGAAATGGAACTGGACGCCGTAGGCGGCGCGGCCGACCCTGAACGCCTGATTGTGCGCAGCGTCGTTGCCGGCCAGGCGGACCGCATGGCGCGGCAAGGTGAAGGTGTCGTCGTGCCACTGGAAGATCGGAAAGCGGTCGCCGGCGACGCCCAGCACCGGATCGGCCTGGCCCTCCGGCGTCAAGGCGACGTCGCACCAGCCGAATTCAGGCGCAACGCCGACCAGATTGTCGGCGCCGCACGCGCGCGCCAGCAACTGGCTGCCGAGACAAATGCCGAGCACCGAGCGGCCCGAGTGAGCGAAGTCGCGCATCAGGTCCGTCAGCGCCGGCAGCCAGGGCGAGCCTTCGTCATCCAGTGCATTCTGCGCGCCGCCAAGCACGATCATCGCATCGAAACCGTCCGGCGAGCGCGGCAGGGCGTCGCCGTCGAACGCCAACACCTCGACAAGTTCGGCCCCTGCCTCGCGCAGCGGCTGCTCAAGCTGCCCGAGGCCAGTACCCGGAAAATTCTGCACGACGGCGATTTTCATGGTCCAGCAAGTCCTTTCGATCCGATTCACGGCTATCATGCGCCACACCGCGCGCAAAGGAGCAGCCATGCCGTTTCAGAACCGGGTCGACCCGTTCGGCGAGATACGCGCGGTGGCCGCGCGCGGCCTGTTCACCGGCAATCGTGGAACGATCCACGATGACAAGACCCGCGCACTGACCAGGCGGCGTTGGGCGACGAAAATGTGGATCATCTGCGATTGCGGTTTCAAGGGACGCAAGCGCGACGTGATGGGCCGCAATCGCCCGAATGGCGGTCCGGGCTGGACCAATCTGTTCTTTCTCGACGAGGCGACGGCGCTGGCGGCCGGCCACCGGCCGTGCTTCGAGTGCCGGCGCGAGGCGGCGCGCCAATTCGCCGGCGCGTTTGCAGAAGGTCAGGGAGTCGAACGGATCAGCGCGCCTCAGATGGACGCGATCCTGCACCCGCAGCGCCGCGCGGCCGGGGCGACGCCGCCAACGCTCGATGCAGGACAGGTCGCCGCCCTGCCCGACGGAGCGATGATCGCCGTCGACGGCGCGGCATACGCGGTCCGCCACGGTTCGCTGCGGCGGTGGTCGTTCGAGGGTTATGGCCCGGTGGCTCAAATCGGACCCGGGTTTGCAGAACTGCTGACACCGCCCGCCACGGTCGCGGCGCTCAAGGCGGGCTACGCGCCGGCGTGGCGTGCGTGGGATCAAACCAGGGTCGATTGATCGCGCACCGGCACTTCCGGCAGATCGTAATAGTCACCCTTCGATTCCGGGTAGAGTTGGCTTTCGATGCGGAGGCCCGTGGGGCCGTCGATCGTCCCTGCAAATATTGAAATGTTCAGATTTCCGGTCCGACGCCAGAACAGGTTCGATCCGCAGGCGTCGCAGAAGCCGCGTTCTGCATGTTCCGATGAACGGAACCATTTCAGCGTCCCTCCTTCAATGTCGATATCGGCAGCCAAACATTGCGTGGCGGCGACGTAGTGGCCGGAGGTTTTTCGGCATTGGGTGCAATGACAGGCGACGACCGGCCTCAATTTTCCCCTGATCCTAAAACGAACGCCGGCACACAGGCAGGATCCCTGCTTCTCCATTCCACCCCCCAAAAAAACATTGGCAAAGATGTCGCGAATATGGCGTCAGTGCGCTTGCCGCTACGACATTTCGCGTCGTCCGCACGCCGGTCAGCCGACGTATTCGAGTCCCTCTTGATCTTGCCGCATTGACGGTATTTGTGTCGTCAATGCGCGCAAATTACCGAATGCAGCGGCTGTTTGTGCCGCAGCCGCTGCGGGACGGCGGAACGATCGAACCCGACCGGCAGCAGGCCCACTACCTGACCAATGTGCTGCGCATGCAGCCGGGCAGCCAGTTGCTTGTCTTCAATGGCGAAGACGGCGAATGGCTTGCGGAGATCGCCGAGGCGACCAGGAAGACCCTGACGCTGGCGCTGACCATGCAGGTACGCCCGCAGCCGGCGCCGTCGGATCTGGTGTATTGTTTCGCGCCGCTCAAGGCCGGTCGGCTCGACTACATGATCCAGAAGGCCGTCGAAATGGGCGCTGGCGTGCTGCAGCCGGTCATCACCCAGCACACGCAGATATCCAATGTCGGGACCGACCGCATCCGCGCCAATGCGATCGAGGCGGCCGAACAGTGCGGCATCCTCGCGATCCCGCAGGTGCGCGAGCCAGTCAAACTCGACCGGCTGATCTGGGAATGGGACGACGCCAGACGACTGATCTTTTGCGACGAAGGCGCCAACACCAACAATCCCGCGCCGGCATTGAAAGCGATCAAGGAAGAGCATCTCGGCCTGCTTGTCGGCCCCGAAGGCGGATTTTCCGACGAGGAACGGCGTCAGTTGCGCGCCCTGCCCTATGTGACGTCGATCCCGCTTGGGCCTCGCATTCTGCGCGCCGATACAGCAGCCGTGGCCGCGATGGCGGTGGTCCAGGCTATGATCGGGGATTGGTGAGCAGACCCGCAGGCTCACGCTCAAGAGCAGTTGATAGGCCAGTCAGCGGAATTCACTTGCCGTGAGCGCCGCTTTCCGGCCAAAGGTCGCGCAGACTTAGTGCCGGGGGAACGGATGGCGCGCGACACGACCGACAACAGCCCGATCGAGAGCATGGACGAGCTCGTCGCCTGGATCGCCAAGGGCAACAAGCCGCGCGACCAGTGGCGCATCGGCACCGAGCACGAAAAATTCCCCTTCTATGTCGACGGCAACGCCCCGGTTCCCTATGCGGGGCCCCGCGGCATCGAGGCGCTGCTGAAAGGCATGCAGGCCATGCTCGGCTGGGAGCCGATCATCGACGCCGGAAATGTCATCGGCCTGGTGGAACCGACCGGACAGGGTGCGATCTCGCTCGAACCGGGCGGTCAGTTCGAACTGTCCGGCGCGCCGCTCGAATCGATCCACCAGACCTGTCGCGAGGGCAATGCGCACCTGGCGCAGCTGCGCGAGATCGCCGAGCCGCTGGGCATCCGCTTCCTCGGGCTGGGCGGCAGCCCGAAATGGACGCTGGCAGAAACACCGCGCATGCCGAAGTCGCGCTACGAGATCATGACCCGTTACATGCCCAAGGTCGGCAGGCACGGGCTCGACATGATGTACCGCACCTGCACCATCCAGGTTAACCTCGATTTCGACAGCGAAGCCGACATGCGGCGCAAGATGCAGGTCTCGCTGAAGCTGCAGCCGCTGGCGACGGCGCTGTTCGCCAATTCGCCCTTCACGGACGGCAAGCCGAACGGGCTGCAGAGCTGGCGCGGCGAGATCTGGCGCGACACCGACAACCAGCGTTCGGGGCTGAAACAGTTCTGCTTCTCGCCCGATTTCGGTTTCGCCGACTATGTCGAGTGGGCGCTCGACGTGCCGATGTATTTTGTTATCCGCGACGGTCGCTACCACGACATGACGCATATGACGTTCCGGCAGTTCATGGCGGGCGATGCGCGCAATGACGTGCCGGACGGGCTGCCGACCATCGGCGACTGGGCGAACCACCTGTCGACGCTGTTCCCCGATGTGCGGCTGAAGCGCTTCCTTGAAATGCGCGGCGCAGACGGTGGCCCGTGGCGGCGCATCTGCGCGCTGCCGGCGTTTTGGGTCGGCCTGCTCTACGATCCGGCCGCGCTCGACGCCGCCGAGGCGATGACGCGCGACTGGACGTATGAAGACGTGCGGCAGATGCGCGACGACGCGCCGGCGCAGGGCCTGACGGCGCAATTCCGCGGCCGGCCCCTGCTCGACCTGGCGCGCGAGACGCTGGCGATATCCCGGCTGGGGCTGGAGAATCGCGGCCGCAAGAACCGCGACGGCTACGACGAGACCAGCTTCCTCGGCACGCTCGACGAGGTGGTGGCGCGCGGCGCGACCAGCGCCCAGGAAATGGTGACGGCGTTCGGCACCCGCTGGGGCGGCTCGATCGAGCCGGTGTTCATGGAATACGCCTACTGAGCTAGAGCCTCGTGCCGATATTGTGGTCCAATCTGTTTGTTGTTTGGTGAGACGATCCAGCAGGAGGGCGGCGAAGCCTCGATGTGGTGCATCGCGCAAGCCGCCCGACGCAGTGGGCGTCCACCAAATACAAACCCTGCCCGTCGAATTGCCATTCGCAATTCGACCGACAAATATTTCCTGCCGACCAAACTTGTCCCGCTGCGCAGCAGCGGGGTTTGATCGGTGGGCCGGCGACGATTTGGGTCAAATCCATCGAGCCTGGTCTTGGCCGGGCCACCAGCCCGCCCATTGCCAAAGCTCTCGACCTTGTCCCAAACCGTCGCCGGCAGATTGAACCAGAATACCGGCGCGAGGCTCCAGGCGACGCTACCGGTCCATCCGGATCGAAATGTCGCCGGTCAGGTTTTCCTGCAGACTGCGCACATAGCGGTCGACAAAGACTTTTGTGTGCTCATGCGCCAGTTGTTCGGCTAGCGCCGCGTCGCCGGCGACAATGGCGTCGATGATGTCGAAATGCTCCTTGGCCTGACGTTCGAGGTCGGCGTCGTCGAGACGGCCATAGAGATGGCGGCTGCGCAGGATGCGCAGTCCCAGCGTCAGCAGCCGGTCGTAGTGCGCAAACAGGTAAGGGTTGTGGCACGCCTCGGCGACGCGGGCGTGAAACCGCCGATTGGCCTCGGTCATGGTGATGGGATCGCGCTCGACGATCGCCGCCCTGAAAGCGTCCGCGGCGGTGCGCATCGCGGCAATGTCTTCGTCGCTGCGACGCCTGCATGCAAGGTGCACCACCGTGCGATGCGCCAGATCGGTCGCCTCGACGAAAAGCGGCAGGTCGCGAATGTCCAGCGGCGCAACCTGGGCCTGCCTGTTCGGCTCCATGACGATCAGGTCTTCGGCGGCAAGGCGAACGAACGCCTCATGAATCGGGGTGCGCGACAGGCGCAGGCGCGACACCTGCTCGCGTTCGTCGAGCAGGCTGCCGGGGGCGAGCGTCAGGTCGAGAATGTCGGAGCGCAGCCGCTCATAGGCCTGGCTGACGCTGGTGCCCTTGGCGCGCGCAGGCGTCTCAGAGGGCTGGCTGCGTCTTTTGCCCCGCTCGGTTTGCGTCATGCAGCACCAGTCCAGTTCGTTGAGCGTTCAGCAAAAACAATCGCCGCGCGAGTCGGTCGTCTCGTCCGTCATTGTCGTCACCGAAGCAAGGCGCGGTCAACCGCGACTTAAAGCGGGTTTCCGATGCGCCGCGGGCGAATGCCGTTGACCAGCGCGACACCGGCAATTGCAAGCGCGCCGCCGGCGATCAGGCGGACACTGACGGTTTCGCCCAGGAGCAGGACGCCGAGCCCGGTGGCAAGCGGCGGTATCAAATAAAGCAGGCTGGCGGCGCGGCCCGCCGGCATCTGCCTGAGCACCCGCAGCCAGGCGATCTGGCCGAGGGCCCCGGGAATGATCGCAAGCAGGGCGACGACCGCCAGTGGCCACAATGGCGCCGACGCCGCCGCCTTGAACGCCCCGAAGGAAAACGGCAGCATCGCCAGCGCGCCAAGAATGAACAGCCAGCTTCCGGTTTCAAGCGGCGTCAACTGATGCACCAGGCGCCGCTGGATGACGATGTAGAACGCCGAGCAGACGCTCGCCGTGAGCACCAGCGTCGCACCGGAGCCGAAGGTCAGGCCGCCCGGCTGGCCGGACGCCAAAATCGCTATGCCCAGAAATGCGACAAGCGTGCCGGCGATTGTGCGCGGCGACATTCGCTCGCCATTGACCGCCACGGAAATGATGCAGGTGAAGATCGGAATTGAGTTGGTGAGAAAGCTGGCCGCACCGGCGCTCAACGTCACCAACCCCCAGGACAGCAGCACATTGTAGAGCGCCACGCCTAGCACCGCGCACAATGCAAGCACCGCGAACTGACGGGGACTTGGCAGTGGCGGGCGGATCCAGAGCAGCACAAGCGCCATCACCAGCGCCGCCGTCATGAGGCGGAGCGTCACCAGTTCGAACGGCGAAAACCATTGCAACGCCCAGCGCGTGACCGGGAAAATGCTCGACCAGGCCAGGATGGTGAACGCGGCCATCGAGACCGTGCCCGCCTGCCCGCCCGCAGCCGAATAGCGGTCTGTGGCGTTCATGACAGCTAGTCCTGGAATCCGCGAAGGAATGCCCCCAGGCAAGCGGCGAGATTGTCGTTCAGGTAGCCGCCCTCCTGCACGATCAGGGTCGGCAGCCCAAGCCCCGTCACGCGCCGCGCTATCTCGGCGAAACACTCATTGCTCAGCTTGAACGTCTGAACCGGATCCGTGGCCGAGGCGTCGAGGCCGGCCGAGATCACGATAGCGGCGGGCCCGAAGGCGCCGACCGCGCCCAGCGTCTCGTCAAGCGCGGCGAGATAGTCGCGGTCGCCGGTCCCGATCGCCATCGGCTTGTTGAGCGTCAGCCCCTTGCCGGCGCCTTCGCCGGTCTCATCCGCATGGCCGGCATAGTAGGGCGGGCCGAAATCGGGGTCGACATGCAGCGACGCAAACAGCACGTCGCCGCGGCTCCAGAAAATGTCCTGCGTGCCGTTGCCGTGATGGACGTCGATGTCGACGATGGCGACCCGACCCAGTTTCGACGCCAGGCGATGCGCTGCAATCGCCGCATTGTTGAAGAAGCAGACGCCCGACATGAGGTCTCGGTAGGCGTGATGGCCAGGCGGCCGGCACAATGCGTAGACAGGGCCGCCCCGGTCCAGCAGAAGTTCCGCTGCGTGCAAAGCGCTCGAGGCGCTTGCAAGCGCCGCCTGGTAGCTGCCGGGCCCTATCGGGCAGGATGTCGAGTTGGAATACCAGCCCAGTTCGCCGAGCAGGTCCTTCGGCTTGCGGCGCATGCGGTGGGTCGGATGGACGCTTGGAATGACCTGCGGACCGGCGTCGGGGATCGCCGACCAGCGATCCCACACATTGCGGAAGAAATCGACATAGTCCTCGTCGTGGATCGCGTGGATCGGCGCAAGGCCGCATAGCGGCGCCTCGACGACGCCCGACGCATGCTTGCGGGATTGCGCGAGGAATACCCGGTAGCGCTCGGCCCGATCGGGTTGCGGCAGGAACCGCCCCATGCGGAACACGTGTTCCGGGTCATGAAGCGCCTGATCGGGATGATGCACGACGAGCATGTCTGGTCCTTTTCCTGAATGTGTAAGTCGAAACTGCGACGCTCAATCGAGCGTCTTGCCCTTGGTTTCGGGCGTGACGAAAATGTGGACCAGGATCGAGATCGCACAAATGATCATCACGTAGTAGGCGATGAGTTGGTCCTGCCCGTTCTTCAGGAAATAGGTCGCGATCAGGGGCGAGGTGCCGCCGAAGATCGCGACGCACAAGGCATAGGGAATGCCGATGCCGGTGGCGCGCAACCGCGTCGGGAAGATTTCCGAAAACACCGTGCCGATGACCGCATTGTTCATGGCGATGAGGAGGACGCCGGCGATCTGAACCATCAGGAATGTGTTGAAGTCGGCGGTCTTGACCATCTGCAGCAGCGGATAGACCAGGATCAGGAAGCCGGCCGCCGAGGCGATCAGCAAGGGTTTGCGGCCGATCCGGTCCGACAGCGCCGCCAAGGGCGAAACAACAACCGTGTACACGGCCAGCGAGATCATGCCGGCAGTCAGGCCCTGGGCGATCGGCAACCCGCCCGACAACGACGCATAGGTCGGCAGGAACACCATCCACAGATAGAACTGCACGCCCGACGCCTGGATGACGACGACGATGAACGATTCCTTCGGGTATTCGATGAAACCGGCGAAGATCGAACGCAGCGACATCGGTTCACGGTCCTTCTTGACTTCGAAGGTGCGGCTCTCGGGAATGGAGCGGCGCAGCCACACGCCATAGGCGGACAGGATCGCGCCCAGGAAGAACGGCATACGCCAGCCCCACGAATCGAGCGCCTCTTTGGGCAGCAGTTTGGCGGTTGCCGCCGCGACCCCCATCGCGAACAGGATCGCAAGCCCGGTCGACACCATCTGGCTGGAGGCGGCGAATGCACGCCGGTCGGGCCTAGCATGTTCGTTCAGGAACGCGGCGGCGGTCTGGTATTCGCCGCCAGTGGCGAAGCCCTGCAGCATGCGCGCGGCGAGCAGGATCAGCGGCGCCAGGACGCCGGCCTGCGCATAGGTCGGCGCCAGGCCGATCATCAGCGATCCGACGCCGGCGAGAATGATGGTCAGGGCCAGAATGCCGGTTCGGCCGTATCGGTCCGCCAAAGGCGACAGGACAATCGAGCCGATCGGCCGCATCAGGAAGCCCGCCGCAAATGTTCCATAGGCGGCGATCAGCGCCACCATCGGATCGGACGCCGGAAACATCTGGGCGGCGAAAACGCCAGCCATCAGGCCGTAGATCGTCCAGTCGTACCATTCGATGAAGTGACCAGCCGCGCCGGCGATCACCGTCTTGCGGTCGCCAACGGCGTGTGCGCCGTCGCCCTCGACCGCCATTGCCCTGTCCGAAGCCATCAGTCCCTCCCTCGGTATGGCGCGCGGCCATAGCCGCGCCAATGCAAGTAGGGCCGGACGATAGGGCTCTCAAAACGCACTGTCAATTCATTGTGCATGCTTTGTGCATAAATAACTGAGGCATTCAGTCCGCGCCCTGTCAGGCCGCCAACAAACTTGCCGACGCCCCTACAATCGCGTACCGGGGCGCATTACCTATGGCCCTCGCGCATTTGCGGACGGAGGAGACAAGAACGATGAATCTTTACGAGATGCTGGCGTCGGCTCAGGGCGGCGACAATCTGCGGGTGCTCGGCGCGCAGTTCGGCCTGACCCCGCAGCAGATGCAGGCCGCGGTCGATGCGCTGACGCCGGCCTTCAGCCAGGGGCTGCAGCGCACCACCTCCGATCCGAACGGCTTTGCGGCGCTGCTGCAGGCGCTGGCGAGCGGCGGCCACGCCCGCTACGTCGAGGACCCGAGCCAGGCGCTGTCGCCGCAGGGCGTCACAGACGGCAATGGTATTCTTGGCTATCTGTTCGGCTCAAAGGAATTGTCGCGCGCGGTCGCGCAGCACGCGTCGTCGGCCACCGGAATCGACGCCGCCACCTTGCGCCAGATGCTGCCCTCGCTGGCGGCGATGGTGATGGGCGGCATGTTCCAGCAGACCGCGGGCCAGGCGAGCGCCGCTCAGGCCGGCGGCTTCGGCGCCGGCGGCGGCAACATTTTGGGTGACATCATCAAGGAGATGATGAAACAGGGGACGCAGCCGCAGCAGCGCCAGGCGCCGCAACCCGATTCCGGCGACAATCCGCTCGGCCAGATTCTGAAAGACATTCTCGGCGGCGGCCAGCCACAGCAGCGTGCGCCGCAGCGCCAGACGCCGCAACCCGATGCCGGCGACAACCCGCTTGGCCAGATTCTGAAAGACATTCTCGGCGGCGGACAAGCGCAGCAACCCCAAGGCCGGCAGCCAGATGCGGGGACCAACAATCCGCTCGGCGACAACCCGCTCGGCAGGATTCTCGAGGAGATGATGCGCGGCGGCCAGCAGACGGCCGGCGACGCGGCCGCGCCGCAACGGCAGCCGAGCGGCGGCCAGCGGCAGCCCAATCCCTATGACGACATGTTCGGCAAATTGCGCGACAGCGGTTCGCAGCAGAGCGACCAGTATCAACGCGGCGTCGAGGATATTTTCGAGCAGTACAAACGCGGCATGGACCGGTTCCGGTAGTCGCGCTCGGAAAAAGGCCCGGTCTGTTGCGAGACCGGGCCAGATGCAGGCTGCGGGCGGGGTTCCCAAAAACCTGCGGGAGGGATTTGGACCGCGCGGCTAGCCAATCTGGCGCGCGGCGCGCTCAACCGAATTGCGGATATCGACGGCGGCGCGCGCGTCGGCGAACGCGCCGAGACGTGCGGTCGGATCCGAGCCGAGCGGCATGTTCCAGACCACGTGCAGGTCGGCGCGCGTCAGGCCGATGTCGGACAGCTGGACGTCGGACAGTTCGCCGAGGCGGTGAATTTCGCGCCGGTTCCTGAGCGATTTCCAGACGTCGGCGACGGCGTTCATCGCACGCACGGCCAAAGCCGGGCGCTGAAGGCCGGTCATCGGATAGGCGGTGCGGTCGAGCGTCGTCATGATCTTGTCTCCTGTCGAACGGGCGTGCGTCAGCCTGCGCGCCTCACCCATGTGAAGCCGCCGGGCGCCAAACCATTGCGTCCTTGTGTGAACGTCTGACATTTGACACGGGGCAATCAATTCGTCTAACGAATGTTTCTGATCCAAATCATCAGAATGAGTGAAGTGTCGCCATGGCCAATCCGCTCGACCTCGACCAGCTGCAGACCTTCGTCGCCATCAACGAGACCGGAAGCTTCACCAAGGCCGCCGACGAGGTGTTCAGAACCCAGTCGGCGGTGTCGATGCAGATGCGACGGCTGGAGGATCGCATCGGCCGGCCGCTGTTCGAAAAGGACGGCCGGTCGAACAGGCTGACGACCGAGGGCGAGCGGCTGCTGATCTATGCGCGGCGGATGCTGCGGCTGAACCACGAGACGCTGGCCGCCTTCGACGACCGCAGCCTGGAGGGGCAGGTGCGGATCGGCGTGCCCGACGACTACGCCGACCGGTTCCTGCCGGAAATCATGGGCCGGTTCGCGCAGTCCAACCCGCGCATCGAAATGTCGGTCATCTGCGAACCAACGGTCAACCTGGCGGAGCAGATCCGGCGCGGCCAGATCGACATCGCGCTGGTGACGCAGTGCGAGGAGGTCACTCCCGACGTGGTGCGGCGCGAGCCGCTCCTTTGGGTGACGTCGGCGTCGCACGTCGTCCACGAGGAACAGGTGGTGCCGCTGGCGGTGGGACGGCCGACCTGCGCCTGGCGCAAGGCCGCGACCGATGCGCTCGACCGCTCGGGCCGCGACCACCGGGTGCTGTTCACCTCATGGTCGGCGACTGTGGTGATTGCGGCGGTGATGTCGGGCCTCGCGGTCTCGGTGCTGCCCGAATGCGCGCTCAGGCCCGGCATGCGCGTGCTCGGCGAGGCCGACGGTTTCGCCTCCCTGCCCGACTGCCGGATCGGCATCCTGCGCGGCCACACCGGACAGCGCGACATCATCGACGCAGTGGCGCGCCACATCAGCGAAAGCCTCGACAATATTTCCGTGCAGGGGCTTGCCGACGAACCGGGCTTCGACGTCGCGGCGCTGATCGGGCGCGGCCGGCGGGCCAGGACAAGCGTCGCGCCGCAAGGCTGGTAGGCCGCTTGACGGCGCACGCGGATTGCCGATGCTCGCCGCATGGATGAGATCGCCGATTCCCCGTCGAACGCGCATGAATATTCGGTCAGCGACCTGTCGTTTGCGCTGAAGCGCACGGTCGAGGACCAGTTTGGCAATGTGCGGGTGCGCGGCGAAATCTCCGGCTATCGCGGGCCGCATTCTTCCGGCCACGCCTATTTTGCGCTCAAGGACGACCGCGCCCGGCTCGACGCCGTGGTGTGGAAGGGCACGTTCGGCAGGCTGAAGTTCAGGCCCGAAGAGGGCATGGAGGTGATCGCCACCGGCAAGCTGACCACCTATCCGGGCCGGTCGAACTACCAGATCGTCATCGACAATCTCGAACCGGCCGGGGCCGGCGCGCTGATGGCGCTGCTGGAGGAGCGCAAGCGCAAGCTCGCCGCCGAGGGCCTGTTCGACGAGGGCCGCAAGCAGCTCCTGCCGTTCATGCCGCGCGTCATCGGCGTCGTCACCTCGCCGACCGGGTCGGTGATCCGCGACATCATTCACCGCATCTCCGACCGTTTCCCGCTGACCGTGCTCGTCTGGCCGGTCAGGGTGCAGGGCGAGACGACCGGCGCGGAAGTGGCCAATGCGGTCGCCGGCTTCAACGCGCTGCCGGCGGATGGCGACATCCCCCGGCCCGACGTGATCATCGTGGCGCGCGGCGGCGGCAGCCTCGAGGATCTATGGGGGTTCAACGACGAGATTGTGGTGCGCGCGGTCGCGGCGTCCGACATCCCGGTCATCTCGGCGGTTGGGCACGAGACCGACTGGACGCTGATCGACTACGCGGCCGACGTGCGCGCGCCAACGCCGACGGGTGCGGCCGAACTGGCGGTTCCAGTGAAAGCCGACCTGGAGGCGACGGTCGTCTCGCTTGGCGCAAGGCTGAAAAGCGCGGCGTCGCGGGCGCTCGACCGCAAGCGCCAGGCGGTGCGACTGGCGGCGCGCGCCCTGCCCTCGCACGACCAGCTGTTTGCGCTGCCCAGACGCCGCTTCGACGATGCAGCAGGGCGGCTTGGCCGGGCGGCGGCGGCGGGGAACGAACGGCGGCGGGCGCAGCTCAACGCGATCCGCCTGTCGCCGTCGACGCTACAACGCGCGATCAACGAGGCGCGGCGGCATCTGGGACAGGCGGCGGCGAGACTGCCCCACGCGGCGCAGGCGGCCAACCGGACAAGGCGTCTGCGACTGGACAATACGGCGCGGCGGCTGAGCGTCGAGCCGTTCGTGCGGCGCAACGCCGACCAGCGCAAGGCGCTCGACCGGGCGACGGCGCGGCTGCCGCGCGTCATCGACGCGCTGCTGGCGGAGCGGCGGGGGCGGCTGACGCAGGCGGCAAGGCTGGTCGGCACCATGTCTGTCAAGGCGGTGCTCGACCGCGGTTTTGCGCTGGTGCGAGACCGGGCCGGCAATCTGGTGAAAAACGCTGCAGGCGTTGGACCGGGCGACGGACTGGAGATCAGTTTCGCGGACGGCGCGGTGAACGTCACGGCCGACGGAGAAAAACCGCAGACGGTGAAGCCCAAGCCTGCGCCGAAGCCCGCGGGTGGCCAGGGCAGCCTGTTCTAGGCTTGACGTCGGCTGATCGGCCACGCGCCAGCGCGGCCTGCGCCGGTTGCCGGCGGGCCGTGAAAAATCCAGCAGCAGCGGACGTCAGGACGTGTCGGGACAGGGCACGCGCAAGGCAGGCGATTCGAACGCCGGGGCAATCGCGGCGAGGCATGCCACAACGCGGCGGGCGACCGATGCCTGCGCGCGGTCGCGCTCATCGGGGGCAAGCAGCTCGATGTGAACGATGAGGTGTTGCAGCGTCCGGCCAAGTTCGCCGAGCGCCCAGGCAAAGCGCATCAGGTCTTCGGCGCTGTCATTTGAGCTGGAAAAGTCGAGATCGGCAAAGTCGGGATGCAGGCCGACGTCATGCGCGGTCTCGACGATCATCTCGCGGATCGGCGACAGGATGATGGCAAGGATCCAGCACAGCATGCGGCGCACGAGGCGCGAGCGGTTGGTGGAACGGTGGGCAAGGGCGGACAAAGAGAACAGCATGGCGACGATGCGGTGAAGCATTACCAGTGTGCTGTCGTGTCTGCCCTCCCTGTTCATGTGCGCCTCCGTGACTGGTGGAGGGGATTATGGGGAAGGTAGAATGGTGGGGGACAGAAATTTGAGCAGCCTTTATCTCTCCCTTCGCGGAATCTAAGGTGATTTTAATGACTTAGATGATGCATGGCCGAAGGCTGAGTCTCAGAAATCGCAAGAGAGGAGAAATTTTGTCCCCGCGTGGGAGGCGGTGATGAAGGAACAGGAGCCCCTCTCTTGCGAAATCTAGCGCTTGGCGGCGCATGCTTCGCCCTTCGGGCTCGCGCGCCGCCAAGACGCTGATTTCGCTTTCTCCCCCGCGCGGGGGAGGAGATAGCGCCGGCATCCCGGGCTTTCGCCAATCACCGACGTTTCAGAACCGCCGGCATCGTCGAAGCCGCCAATCGGCGGCGATGGGTCGATGCTGAATTTTTGTCGGGAAGAGGATGGTACCGTTGGCTGGGCTCGAACCAGCGACCTCCGGATCCACAATCCGGCGCTCTAACCAACTGAGCTACAACGGCACAGGCAACCTAGGGCATGCGCTTTGGGCGCGATGTCGTCTGAGGCGCTGGGGCCGACCCCTGCCCTTTGGCGACGAAGGCTCAATAGAAGCTGTGTGCGAACATTTCAAGGCGAAAGCGTCATCAAAGACGAAATGAACGTCGGGCGGCGAAATGATCGCAGACAGCTTTTTCCCCGGCAAGTTCGCCGGGCGTTTGCTTCAACGGTGAGCCCGCAAAACTCCCGACAGCCTGCCCTCACGATCACTGCAAATCAGCCGGGTGCAGGCATCTGGCGGTGGCCTCGGGGCCGGCAACCGGTCAGGGCCGGAAGCAACAATGGCGGCGCGCCCGTCGCCGGAAACCCCGCCATGATCGCCAAAAGGCGTTGCCGAAAAAAGAAGAAGGACCGGGGGAGGACCCGGTCCTTCAATCTGGTCGGCGGGAGGAGTTGCCGACCACCAACCGCAGCGGCGGGAGGAGGATACCGCTGCGGGAAGCGAAATTACGCGACCTTGAGGTCCTTCAGCGACTTCTCGACAGCGGACTTGACCGGCTGCGAGATCTCTTCGATGGCCTTCGAGGATGCGACCTGCAGGTCCTTGGCCTGCGACACGCCGAGCTCGACGCTCTTGCGGACGAACGCGGTCTGCAGCTCGACGAACTCCTGCACCGACTTGACGCCGACGAGGGCTTCGAGGTGCGAGAAGGTCAACTCTGCATTGGCGCGCATCGCGCCGATCGCCTTGAGCGACACGTCCGAGGAGGCCGAACGGACGGTCTCGAACGAGTTTTCCAGAGCCTTCTGGGCGTCTTCGGCGCCGGACTTCAGGCGGGCGTAGACTTCCTTCGTCTGCTCCATGCCCTTCTCGGCGAAATCGCGGAACTGTTCAGTCGCCTTCGAAGCGTCGAACGACGGGAATTCGATGGTCTCGGACTTGGCTGCCTTGCTCATGCTATCCTCACTGATTGTTTCGGGTGGCGGCGCGCCCGATGGCGGGCCGAATTCAATGAGGGTGATATAATCCGTCTTATTGTGCATTGCAACAAGAAATATTGCAGCGCGGCAAAAAGGGCCGACCAACGATTAACCACGCAGGCCGAAAGCCGGGCCCCGCCGCTGCTTGCGGTGGACGCGGCGACCGACTTGCGAGTATTAATTTTCCGTTAAGGACCGGGCGTGGGCCGCCCGCAGGGGAAACGTCGGACTGCATGGTGCAGAGCGCATATCCATTTATCGACATCGCCGTGCTCGATCCGGTGCGCGGCCCGATGCTGGCCGGCGATGCGGTCGTGGTGCTCGACGCGTCGCTCGAGACGATTATCTGGGCCAACGGGCCGGGCGCAGTGCTGTTCGGGCATGACGACGTCGAATCGGCGCGCGGCGCCGACGCCAGTCTCGGCATGGCCGCCAGGCGGCAGATCGCGGCGACGCCGGGTTTTCCGCGCATCGGACCGGGCCGCTCGCTGCTGGTGCGGCTGCCGCAGGGACTGGGCAGCGTCGCCATCGGCTTCGTCGCCAGCCAGGCGATGCTGCCGGACGGCGAGATCGCCATCGTGCTGGCAGCGCCCGACGCCAAGGCGGAGAGCCGCAGCGCTGCCGACAAGGGCGCGCGCGCCATCCACGGCATCGCCCAGGACGGACAACATGCGGCGCTGATCGGGCCCAGGGGCGAGATCATCGCCCAGTCGGCCGATTTTTCGCAGATCGGGGTGAGCGCCGAAACGCTGGCGGCGCTCGCCGCCGACGTCGCCCTCGAAACCGACAGGCTGGCGAAACGGCTGGTGCGGGCCAACGGCCGCTCGTTCCCGGCTGGCGTAGCGCTTCTGGGCGACGACCCGTTGCGGGCGCTGGTGATCGTGGTCGAAGACGCGCAGGCCGACGAGCCGGCGCGGCCATTCGGGACCTTGCCCGGCAACACGGCCGACACGGCGATGGCCGCGGTCGCGGCGCAAGGCGAGGACAATTGGCGCTTTGTCGATCGCCGCGCGGCGGCGCGCGAGGCGGCGCAGCCGGTCGAGACCGACGCCGGCGAGACGCCGCGCCCGGACGAGCCAGAGGTCGAACGGCAGGACGCGGCGCAACCGGCGGCTCCCGGCGCGCCCGAACAGATGCGGGAAGCAGCGGCCGGGATCGAGCCGGCCGACCAGGACGACAACGGGATCGACGGGTTCGAGCCGTTCGAGGCGGCGCTGCCCGACGAGATCGTCGAGACGGTCGAGCCGTTCGAGATGGAAGATCCTGCCGGCTGGCGCGCCGCCGAAGCGCCGCCAGCAGCCGAAGACGACGACGAAGCCGGGGGCGCCGAGGCGCTGGACGACGAAACGCCGCCGGCCGACGACAAGCCGACGCCGGCATCGCCGACACAGCCGCAGTCGCCGCCGGTCGATGACGCGCCGGCCGGATTTACCGCCGACCCCAACGCCGCGCCGGTCAGGTTCGTGTGGAAGACCGACGCGGAAGGCCGGATCAGCGCGCTGTCGGCGGAATTCGCCACGGCGGTCGGCGACGCAGCCGCCGATGTGGTCGGGCAAAAATTCCGCAACGTGGCCGAACGGTTCGCGCTCGACCCGGACGGCGAGATCGCCGGACTTTTGGAGCGCCGCGACACATGGTCTGGCCGCTCGGTGCTGTGGCCGGTGGCGGGGACCGACCTGAAGGCGCCGGTCGACCTGGCCGCCCTGCCCGTCTACGGGCGCGACCGCAATTTCGAGGGATTTCGCGGTTTTGGCGTGGTGCGCGCCGGCGACGCGGTGGTCGACCCCGACGCGATCGGGCTCGACCTGGGAGGCCGCGCGGCCAGCGCCGGCGCGGCCGACGACAGGCAGTCGCCGGCGGCCGGAACCGGGACGACGCCCGGCGGCCGGGCCGACAAGGTGATCCAACTGGCCGAACACCGGCAGACGCCGCCCGAACGCAGTCTGTCGTCAACCGAATCGAACGCGTTCCGGGAGATCGCCGCCCGATTGCGCGAGGCCGACAAGCAGCCGCCGGCGGCCGCCAACGGCAATGCCGGCGCGACGCAGGAAACAGCCGTCGACGCCCCGGCCGAGGCGGAGAGCCTGCCCGACGAGCCGTTGACCGCCGATTCGGCGGCCGAACAGGCGCCGACGCCCTGGTACGACGAGGACGACCAGTTCGGCGACGACTGGACCGAGGCGGAACGGGACGCGGACGAGGACGCGCCTGAGGCTGGCGCCGACGACGAGACGGACGCGGACGACGCGGCGCATGACAGCGCGGCGCTGCTGGAAAGGCTGCCGGTGCCGGTGCTGGTCCACACCGGCGACGCGCTGCTTTACGCCAATGACGAGTTTTTCAAACTGACCGGCTACCGCTCGCTGGCCGATCTTGAGGCGGCGGGCGGCATCGACGCGCTGTTTGCCGAGGACGATGGCGGCCGTCCGGCGGACGATCACCGCCGCCGCTTGCGGACCCGCGACGGGCGCGAATTTCCTGTCGAGGCGCTGTTGCAGTCGGCGCCGTGGAACGGCGGCAAGGCGCTGCTGCTGGCGCTGAAGGCCGACGCCGAACCGCAGGCGGCCGTCGCCGCGCCGCAGGTCGACGAGGCCGGGGAACTCGACCTGCGCCTGGAAGAGATGCGCGCCATCCTCGACACGGCGACCGACGGCATCATCATCATCACCAATGAAGGCTCGATCCGCTCGGTCAGCCGGCCGGCCGAGGCGCTGTTCGGTTTTGACGGGTTCGAACTGGTCGGCAAGCCGTTCGTGTCGCTGTTTGCGGTGGAAAGCCAGCGGGCGGCGCGCGACTATCTGAGCGGCCTGTCGGACAATGGCGTCGCCTCGGTCCTGAACGACGGCCGCGAGGTGATCGGGCGCGAGGCCAAGGGGCGTTTCATTCCGCTGTTCATGACGATCGGCAAGCTGCCGGGCGGCAATGGCTATTGCGCGGTGCTGCGCGACATCACCCAGTGGAAGCGGGCCGAGGAGGAACTGACCCAGGCGCGGGCCGAGGCGGAACGCTCGTCGGGCCAGAAGACCGAGTTCCTGGCGCGGATCAGCCATGAGATCAGGACGCCGCTCAACGCCATCATCGGCTTTTCGGAACTGATGATCGACGAAAAGTTCGGCCCGATCGTCAACGAACGCTACAAGGACTATCTGCGCGACATCAACCGCTCGGGAAATCATGTGCTCGACCTGGTCAACGACCTGCTCGACATTTCCAAGATCGAGGCCGGCGAGCAGGAAATGGCGCATGAGGCGGTGTCGCTGAACGAATCGCTGGCCGAAGCGGTGGCGATGATGCAGCCGCAGGCCAACCGCGAACGCGTCATCATCCGCTCCAGCTTCGCCTCGCGGCTGCCCGAAGTGGTGGCCGACGAACGCTCGATCCGGCAGATCGCGCTGAACCTGCTGTCGAACGCGGTGCGCTTCACCCAGGCGGGCGGACAGGTGATCGTCTCGACGTCCTACGAGAACACCGGCGATGTGGTGATGCGGGTGCGCGACACCGGCGTCGGCATGAGCCAGAGCGAGATCGAGCAGGCGCTGAAACCGTTCAAGCAGATCAATGCGTTGAAGCGGCCGCGCGGCGACGGAACCGGACTCGGCCTGCCGCTGACCAAGGCGATGGTGGAGGCCAACCGCGCCCGCTTCTCGATCCACTCGACGCCCGGCGAAGGCACGATGGTCGAAATCACCTTCCCCTCGACCCGGGTGCTGGCCGGCTGAGCGGCGGCCGAAACGACGCCGGGAAAGCTGACTTCCACAGTTTAGAATTCTTCTAAACTACTGATTTTGCTTACAGACTTGACGCGGCCGGCAATTCGCGGCAATAGCTCCTGCATAAAAGTTGAGTGTTTTAGTCAACTGATCGCGGCGACGCCGCCAAGGAGAAACCGATGACCTCGATCCTGCGCCCAACCATCGCCGCCCTTGCGATCGCGCTCGTGTCCGGCGCCGCGTCGGCGCAGACCGTCAACATCTATTCCTATCGCCAGCCGGACCTGATCAAGCCGGTGCTCGACGCATTCACCGCCGAAACCGGGATCAAGACCGAAGTATTGTTCCTCGACAAGGGGCTGGAGGAGCGGATCGCCGCCGAAGGCGCGAACTCGCCCGCCGACGTGATCCTGACTGTCGACATCGCCCGCCTGACCAAGGCCAAGGACGCCGGCGTCACCCAGGCGCTCGACGACGCCACGGTCAACGCCAACATCCCGGCCGAATATCGCGATCCGCAGGGCCACTGGTTCGGCCTGACCAAGCGCGGCCGCGTCATCTACGCCTCAAAGGAGCGGGTGGCGGAAGGCCCGATTTCCTATGCCGACCTGGCCGATCCGAAATACAAGGGCAAGATCTGCATGCGGTCGGGCCAGCACGACTACAATCTGGCGCTGATCTCGGCGGCGATCGGCCACTGGGGCGAGGCCAAGACCGAGGAATGGCTGAAGGGCGTGAAGGCCAATCTGGCGCGCAAGCCCGACGGCGGCGACCGCGACCAGGCCAAGGCGATCGCGGCCGGCGAATGCGACATCGGCATCGGCAACACCTATTATGTCGGGCTGATGATGACCAATGACAAGGATCCGGAACAGAAGGAATGGGCCAACGCCATCCGCGTGGTGTTCCCGACCTTCGAGAACGGCGGCACCCATGTCAACGTGTCGGGCGCGGCGCTGGCCAAGAACGCGCCGCATCGCGACGACGCGGTGAAGCTGATCGAGTTCCTGTCGAGCCACAAGGCGCAGCAGATCTATGCCGAGCAGGTTTTCGAATATCCGGTCGAGCCGGGTCTGGCGCCGTCGGAGGTGGTCAAGAGTTTTGGCGAGCTGAAGTCGGACACGCTGCCGCTGGCCGACATCGCCAAGAACCGCAAGGCGGCGTCTGAAATGGTCGACCGCGTCGGTCTCGATGACGGCCCGGCAAGCTGAACCGCAACGCCGTGACACGGCGCGGCCGGGCCCTGCGATGGGCCCGGCCTTTGCCGTTTCGGCAAGTCCGATGACGGCGGCGCCCTTGCGCCGCGTCGCGCCGGCGCATGCGCGCGGCCAGTGGCTGGCGCTGACGCCGCTGTCTATCGCCACCGCCGTGGTGGCGGCGCCGATCCTGGCGCTGGTCGTCATCGCGCTGAGCGGATCGACCGGCGACTGGCCGCACCTGATGGCCAATGTGCTGCCTGGCGCGCTGCGCACCACGGCGCTGCTGCTGCTGCTGGTCGCCGCCGGCACCGCCTCGATGGGCGTCGTCACCGCCTGGCTGGTGGTCGGCTTCGATTTTCCGCTCCGGCGCACCATGTCGTGGGCCGCGATCCTGCCCTTCGCCGTGCCGCCCTATCTGGCGGCCTACGCATTCGCAGACTTCTTTCATTTTTCGGGACCGGTGCAGAGCCTGATCCGCGATATCTTCGGCTTCACCCGTCCGTCCGACTACTGGTTTCCCGACATCCGGTCGACGGGCGGCGCGGCGGTGGTGATGACCGCGGTGCTCTACCCCTACGTCTACCTGACGGCGCGGGTGGTGTTCATCATGCAGGGCCGCAACATCGCCGATGCGGCGCGCACGCTCGGCGCGTCGCCGTGGCGGGTGTTTACCCGCATCCTGCTGCCGGTCGCCCGGCCGGCGATCGCGGTCGGCGTGACGCTGGTGCTGATGGAGACGCTGAACGACATCGGCGCGTCGGAATATCTGGGCGTGCGCACCCTCACCTTCTCGGTCTATTCGACCTGGCTCAACCGCGGCAGCCTGCAGGGCGCGGCGCAGATCGCGACGCTGATGCTGGCGCTGGTGTTCATGCTGCTGGCCGCCGAGCAATGGGCGCGGCGCAACCAGCGGTTCCACGCGGCGCGCTCAAGCCAGGTGGCGGCGCGGCCACCGCGCCAGAAACTGCGCGGCTGGCGCGGCTGGCTGGCCCTGATCGCGATCACGCTGCCGGTGCTGGCGGGGTTCGGCATACCGGCGCTGTTTTTCCTGCGCTACGCGCTGAGGCGGCTGGAATATCTGCTCGACCCGGCGCTGGCGAGCGCCTTCCTGCACAGCGTGCTTGCCGCGTCGGCGACAGCGGTCGTCACAGTCGCCACGGCGCTTGCGATCGTCTACGCGGTGCGCATGGTGCGCTCGAGGCCCGCGGCCATGCTGGCCCGGATCGCGGGGCTGGGCTACGCCCTGCCCGGCTCGATCCTGGCGCTCGGCCTGCTGTTCGTGCTGGCGCGCATCGACAATGGCGTCGACCAGATAGCCCGCTCGCTGTTCGGCGTCTCGACCGGGCTGCTGCTGTCGGGCACCGCGGCGGCGGTGATCCTCGCCTGCTCGATCCGGTTCCTGACGCTGGCCGAAGGCTCGATCCGCGCCGGGCTCGACAAGCTGCCGCCGCACCTGCATGAGGCCGCCCGCAGCCTTGGCCGGACTCGACTGGGCAGCGCCCGGTCGGTGGTGCTGCCGCTGATGCGGCCGGCGATCTCGGCCGCCGCGATCCTGGTCTTCGTCGACACGGTGAAGGAACTGTCGGCGACGATCCTGCTGAGGCCGTTCGGGTTCAATACGCTGGCGACCTACACCTATGAGAACGCCTCGCGCGGGGTGATCGAGGACGGCGCCCTGGCGGCGCTGATCATCATCGCCACGGCGCTCGTGCCGGTGGCGCTGCTGTCGCGCGCGCTGATCGGCGACCGCGACGCTCAATTGTAGCGAGAGCGGGCGACGCCCGGCGCAAAAAGAAAGGCGCCTGACGGCGCCTCCAAAAGTCGAAACTGCATTCACACACGGGCCTGAGCAAAAGCTGCGTCCGGATTTCGGAGGCGAGATTTCTCCCTCAAGTTGGAGTGACTATCTGTTCAGACCTCTTAACAATTCCTTACCCGGGCGCTTTCAAGTTTACCAAAGTGTATCGAGTTTGAGCGATTGGTAAATTTGGCGGTCACAAAACGTTAACCCTGCGCGCCGGGCGCCCCATCCGGCTCTAGTTCCGCAACTCCGGGATGTCCCTGAACAGTTCCAGCGCTTCCGGATTGGCCAGCGCCTCCTTGTTCTTGACGCTGCGCCCGTGGACGATGTCGCGCACCGCCAGTTCGGTGATCTTGCCTGACTTGGTGCGCGGAATGTCGGCCACCGCGACGATCCTGGCCGGGACGTGACGCGGCGTGGCGCCGGCGCGGATCCGGGTTTTGATCTGCTGCTGGAGGGCGGCGTCGAGGCTGACGCCGGGCGCAAGGCGCACGAACAGCACCACCCTGACGTCGTCGTCCCAGCTCTGGCCGATGGCCAGCGCCTCGAGAATCTCGGGCATCTGCTCGACCTGGTTGTAGATCTCGGCGGTGCCGATGCGCACGCCGCCGGGATTGAGCGTGGCATCCGAGCGGCCGTAGATGATCAGGCCGCCATGTTCGGTGATTTCGCAGAAGTCGCCATGGCACCAGACGGGTTGGTCGAGGCCGGCGAAGCGCTCGAAGTAGGCGGCGCGATACCGGCTGCCGCCGGCGTCGTTCCAGAATCCGATCGGCATGCTGGGAAAGGGCCGGGTGCACACCAGTTCGCCCTTCTCGCCGCGCACCGGCTCGCCCGCCTCGTTCCACACCTCGACCGCCATGCCCAGGCCCATGCACTGAATTTCGCCGCGCCACACCGGCAGCATCGGGTTGCCGAGCACGAAGCAACTGACGATGTCGGTGCCGCCGGAAATC
>DDFA01000029.1 GCA_002336975.1 Phyllobacteriaceae bacterium UBA1940
TGTCCCGCTGCGCAGCAGCGGGGTTTGATCGGTGGGCCGGGCCGGTTTGGGCCAAATCCATCGAGCTTGGTCTTGGCCGGGCCACCAGCCCGACCTGCGCGAAAACCCTCGACCTTGTCCCAAACCGTCGCCGGCAGATTGAACCAGAATACCGCCACGAGGCTCAAGGATATTGCGAAAATCGTCCATTCAGGCGTCGCATGACCTCGCCGGAAGCTCCCGCTTCGGGTTTGTTCCCGTCCGTTAATGAACTGGCAATCATAATGCTTAGATGACTCATCCATTAACGCAGCGTCAAAACAGTCGCTGCAAATTGCGGCTGGCTCGCGAACCGCGCGCCTGGGTCTTGCATCGAACTTTGGCGTGGTGGAGCCACATCCATGATGAACGTAATCAGCTGTACCGTGTACAGCCATGACATCCGGCTGGTGTTGCTCGCCGCGTTGACATGTGCGGCGGGTGCGACCGCAACGATACGCCTGACCCATCGCGCGACGCGGTCGACGGCCATGGAAAAGGCGGCCTGGCTGCTGATCGCATCGATCGTCGCCGGCGCGTCGATATGGTGCGTCCATTTCATCGCCATGCTCGGCTACAAGCCGGGCGTGCCGATTGCGTTCGACTCGGTTCTCACCATCATGTCGCTGATGGTTGCAATCGTCGGCGCGGGCATCGGTTTCGCCATCGCCACGTCGGCTCGATATCGCTTTGCGCCTGCCATCGGCGGCGCCATCCTCGGCCTGGCGATCGTCTCGATGCACTATACCGGGATGATGGGCTACCGGGTCCAGGGCATCGTGTCGTGGGATCGGAGCTATCTTGCGGCCTCGATCCTGCTGGCCGCGGCGCTCACCGCCGTTTCTCTGCACATTGCCCTGGCGACGCAGTTCGCAAACCGCCTGGTGGCGGCGTCGGGAGTGCTCGTTGTCGCCATTGTCAGCCTGCATTTCACCGGTATGACCGCGTTTCACGTCGAACCCATGCTGGTCGACGGTTCGTTCTCCAATCCTGAGGCGATGCTGACGCTCGCCATCGCCATTTCATTCGTCGCAGCCGTCATCATTACGGCCGGCATCGCCAGCCAGCTCATCGGCACCAGCGCCCGCGCCGAGGCGTCCGAAGCGCTGATCAACATGTCCAACGGATTGTTGATGATCGCTCCCAACCTGACGGTCCGGCTCTACAACAATCGCGTGCGCGAGATGTTCGGGCTCGATCCGGCGGACCTGCGCATCGGCATGCCGCTGCTGCAATATCTGCGCAATGTCGGCGCAAAGGCGGGCTGGGACGAGGCCCGCACGCAAAGGGTGTACGACAACCACGTCAAGTGGATGGCGTCGGATGTCACCGAACGGCTGGATCATCATTTCGACAATGGCGATGTCTTCACCATCGTCTGCCGTCCGTTGCCCGAGGGCGGCGCCGTCATCACCTATGACGACGTCACCGAAGCCCGCGAAGGCCAGAAGATCATTTCGCATATGGCGTTCCATGATGCGCTGACCGGCCTCGCCAATCGCCGCAGCCTTGCCGACAAGATCACCAAGCTGCATGGCGAGCAGCGATACGCAATGCTGCTGATAGACCTGGATCGCTTCAAGGCCGTCAACGACATGCTGGGCCACGGCGTTGGCGACCAGTTGCTCGTCGAAGTCGCCCAGCGCATGCTGGCGGCGGTCGGCGACGAAGGAACCGTGTTCCGCATCGGCGGCGACGAACTGGCGGTGCTGACACGGTCGGACACCGAGGCCGCGCGAGCCATGGGCAAGCAGATCGTCGAAACGATCTCGTCGTCGTTCAACATTGCCGGCCACACCCTGTCGATCGGCTGCAGCATCGGCGTGGCGTTCGCCGACGCCGCGACCGGAACCGAAACCGTCCAGCAAATGGCCGACCTGGCGCTCTACAAGGCGAAGGAGAACGGTCGCGGGCGCATCGAATTCTATTGCGACGGCATGATCGAGAGCGCCGCGTCGCGCCGCCAGATCGAACGTGAGTTGGTTGGTGCGACCGCCGCCGGCCAGTTTGAAATGCATTATCAGCCATTATTCTCGCTGCCGGCCCGGAACCTGGTCGGCTTCGAAGCCCTGCTGCGCTGGAACCATCCGGATCGTGGCATGGTTTCGCCGGCCGAATTCATCCCGCTTGCCGAACAGACCGGCGCGATCGTCGAGATCGGCGCATGGGTCATCGACGAGGCGTGCAGGCAGGCAGCCCTTTGGCCAAACGATACCTATGTCTCGATCAACATTTCGCCGGTCCAGCTGCGCGCCGTCGATATCCTCAAGCAACTGACGGCTGCATTCGATCGCCACGGCATCACTCCGTCGCGCATCGAGGTCGAGATCACCGAAACCGCCATGGTCGACAGCAGCGAGCAGATACGCGGCATTCTCGCCGGCCTGCGCGCGCTCGGCGTCAGGATCGCGATGGACGATTTCGGCACCGGCTATTCGTCACTGGCCCACCTGCGGGAATTCGAGCTCGACCGCATCAAGATCGACCGCAGCTTCATCAACGCGTCGCGCGAC
Organism: Phyllobacteriaceae bacterium UBA1940; assembly: GCA_002336975.1. Classification (GTDB taxonomy): domain Bacteria; phylum Pseudomonadota; class Alphaproteobacteria; order Rhizobiales; family Rhizobiaceae; genus Mesorhizobium_A. The sequence goes on from DDFA01000029.1 coordinate 2,532, forward strand.
GACGCCGGCGCTGCTGCCGTCGTCAGGGCGGTCACCGGCATGGCGGCGGACTTGAAGATCGCCACCACCGGCGAGGGCGTTGAAACCGCCGAGCAGTTGGAGAAGCTGGTCGCACTCGGTTGCGGCACCGCACAGGGTTACCATTTGGGCAGACCGCTGACGGCCGTCGCCGCAACTGAACTCGTCGGCGGTCGCGCCAAAAAGCCTGTCATCGCCAAACCGGTGCTTGCCGCCTGATCGGCGGCTGCAATGCTCAGACGACGGCGGACTTAGTCTTGCCGGCGACCTTGAGCGCGAATGCGTAGGTGTGGGCGATCTCCTCCAGCCGCGAAAACCGGCCTGAAGCGCCCGCGTGGCCCGCATCCATGTTGATCTTGAACAGCACCGGATTGTCGCCGGTCTTGCGCTCGCGCAGCCGGGCGACCCATTTGGCCGGCTCCCAATAGGTGACGCGCGGATCGGTCAGGCCGGCGACCGCAAGGATCGGCGGGTAGTCGAGCGCCGCGACATTGTCGTAGGGCGAGTAGGCGGCGATTGTGCGATAGTCGTCCGCCGAGGCGATCGGGTTTCCCCATTCCGGCCATTCCGGCGGCGTCAGCGGCAAGGTGTCGTCCAGCATCGTCGTCAGGACGTCGACGAACGGGACCTCGGCGATGATCGCGCCGAACGCCTGCGGGGCCATGTTGACCACCGCGCCCATCAGCATGCCGCCCGCCGACCCGCCCTGGGCGACGATCCTGTCGTGGCTGGTGAACCCGGCGCCGACCAGGTGGCGAGCGGCGGCGATGAAATCGGTGAAGGTGTTGATCTTCTTGTCGCGTTTGCCATCCTCGTACCAGGAATAGCCCTTGTCCTTGCCGCCGCGAATGTGGGCGATCGCATAGACGAAGCCGCGATCGACCAAGGACAGGCAATTGGTGGAAAACGACGCCGGGATGGTGATGCCGTAGGAGCCGTAGCCGTAGAGCAGGCAGGGCGCGGAACCGTCGAGGCGTGTGTCGTGGTGGTAGAGCACCGACACCGGCACCAGTTCGCCGTCGGGGGCCGGCGCCATCAGCCGGCGCGTCACATAGTTTGCCGGGTCATGGCCGGACGGCACCTCCTGCGTCTTCAGCAGAGTGCGCGTGCGCGCCGCCATGTCGTAGTCGAACACCTGCGCCGGCGTCGTCATCGACGAATAGGTGAAGCGGATGACGTCGGTGTCGTATTCGGCCGATCCGCCCAGGCCGAGCGAATAGGCCTCCTCCTCGAAAAAGATCACGTGTTCCTCGCCCGTCTCGCGATTGCGCACGACGATGCGGGGAAGCCCGTCCTTGCGTTCGAGACGGACCAGGAACCGTTTGAAACCCGCGATGGCAAGGATCAGCCTGCCGGGCTCGTGCGGAACGATTTCGCGCCAGTCGTCGCGGGTCGGCGCCGCCGCCGGCGCGGACATGATCTTGAAATCCTTGGCGCCGTCGGCGTTGGTCAGGATGAAGAACTCGTCGCCGCCTTCCTCAAGTTCGTATTGCAGGCCGGTCTCGCGCGGATGCACCAGCAACGGCTTGGCGAACGGGTCAGAGGCCGGCAGCACGCTGCATTCGGTGGTTTCGTGGTCGTTGACGCCGAGCACGATCCACTGGTTGGAGCGCGTGCCGCCGACGCCGAGGAACATGCCCGGGTCCTTTTCCTCGTAGATCAGCCGATCTTCCGACGGCGGCGTGCCGAGCTTGTGCCACAATACCCTCGACGGGCGATGATTGTCGTCCAGTTGGGTGTAGAAGAAGCCGCCTGCTTCGGCGTCCCACACCCCGCCGCCGGCGGTGTTGAGGATGGTGTCGGGCAAATCCTGGCGCGTTTCCATGTCCCGCACCCGCAAGGTGAAGAACTCCGATCCCTTGTCGTCGGCGCCCCACAGCAGTTTCTTGTGGTCGTGCGAATGATCGACGCCGCCAACCCTGAAATAGGGCTTGCCCTCTGCTTCCTTGTCGCCGTCGAGATAGATGTCGTGGTCGCCGCCGTCACGAGGCGTACGAAAGAAGCGCGGCTGTTCGCCGCCCTTCTTGAAGGACGAACCATAGGCATATGGGCCGTCTTTGGCCGGCACCGAGGAATCGTCCTCCTTGATGCGTCCCTTCATTTCGCTGAACAGAAGCCGTCGAAGCTGCTCCTCGCCGGCGGTCATCTGTTCCTGATAGGCGTTCTCCGCCTCAAGGTGGGCGCGGATGCCGGCGGCGAGCACCGAGGGATCGCGAAAAACCTCCTGCCAGTTGTCGGCGCGCATCCAGGCATATTCGTCCGTCCGCGCGATGCCGTGGTGCAGATCGGAATGGGCCTTCTTTGCGGCCTTCGGCGGCTCAATGTCGGCAAATGGCGGGGTCGATGCGGTCATCGGAGCAATCCTTTCGGCGACTCAGCTAAGGGCAAGGTCCGGCCTCTGTGCCGGTTCGGGCGGGATACCGCATCTGGGCGCGCACGACCGCGAAATCAACTGTCGCGCACCGAAAACTTGTGCCTGCACATGCGTCGTCGCGCCCGACCTTTTGGCCGCCGTGATTTCGGAACAAGGCTTGCCAAGGTCATGATGGGTCGCAACCGCAAGGTAACGGTCGTCGGTCACGATAATGAACCCAAGTCACGAACTCAAGTATCAGAAATGTACCGATCAAACGGATCCAGGCGATTACATCGACATGAAGCTGAAAATAGAAAATGCGTTAGAAATGAATGACGGATCACTGGTTCAAACGCTGCAGGAGGCGAAATAAATGCGTCAAGACTGGTCTGGACAGGCTGAGCCGGCAAACACAGATAGAAAAGCAGATCGTATCCGCCTGTCATACTGGGAAGAATATTGCGGACTGTTTTCAGACTGCGGGAGTATTCCGGCCAATCGATGCGGTTTCTAAGGGATTGTACCCGTGTTGATTCGATACATCCGATGGAGCGAGGCGCTATGTCGGCCGAAGCTTCGCCGTCTCTTAGCATACTTAGTTGTAGTGTGATCGAGGCGTAGCAACGCGCGTAAGTTGTATATGAATGAACTCGATATGATTCTTCTGAAAAGATGTTTCTATTTCATCGGGCAATCTGCATTCGAATTGACATACGACACTTAGAGGCACATCTATACGCGCCGAAGCCGGGAGCAATATCCGGCCATAAAGAACTGATTACAATCCGAGTGACATACGGTCAGCATAGCTGAAACGATTTCATCAAGAAGGGACTGATTTCAATGGATACGCAAACGACGGGTGCTCCGAGCGTGAATGACTCTTTGATTGAACTGACTGCCGACGTTGTTGCTGCCTATGTCAGCAACAATCCTGTCCCCGCTACGGACTTGCCTAATCTGATTGCGGAAGTTCATGCCGCCCTTGGTCGCGTCAGCGGGTCGGTGGAGGCTGTCGTCGTCGAGAAGCAGAAGCCGGCGGTCAATCCGAAGAAGTCGATCCACGACGACTATCTGATCTGCCTCGAGGACGGCAAGAAGTTCAAATCGCTCAAGCGCCACCTGATGACGCATTACGGCCTGACGCCGGACGAATATCGCGAGAAGTGGGGTCTCGACGCATCCTACCCGATGGTCGCGCCCAACTACGCCGAGGCCCGTTCGGCGCTCGCCAAGAAGATGGGGTTGGGTCGCAAGCGTGGCGCCAAGCGCAGATAATCGGCAACCGATCATTTGAATGACGGCGCCGCGAGGCGCCGTTTTGTTTCGAGCGGGTTCTTCAGTCTTTCCAGCGCCTGTTTCAGGGCGATGTGGCGGGCCAGATCGTAGCTCCAGTGGCCGCGCGCGCCCTTCAGTCGTTCCCGCTCCAGTAGTCGCTCGACGCGATACATCAGCCGGGCTCGTTTGTCCGACGCCAGCGAACCGGCAGTTGCAAGGTCGACCCCTGTCATCAGGAAGAACGCGGCGGTCTGGGCGGCAGACGCGATGCGCTCGGCCTGAATGTCGCCCTGCTGCGCAGCCTCGGCGCGCAAATTCTCCATGTCTTGAATTCCCCGATCAGGTTTCGTTCAAACCAAAGTGCCGCATGGTTCGAGGCCGGTGGACAGATTCAGCCGGCGCTTTGTCGTCCGATTAGAAAATATCCCGTGAAATCATCAGTTTAGGACGGCACTCCTTGGTCCTGACGAAGAATCTATTCCCATCCCTGTCTCTTGCTGCGATATAGGAATATATACCTAATCACGCGGGAGTGCCTTGGCGGTGTTGCAGACAAGTCGGCAAACGGAGCAAAACCACTCGGATCTGGCGCAGCGCAGCAACGGCTTGTCGTCTTGGCGGCCGCGCCCGGAATATGTGGTCGAGGTCTGCGAGCGGATGATCGACATCGCCGCGGCGATGTTTGAGGTCAGTGGCCGGGAGTTGCGCGAGCCGGGCCGTTCAAGCAGCGCCGTCTCGCGCGTGCGCCAGATCGCCATGTATGTGGCGCATGTCTCGCTTTGCCTGACGATGCGCGAGGTCGGCGCCGGTTTTGCCCGCGACAGGACCACGGTGATGTATGCCTGCCATCTGATCGAGGACATGCGCGACGATCCCGAATTCGACCGGATCGTCGCGACCGCCGAAAGGATCGCGGTCGCCGCGCTTCAGGCCCGTGAGCCGGCCTGAATGTCCGGCCTTGTCCAGCGGCAAGAGGCGGCCGAACGCCGGATCCTGTTCGCGCTGGCGCGTGGACCGATGTCGCCGGAAGCGTTGACGCCCGGCTCGATCCGGCTGAGCGCGGGAGATCGCAACATCAAGGTTCCGCTGCAGGCGGTCTCGGCTCTGGCGCGCAGCGGTTTGATTGCGCGCAACGCCGACAGGATCGAGTTGACGCGCGACGGGGTTTCGCGCGCCCGACGGCTCAAATCCGTTGTCGAGCCTTTTCGCGAACAGCATGCGCCGGTTGAAACGATCCCGATCGCCGACCAGGACGGATGGACGCTGGTGCATTTGAACACCGCCGAATCGCCGCTTGCGCAGCTGGTTCGTCGCAAGGACGCCGATGGCGCGGCGTTCCTGACCGAAGCGGAGTTTGACGCCGGTGAGAAACTGCGGGCCGACTATACGATGGGTCAGATCATGCCCCGGGTCGGCGCCAACTGGGAAGCGCCGATCTCGCGCTCCCGGCGCGGCGCGCCGGCGTCGGACCTGACCGACCGGGCGCTGGCGGCGCGCCAGCGGGTGGAACAGGCGATCGAGGCCGTCGGGCCGGAATTGTCGGGCGTCCTGATCGACGTATGCTGTTATCTCAAGGGGCTCGGGCAAGTCGAACACGAACGGCGCTGGCCGGCGCGCTCGGCGAAACTGATCCTCAAGTCGGCGCTGGCGCGGCTGGCCCGGCACTATGATCCGACGCGAAACCGCCGGCCCGCGACGATCGTGTCATGGGGGACCGCGGATCACCGGCCCAGGACGTCAGGCTGATCTCACTTCCCTGAGGCCGGTCAGGCCGCCAGCGCCTCGGCCGCCTCGCGGCGGATGCGGGCGATCATCGACCGCAGTCCGTTGGCGCGCTGCGGCGTCAGATGCTCGTCAAGGCCAAGCCGCTTCAGCACGCTTTCGGCGTCGAGCCCGGCGATCTCGCTGGCGTGGCGGCCTGAAAACAGCGCCAAAACGATCGCCACCAGACCGCGCACGATATGGGCGTCAGAATCGCCGATGAAGCTGATGACGGGATCGGCGCCGCCGTTGCTGCTGCTTTGCAGCCACACCTGGCTGACGCAGCCCTGAACCTTGTTCGCCGCCGTTCTGGCGCTGTCGGGGAAGGGCGGCAACTCGCGGCCGAGGTCGATCACATATTTGTAGCGGTCTTCCCAGTCGTCGAGGACCTCGAAGTCTTCGAAGATGCGGTCGATCGCGGCATTGGAACTATTGGCGCTCATGCCGGGCATATAGGGCAAAGCGGATGGCGGCGACAATGGCCGCCGCATTGCCTGCTACTGCGCGGCTTCGTCCGCGTCGCCGACATCGCGGCTCGGGCGCACCGCGCCGGTCGCGGTCGGGTCGGTCTCGTCGAGATGGTCGTCCAGCACCTGGTAGGCGAACTTCGAAGCGTCGCGGGCGCGCACACCGATGGTTTTCAGCGCCGCCTTTCCGGTTTCGCAGGCGTCAGGCTGGCGATCGCAGATGCTGATGACGTCGCCGAACGCCGCCTTCGCGGCGCCAAGCGCCTCCAACGGTCCGATCGAGCGGCCGTCTTCGGTCGTGCCTCCGAATGGAATTGCCAGCAGAACCAGCGAGAGCCAGAAAGTGCTGCGAACCACAAAGCCGATCATCTTTGTCCCCTTGCCCTTGCCGGGCCTGTCCTGCGCGACAATAGGGCCGAGCCGCAAAGGTCGGCTTGAATTCTTCGGTCGAATTGGCGCGATCCGCGCAAGCCTTTGTTCACCGTGCGATTCGCGCAAATTTCGTCTCAAATTCGAGCGATTTCGGCAATCTCTCGATAACCATATAAGGCATTGAAAAGACTATAGTTTTCCTGCCGCCGCATGATACCCTTACGGCAGCTTCGGCGAGCCGGCCGCTAAGACTTCGTTTACCATGCGCGCAGTTGTCGCCCTCAAAGGCTCCGCTGCGCCCAAAACGGATCGCCGGGGCCCTGCAATCGGGCCCGCTCTTATTCATTCCTTAAACGCTGGGTGCGAGTTTCGGACTGTCGATAATCCGAGTGTCCCGACAGGCTTCCAGGCGCGTTGTGTTGAGTTTTGCGGTAACCAGTTTCACGGGTTTTGGCGCCGGCGTTCAAAACGGCAGCCAGCATTTCGTGTCCGACCGGGCGCCGGTCGGGGAGCGTCCCGCCCAGGTCCGTCTTGCCGCCTCCCTGCTGGTCGGGCCGTTCGCGTTGGCGGCGGTCTGGATCGTCGCGGCGGCGACGAGCTTTCCGATTCAGGTCTCGGTTGCGACCCTGGCGGTGTTGTTTGTCTGTTCCTGGAGCGCGGTCGCCATCGTCAACTGGACCGGTCGGATCGGACCGGCCGCCGCCGGCGTCCTGGTCCTGGCCGCAGGTCTGCTGTCGTGGATCATTGCGGCGAGCGGCGGATTTTCGTCGCCGGTGATGCTGCTGGCGCTGGCGATCGCGCCGGAAGCCTGGTGGACCATGCGAACCAGGCGTTCCCTGGTCTGGGGCGCGGTCGCGTCCGCTGCGACACTGGCCGGCAGTTCTCTGGTTCAGTTTGCGGCAGACCTGCCGGCGCCGGAATTCGTCGCCTGGCACTGGTTGATCCCCGGTCTCTACAGTCTCTTGGCCGGACCGCGCCTGATTGCGGCATCGCGCGACGTTATCGTCGCTAGATCGGTCGGCGAACAGCCCCGGGTCGAAGACGTCATCGATGCGGCCGTCCTGCAGTTCCGCGGCGTTGGCGACATCGTCGAAGTCGGCGGCAAAAGCGGGGAACTGTTTGGCGTCGCCGCGCCTCTGCTGCTGGGCAACGGTCTGTTCGACCGGGTCCATGTCGGCGACCGGGTAGCCTATTTGCATGCGCTGTCGGGCCTTGCCGTCGGCGAGGTGAAGCGTTGTCATATTCGGGTCCGGATGCCGGCCGATGCGTCGGGCAATGTCCATTATCGTCCGCTGTCGGTTGAGATGCATGGCGGATCGCCGGGCCTGATGCTGCTGCGCGACGACAGCGTCGAGGCCGAACTGAGGCGGACGATCGCCGAATTGCGCGAGCAGCTGGCCGAAGGCGAGGTCGCCAAGGCGCGTTTTCTGGCGACCGTCAGCCATGAATTGCGCACCCCGTTGAACGCGATCATCGGCTTTTCCGACATGATGGCCTTCGGCCTTGCCGGCGAGTTCGCCGAGCCGCGCCAGGCCGAATACACCCGCATCATCCGCGATTCCGGCCGGCATCTGCTGTCCGTGGTCAATGCGATCCTCGACATTTCAAGGATCGAGTCGCGCGCCTATTCGATCAAATGCGACCCGTTCCGTTTTGCCGACGCGGCGTCCGCCTGCCACGAAATGCTGATCATGCAGGCGCGCGAGAAGTCGATCGAACTGCGCAACGACGTTGCGCCTTCGACGGGCGAGATCAACGGCGACCGCAGGGCGGTTCAGCAGATACTGATCAATCTGATGTCGAACGCGATCAAGTTCACGCCCAATGGCGGGACAGTCCACCTGTCGGCAAAACGGTCCGGCCCCAATCTGGTTTTCGAGATCAGCGACACCGGCATCGGCATAGATCAGGACGACCTCGACCGTCTGGGCCGACCTTTCGTGCAGTTGCGCAACGACTACGCCCGCGAGCAGGACGGGGTAGGGCTTGGCCTGTCGATCGCCAAGGGACTGGTGGCGTTGCACGATGGCGCGATGACAATCTCCAGCGCGCCGGGCGCGGGCACGACCGTGACGGTCAAGCTTCCGCTGGACGGGCCGGCGGTTGCGGCGGACGAGGACAACAGGCTGGAACAGGAGGGCTATCCACATGCCGAGATCAGAAAGTCGGCTTGACGACGACAGCCCCGTCTCGGCGTTCTTGCGCGACGCCGCGGCCACCGCTGGCGCGGCGATCGTCCGCAACCCCGTGGTCGTCGGTTCCTCGACCGCCTTTTTCGTGACCTTGTTCTATGTCTGCGGCAACGCGTTGTGGAACCAGACCCAGCCGCACGAGAGCGCCTTTTTCATCACCCGCGAGATGACCCATTTCGCCGCCCGGCCGATGCCCGACGACGGTGAGGCCGAACCGCGCAACGTTCCGCTCCATCGTGTTGCAGATCCGGTCATCGAAGAGGCGCAGCAGATGTTGCGGGAACTCGGCCTCTACGACGGGACGGTCGACGGCCTGACTGGTCCGCAGACCCGCAAGGCGGTCGAAACCTACCAGAAGCTGATGGGACTGGAGCCGACCGGCGTCATCGACCAGCAACTGATCGACATGCTGAGGCCGCAACAAAATTCGTCCGGCGCCCGAGAGGATGTCGACCCGGGGACCGTGGCTTCCAATCGGCCCATGTCCGCCACCCCGGCGAAGGTCAATGTCGAGAAGGTGCAGGCGGGACTTCGGGCGTTCGGCCACGACACGATGGAGATCGACGGCGTCGTCGGCTCGCGCACCCGGGCGGCGATCCGGGAGTTCCAGGGTCTGTTCGGCCTGCCCGTGACCGGCGAGCCGGACGCCGCCGTTGTCGCCAAGATGAACGAAATCGGCTTGACGAACTAGCGTCCGCGGCGCAGGTCCGCCTGATGCGACTAACAACCGAATTTTGGGTCTCCGCACTTGTGAGGCGCGTCTTCAAGGATGGCGGCTTCGCGGCGGTGCTCCGGCGCGGCAGCGACAGCGCCGGCGCGATCTTCATCATGTCGCGCGATCGTCTTGGAACGGTCAGTCTCTTTGGACCCGCGCCGCAGACCGGCTATGACAGCGCCCGTCCCGACGATCGGATGTTCGTGTTGCTGGCGCAGACCGACGACCAGGCCAGCATCGACGAAAGGCTGTCGCGCGAACAGCGGTTCGACCCTGACCTGTGGCTGGTTGAAATCGAGCCGGCCGACGCGCAGGCCGAGCTGTTTCCGGTTATGACGCCTTGAGCGCCCGGGCCGGTTCGGGCGGCTGAAACCCGGTGCGGGCGGGCCGAAGCGCTGCCGAAATCGATTCCAGCCGCAGCCGGCGAATCTGGTCGAGAGCGACCTCGCGCTCCATCGATTCATAGCCGTCGATGAAATTCCGGATCGCGCTTTCCTGACGCATCTGGCCGGGAAACATCAATGAAAAGATCAGGAACGCCTGCTCGACGCTCAGTCCGGCGGACTTCAGGGCCGCCGTCAGCCGGGCGTCGCATTCGGGGCGCACAAGATCGACGGTCTCGGCAAATCCGATGTCGAGCACCGCGGCCAGCGCGGTGCGGATGCGCGGCCGCGAGCCGGTGAATGCCGCCTCGCGCAGGCGCTCGAACGCCTCGCCCTCGCGCAAGCCGGTCGCGGCGGGGGGCATTGAAGCGTGTTCCAGCGCCTCATTGTTCGCCGCCATCATCGCGCGCAGCTTTTCGCGCACCGCATCGGCGGCGCTGCCGGGCCGATGGTGGATCGGGTGCTGCGATGGGATCGCCTCGGCGGCGATCTCCTGCTCCTCGACCGTGGGCGCGTCTTTCGCCTTGGGGTATGAGGCCGCGCGTCCGAGCAGTTTGCGCAGCGGCTCCGAAAGATTTGGCCGGATGGCGATGGCGCGCGCATGGGCGGCGCCTTTTCGCGTAACCGCCGACATCAGTTGCGCCTCGCCGAGCACGGCCGAGCGCATCAGCACCGGCGCTGCGATATGGATTTCTTCAAGCGCAAGGCGTTGAACCAGGCCGCCGGGGGCGCGGCGGCATTCGGACAGGGCGGCCGACGCATAGCGCAGCGCTTCCGGCGTGACATGGTCGTAGAGCGGCGAGGCGAGGTCTTCGAGCTGGGCGATCGCATCGCAGCTGGGATGGCTCAGTGCGCAGAACGCCGACACCGCCGCGCGGAACAACCGATCGGCTTTGTGGATGTCGCTTCTGCTGGCGATGTGGGTGAATTCGGATGTGGACACTGGAACAACTACGCCGGACACTTGGTCGAAACGGTGGCGGACGCAGCAGCCCGCCTCACGTTCGGCCCCGTCTCAAATTAGAACAAACGTGTTAGCGGCCCGTTAACCGACACCGTCAAATCGGCGTTAACCATCGCAATGGTCGCAAAATCAGCAATGAAATGGCCAGGATCGGGCCGGTGGACGCCGATCGTAACCAACCGTTAACCACGTTTGGCTTTTCTTGAGCCGAGGCAACAGGTCGCTTGGGCATTCGAGGCGAAAGGCAGACAGATGGCGACGATTCTGGCATTCAGGCGCGACCCGGGCAGGCTTCCGGCGGTCTTGCCCTCAGGTCATTCGGCCCGGCTGTTCTTTTTCACCGGCGTTCGCTACGAACGCGCGACGGTCGAGCCGCAGGTTTCGGCGGCGGTGAGAAAGAAACCGAGGAAGTCGCAGCTGGCGCGGCCAAGCGCCTGAACCAGACTTAGCCGGCGTCGGGAACGTCGTTCGCCGACTCGCAGGCGACCTCGGCCAGATGGCGCGCCACGATCGGACCCCAGGTGGCGTCTGGCACGAAACTGCGCAAGACGGCTATGCCTTCCTCAGTGTCCGCCTCGATGATCACCGCTTCCGCGTATTGTTCCGGCGGCGCCTTGCGCAACTCGAGCATTTGCGCCGGCGTGGCGATGACGATGTCGAGCCGTCCGTCGGTCGCCGACCGGTCGTTCAGGCTGTAGATATTGCTGCCGCGCCGGTCGAACACCGATAGCGACCAGAACGGCACCCGGCCTTCGCCGGAAATCTGGACGGTTCCGTCCGACAGGTCGAAGCGGCAGACCGCGACGTCGAACATCGGGTCGGCGTCCGACAGCACGGCTTCGCCGGCCGCCGAACCTTTCAGCGGCGCCATCGCGTAGGCAGGCCCGGCCTCCGAGATCAGCGTCCATGCGTCCTGCTCCGAATAGCGCGGGATCAGCAACAGCACCACGATGTGGACGATGCCCGCGCCGACGATGCCCAGGACGATGGCGTAGAACAGCCTAAGCATTGCAGCCGACCCGCAAAACCTGAGGCAGTTGGATCTCGGCGATATTCTGGTTTGACGCAATCGGCGTGTCGTAGAAGGTGAGCACCAGCGTCATCGGGCCATCGCCCGCGACCGGCAGCCAGTTGCCGGGCGAGGGCGCCCGACTGGCGCTGATCGCGACGGCATTGTCATCTTCGCGCAGCAGGCCGAAGGAGTTGACGCCGATCGACCGGTCGCGGCTGACCGCCCGTTGCAGGCGGTCGGCTAGCGCGACCTGCAGCGTCCAGAAGCGGGCAGGCGGGAACTGCCCCTCGATACGGTAATCGCAGTCGCGGCGCAGCAATTCGCCCGATGCGTCGCGCGACGCAAAGAACGGCAGGCCTTCCGCCTGTCCGAGCGGCAGCGACGCTTCGCGCGAGATGCGGGCCTTGGCGTAAGGGTCGGCCTGCGGCGTGCCGGCTTCGGGATAGGCGACCCAGCCGCCGACCGAGATCGTGTCGAGCGCGCCGACCGAACCGAGCGCGTACCACGCGCTGGCGGCGCCGCCGCCGATGGCGATTGTCAGGGTCAGCAGAACGAGCAGAGCGTTTCGGAGCATGGTGTACACGACCTAGACCGCCTCGGGTCGACATCGCAAGCGGGTCGATCGGGCCTATAGCGACGACAGCGTTTCGGAATCCTTGGCGGGCGCAAGCGGCGGCGTTTCGGACAGCTTTCTGGACAGTTCGAGCAGGAACTTCGACGTGGCGGCGCCCAGAACGCGGGGACGCTCCGGCGCCGGCTCCGCCGTTGCCGCGGGATCCTTCTTGGCGGCGTCGGCCACCGGCTGCGGCGGCTTCTCGACGAACGGGTTGTCGATGCCGGGGATCGGCTTCAGCTCGACGTTTTGATGCGCATAGACCATCAGCCGCTGCCAGGTCATCGCCGGCAGCGACCCGCCGGTCATGTTCTTGGTCGGCGTTGAATCGTCGTTGCCCAGCCAGACCGCCGCCGTGTAATTGCCGGTGTAACCGATGTACCACGCGTCCTTGTAGGCCTGCGTGGTGCCGGTCTTGCCGGCGCTGCGGATGCCGGGCAAGGCGGCGCGGCGGGCGGTGCCGATCTCCGGGATCTGGACCATGATCGAGTTCATCGACCGGATCGCCTTTTCCGACAGCACCCGGTGCGGCGGCGGCGCATCGCGGCTCTGGTCGTAGACGATGTCGCCCGCCTGCGTGGTGATCTGGGTAATGCCGTGCCTTGTGCCGGCAAGGCCGCCATTGGCGAACACTTCATAGGCGGTCGCCTGGTCCATCACGGTGAGCGAGGAGGTGCCCAGCACCATCGTCTTGTCGGAGAACACCGGCGATTCCACCCCCATCGCCTCGGCCATCGCCTTGATCGGCGGGATCGACAGTTTCTCCTTGGCGAGCCTGACCGGCACCGTGTTGATCGACTTGATCAGCGCCGTCGACAGCGTTATGCGGCCGGAATAGCCGCGCGTATAATTCTTCGGCGACCAGTTGCCCCACGAGATCGGCGCGTCGGAGATCGTGGTGTCGGGCGTCATGCCCTTTTCCATGGCCACGGCGTAGACATAGGGCTTGAACGAGGAGCCGGTCTGGCGTTCGGCGCGGGTGGCGCGGTTGAACTGGCTCTCGCCATAGTCACGCCCGCCGACGATGGCGCGCACCGCGCCATTGTTCTCCATCAGCACGATCGAGCCCTGGGTGACACCGTAGGATTTGCCGTACTGGCGCAGGTTGAATTCGAGCGATTCCTCTGCCGCGCGCTGCAAATTGACGTCGAGCGTGGTCCGCGCGATCAGCGTGTGCACCGGCTGCTTGCCGGCGAGCCGCTTGACTTCGTCGAACGTCCAGTCGAGGAAATAGTCGGCCTGCTGGGTGGCGCCGCGGTCGATCGGGGTGGCGGGATTGCGCCTTGCGCCGATCACCTGGCCCTCGGTCATGAAGCCGGCCTCGACCATCGCGCTCAGCACCGTGTTGGCGCGGGCGCGCGCGGCGGGCAGGTTGACATGCGGCGCATATTTCGCCGGCGCCTTGAACAGGCCGGCCAGCATCGCCGCCTCGGCGAGCGACAGATCCTGGACACTCTTGCCGAAATAGAATTGCGCCGCCGCCGTGATGCCGAACGTGCCGCCGCCCATATAGGCGCGGTCGAGATAGAGCTGAAGAATCTCCTTCTTGGACAGGTTCATTTCCAGCCATACCGACAGGAACGCCTCCTTGACCTTGCGCGAGATTGTGCGCTCGTTGGACAGGAACAGGTTCTTGGCCAGTTGCTGGGTCAGGGTCGAGCCGCCCTGGACCACCGAATTGGCGCGCACGTTTTCGCTCATCGCGCGCATCAGTCCCATGAAGTCGATGCCGTAGTGCTCGAAGAAGCGCCGGTCCTCGGTCGCCAGCACCGCCTTGATGACTTGGTCGGGCATCTCGTCGACCGGCACCGAGGTCAGCTGGAGAATGCCGCGCTGTCCGACTTCATTGCCGTAGCGGTCGAGGAAGGTGACGGCGTATTCGGCCTGGCTGCGCCAGTCCTTGGCGGTTTCCTTGAAGGCGGGCACCGCCAGCGCCAACAGCAGGATGAGCCCGACGGTTCCAAGCGTGAATGCTTCGGACGAAAGCTCGACCAGCCCGCGCCGCCAGCCCGAGACGCGAAAGCGGCGGAAGAAGATGGTGATGTTCTCCCACCATTGGCGGAGTTTGAAGCCCGCGTCGTAGAGGGTCGAATCGATCCAGGCGTCGAGCGCCAGCAGCCTGGTCGCCTTCGGCCCACGTCGCCTTGGCTTTGCTTCGAACTCGTCGTCCACTGTCCCGCCCGGTGGTGGTTGAGGTTCATCTTGCGCGCGCAAGCGCGGCGTTTTGAGGGCAGCAGGGTTTTGGGCGTTTTTTGGCCGCTCGGCAAGGGAATTGGCAAGTGACGGTTAAGGGCGCGGGCCGGATCCGGAATTCGAACCGGCCCCCGCGCCGCGCTCAGAACGCGACGAGGCCGGTCGCGAGCAACAGCAGGAACAAGGTGATGGCCACCGGCGCGACGAGGTCGCGCGTGTTTCTCCCGATCATGTCGGCCAGGCTGGTCTTGATGCCCAGCGCGGCGATCGAGACGACCAGCAGTCCGCCCGACAGGTCGGACAGGCCGGCCGCCAGCCGGCTCGGCACGACGCCGACGCTGTTTGCAAACGCCAGCGCGCAGAACACCAGCAGAAACCATGGAACCGTGGCGCGCGAGCCGCCATCCGCGCCGCGCTGCAGCGTCCACAGAACGCCGACGACCAGCGGCAGCAGGGCGACCCGCATCAGCTTGACGATGGTGGCGGTTTCCCCGGCGGCGTCGGAGACGGAGTAGCCCGCGCCGACAACCTGGGCGACGTCATGGATTGTCGCACCGATGAGGATGCCCGTCGCGACGTCGTCAAAGCCGAGCATCTTGAACAGCAGGGGATAGGCGATCATCGCCACGGTCGAGAGGCCGGTGACCGCCGCGATGGTCATCAGCACGTCCCTGTCGCGGATGTGGCGTCTCGGCAAGACTGCCGAGATGGCGAGCGCGGCCGATGCGCCGCAGATCGCCACCGCGCCGCCCGTCAGCACGCCGAAACTCCAGTGCCGGCGCATCAGCCGCGCCAGCAGGACGCCGAAGCCGATGGTTGCGATGACGCAGGCGACGACGGTCGCGGCAAGCGTTGGGCCAAGCGACGCGATCTGGACGAAGGTGATGCGCGCGCCCGTCAGCCCGACGCCGCAACGCAGCAGGGCGCGGGCCGCAAAGTCGATGCCCGGCGCATTGCGCGGGTCGGCGGCAAGGAAGTGGAACGCCATGCCGAGCAGCAGCGCGATCAGCATGCCTGGTCCGCCAAGACGCGCGGTCAGGAAGCTGGCAGAGAGGGCGACCAGCAAGGCGAGCATGACACCGGGCGTCAGCGCCCGCGCCCGCTCGGCGGTCATTTTCAGCGACGTGGATGCGTGCATGGTCCGGCGATCAGTTTGCGGGACGCCAAGGGCGAGGCCAGGCAGGTCCCCTCGTTATTTATCGTCCCGCCGCCTCGATCTGCCTCAGGAGGTCGTTGTCGACCGCGATGCCGGCGGCCGCGAGCTCTGTGCGCAATGCCTGGCGGCGGCGGCCCGGCAGGCGCGCCCCGTCGGTCGTCTCGATCAGACCGGCAAGCAGCGCGAAGCGCTCGGCGGCGCCAGCGCCAAACGCCTCGGGATCAATGACGATGAGGTTCTGGCCGGTGCCGGGGGGCGCTCCTTCGGCATCGAAATAGGACGTCGCCTCGAAAGCATAGTTGGCGCCGGTGAGGCCGGCGCTCAGCATCTCCACCATCAGTGCAAGCGCGGCGCCCTTGGCGTCGCCCATCGCGATCATGGTTCCGTCCAGCGCGGCGGCGGCGTCGGTGGTGGGGCGGCCGTCGGCGTCGAGCGCCCAGCCCCCGGGTATCGGCTGGCCCTTCTGGTTGGCGGCCATGATCTTGCCGCGCGCCACTTTCGACAAGGAAATGTCGATCACCACGGGATCGCCGCCGGCGACAGGGGCGGCGAATGCGATCGGATTGGTTCCAAACAGCGGGCGCGCCGAACCCCACGGGGCCATAGCGGCGGGGGCGTTGGCCACCATCAGCGCCACAAGACCCTCGGCCGCGAGCGCCTCCACCACCAGGCCGGCGACGCCAGCGTGATGCGATCGCCTGATGCCCGCCATGGCGATTCCCTGGCTTCGCGCTGCCTCTGGGAGCCGGGCGACGGCAAGCTCCAGCGCCGGAAAGGCGAAACCGTGCGCCGCGTCGACGGCGAGCGCGCCGGGACGGGTCCATTCGGCGGAGGCGACAGCCATGCCGTCGACCTTGCCTGACTGCGCCTGCGCGGCATAGGCGGCCAGGCGGCGCAGGCCGTGTCCCGACTGTCCGGCCAGTTCCGCGCCGACCAGCGCGCGAGCCACGGCTTCGGCATTGGGCCGCGATGTGCGGCAGCGTATCAAGGTGTCGACGATCAGCGCATGCGCCTCGTCTTGTGTCAGGCGGTGGTCGGTCATGGACGGGCTTTCAGGTGGTCGAGCACGAGGTCCGCCGTCTTGTGGCTGACCCGGACGTTGGATTCGGACGTAACGCCGGCAATATGCGGCGTCAGGATCAGATTGGGGATGCCCGCGAACATCGCGCCGTGCCCGGCGTCGAGCGGCTCGCGCTCGAACACGTCGAGCGCGGCGCCGGCGAGGCGGCCGTCGCGCAGGGCGGCGCAAAGCGCGACCTCGTCGACAATGCCGCCGCGCGCCGCGTTGATCAGCACCGCGTCGTGTTTCATGCCGGTCAGCGCATTGGCGCCGATGATGTGGCGGGTCGACGGCGTCAGCGGCGTGTGCAGGCTGATGACGTCCGCTTCCGCGAGAAGTCCGGCAAGCTCCATGCGTGTCGCCGTCGACCAGGCCGGATGATCTTCGGGCAGAAAGGGATCGTAGGCGACAACGCACATGCCCAGGGCGGCGGCGCGGCGCGCGACTTCCCGCGCAATCGCGCCGTAGCCGACCAGACTCAGCGTCCTGCCGGAAATCTCTCCGCCGATCAGCGCCTGGCGCGGCCATTTGCCGGCGACAACGTCGGCGGTCGATGCATAGGCGCGCCGCACCAGCGCCATCGCGGTCGCGATGACATATTCCGCCACCGCGAGGTCGTTCGCCCCGGTGGCGGGATAGACGGCGACGGACCGCGCCTTGCAGGCGTCGAGATCGATATTGTCGAGGCCTACGCCCAGCCGGCCGACGCATTCGAGGCGCGGCGCGGCGGCGAGCAGGGCGGCGCCGACCTGGGTGCGGTTGCGCACGACGACGGCGCGGGCCCCGGCGACCGCTGCGGCCAAGTCGCCGGGACGGTCGACGAGGGCTGGATCGTAGAGCGTCGAATGGCTCCGGTTGAGCCGTTCGACGGCGCCGTCGTCCATGAATTCGGTGATAACGATGTCGTGCATGCCAAAATTCTCCGCCCCCGATCCGGCCGCGCCGTGAGACGCGGCCGGCAAGGGGATCAGGCGCTGCGATAGAGCTTGGTCATCACGAATTCGCGATGGCCGAGGGCTTCCGCCGCGGTGTTACGGCCGTTCGCGGTGCGAACGACCATGTCGATTAGGGCGTCGCCCGCCTGGTCGATGGTCATCTCGCGGCGCAAGATGCCTGACACGTCGACGTCGACGTGTTCGCCCATGGTGCGCACCGTGCGCGGGTTCGCCGTGATCTTGACGACCGGCACGATCGGGTTGCCGATGACATTGCCCTGGCCGGTCGGGAAGGTGTGGATCACGTAGCCACCCGCAGCCATCAGCGTGACGCATTCGGCCGCGGCCGAAGACGAATCCATGAAGTAAAGGCCCTTGCCCGACTTCGGCGCCTCGGCGGGTTCGAGGATGTCGATGTAGCGCGAGGTGCGGCCGATTTTCTCGAGATTGCCGAGCGCCTTTTCCTCGATCGTCGTCAGGCCGCCCTCGATATTGCCTTTGGTCGGCTGGCTCTCGGACAGGTCGCCGTCCTTGTGCGCCTCGATGACGTCGTCCTGATAGGCCTTCCACATCGCGTACCAAAGCTCGCCCACCTCCGGGCTAACCGCGCGCTCCTTGCAGATGTGTTCGGCGCCGGTGATCTCCGAGGTCTCCCCAAAACACCCGTAAATGCCTTCCGGCAGCAGCTTGTCGTACAAATTGCCGACGGTCGGGCAGGAGCCGAGGCCGGTGGTGGTGTCGCTCTCGCCGCATTTGGTCGAGATCCAAAGCTCGGAAATCGAGCACTCCTCGCGCTGCAACTCGCTGGCGTAGTGGACGAATTCCTTGGCCTTGCGGCTCGCGTCCATGATCGTCTTGAGGTCGCCGTTCTGCTCGATGGAGAAGCCGGCGACGGGTTTTCCGGTTTCGGCGATGCCGTCGACGATGCGCTTGGTCCAGCCCGGCTCGATGCCGATCACCACCACGGCGGCGACGTTGGGATTGGCGCCGGAGCCGATCATGGTGCGAAAATGCAGGTCAAGGTCGGCGCCGAACTGCAACCGCCCATAGGCATGCGGCAGCGCCAGCGTGCCCTTGATGTTGTTGGCCACCGCCTCGCACGCTGCATTGGAAATGTCGTCGACCGGCAGGATCACGACATGGTTTCGGACGCCGACACGGCCGTTGTCGCGCCTGTATCCCTTGAAGGTGAGGTTCGAATATCTGGATGCCATCGTATCGATCTCCGGATCTACCAGCGCTTGGTCTTGAGATTGTGGACGTGCACATGGCCGCCTTTGCCGACATCGGCGACAAAGCGGCCGATATCCTCGCCATATTTGATGGCGGTTTCGCCCGAGGCGATGTCGCGAAGCGCGACCTTGTGGCCGATCGGCACGTCGGCCCTGGCCTCCAGCTCGAAGCTCGAATTGTCATGGGTGACAACACACAGCATCTGCGTGCCGGCCTTGAGCCCCTCGATCACCACCACGCCGACATTGTCGGCGTGGTCATGCACGAGAAGGTGCGGGATTTTCATCGTCTGCTCCATTCTTCGTTGGCTGAAATGATGTCTTATAAAAGACAAAAGACATAAGGCTTTGACATTGTCAATTGCCCGTTGCATGACATGCAGATGAAGTTGGAAACCGGATCATGAACGACGCCATCCAGGCCAAGGCATTCGATTTCAAGCCGCTCTACCTGCAGGTGAAGGAAAGCCTGGTGCGGCGCATGATCGAAGGCTCTTGGCTGCCCGGACAGTTGATTCCGTCCGAAATCGACCTGGCGCGCGAACTGGGCGTCAGCCAAGGGACCGTTCGCAAGGCGCTGGACACGATGACCGCCGACAATCTGCTGATCCGCAAGCAGGGGCGCGGCACCTATGTCGCCGCGCCGGAGGAAAGCCGGATGCTGTTCAATTTCTTCCGCATGGTTCCCGACAGCGGCGAGCGCGTGTTTCCCGCGTCGCACATCGTGCGCCGTGCCAGGGGAAAGGCGACGCCCGCCGAGGCCGACGCTCTGGCGGTTGAGGAGGGCGCGGAGGTGTGGCGCATCGAGCGGGTGCGCACGCTCGGCGACAGCCCGCTGCTGGTCGAGACCATTGTGCTCCCCGCCGGCCGTGTCGCCGGATTCGACAGGCTGACCGAGATTCCCAACAATGTTTACCGGCTCTATTCGGACCGCTGGGGAATCACCATCGCCTCTGCGCTCGAACGCCTCAAGGCGGTGAGCGCGAGCGCGCGCGACGCCGAACTTCTGGGCTGTGGGGAAGGGACGCCGCTGCTGGAGATTACGCGCGTGGCGTCTGACCTTGAGCAGAATGCGGTGGAGTTGCGCATCTCGCGCTGCCGTACCGATGCCGCACATTACCGCTCCCACCTGAAATAGCGTGCGCCCGTGACCGGACAGCGACAGACAATGGCTGGCAGGCGGACCGTTCACGCCAAAGACCGTCGCCGCGGCGTGGCAGCGCACCAATCCGCGAATGGACCTGCCTGTTTGTCGAAAACTGGTCCTTTGTTGGAGCCACTGTGCAACCTATCCTCGTTCGGCGAATGCAAACGCCGGCGATTTCGATCTTCCAATGCCTGCAATGGGAAACGTCATGTCCGGACATCAAATGGTCAGTGAGCGCGAGCCGAACTCGGTGGCGGCCCCTGCCGGCTGCGACGTCGTCATAGCGGCGGGTGACGCCAGCCTGCGGGTCTGCGCCGAAGGCGCCGAGCCGATATCGTGGATGGTTGGGGGGCGCGAACTGCTGTGGCAGGCAGGGGCCTCCTGGCCACGGTCGAGCCCGGTGCTTTTCCCGATCGTCGGCCGCGCGCGCAACGGGCGGATCAAGGTCGATGGCCGGACTTATCCGATCGGTGTTCACGGTTTTGCCGCAAACGAGATGTTTTCGGCGACCGTGACAGGGCCGTCGAGCGCCGTTTTCGTCCTCGAGGACAATGCCTCGACGCGCGCCCAATACCCGTTCGCTTTCCGTCTCGAACTGTCCTACCGCCTTGGCGCCCGCGACCTCGAGATCGGCGTCAAGGTGCGCAACCGCTCGGACGTGACGATGCCCTATGCGGTCGGACTGCATCCAGGCTTTGCCTGGCCGTTCGCCGGCGGGACGGCTGACGGCTACCGCGTCGAATTCGGCAAGCCGGAAAATCCGTTCGTGCCGGTGATCGACGGCAACGGCCTGTTTACCTCCGGCGCCCGCTCGGTTCCGCTCGGGGGACGCACACTGGCGCTGTCTCACGATTTGATGGCGCGCGAGGCGCTGTGTTTCCTCAACGCTAACAGCGACACGGTGCGTTTTGTCGCCTCGTCGGGGGACGCCATCGCCGTCAAGACCGACGGTTTCCCGCATCTGGCGCTGTGGGCGCGGCCGCCGGCGCCGTTCCTTTGCATCGAGAGCTGGACCGGTCACGGCGACCCGGACGATTTCGACGGCGAGCTTGCTCAAAAACCGTCGATGAGCCTGCTCGCTCCGGGCGCCAGCCGCAGCCATGCGATCCGCTGGCGGTTCGAGCCGGGCGATGCGTGAGACGACGAGGCGGGAAGCAAGAATGTCGATGACATGGACAACAGGCGCCGGGGACGGGCGCACGGCGCAACATTGCGCAACCCGGGCAGCGGAGGCGTCGCAATGCTAGCCGAAGCAACGTCGTACGATTTGCTGCTCAAGGGCGGCAGGGTCATCGATCCCCGCAACGGGGTCGACGCCATCTACGACGTCGCGATCCGCGACGGCCGCATCGCGGCGGTCGGGCCCGCGCTCGACGCGCGCCTGGCGTCATCGGTGCGCGATGTGACGGCAATGGTCGTGACGCCGGGCCTGATCGACCTGCACACGCATATCTACCACGCCGCGACCCACTACGGCGTCGAGCCCGATCCGGTGGCGCGCCGCTCGGCTGTGACCACGATGGTCGACGCCGGCAGCGCCGGCGCGGGGAACTTCGCCGGCCTGCGCAAATTCGTGGCCGAGGCGTCCCGCTCCAGGGTGCTCGCCTACCTGAACATTTCCTATCCGGGCATCTTCGCCTTCGATCAGGATTTCATGTTCGGCGAGGCGAGCGTCGCGGGGCTGCTGTCGGTCGACCGCTGCGTCGCGGTTGCTGAGGCCAATTCGGACATGGTCGTCGGTGTAAAAGTCCGGCTGGGCGGGGGCACGTCCGGCGAGATCGGGCTTCTGGCGCTTGAGCGCGCCGTTGCCGCCGCGGAGCGTCTCGGCCTGCCGGTGATGACCCATATCGGCAAGCCGCCGCCGTCCTATGCCGAGATCCTGGAGCGCCTTCGTCCCGGCGACGTGCTGACCCATTGTTTCCGGCCGTCGCCGAATGCGCCGGTCGACGACCGGGGCGCGATCCTGCCGGCGGTGGAGCAGGCGCGGGCGCGCGGCGTGCTGTTCGACATCGGGCACGGCATGGGCGCATTCGGCTTCGAGAGCGCCGAAGCGGCGCTCGGCGCGGGCTTTGCGCCCGACATCATCTCCAGCGACTTGCATATGCTGTGCGTCAACGGGCCCGCCTTTGACCTGCTTCACACCATGAGCAAGCTGATGACCTGCGGCGTCGGCCTGGCGGACGCCGTGGCGATGACCACCGACGTTCCGGCGCGGGCGATGCGCCGGCCCGATCTCGGCCATCTGACGCCGGGGGCTGTCGCCGACATCAGCCTGATCGACGTCGTCGCGGCCCATTTCCCGTTTGTCGACGTCGCAGGCCGGCGGCGCGACAGCGCCTACCTGCTGCGCCCGCGCGGTCTCCTGATCGGCGGAGAATTTGTTGAGCCGGGGCCGCGCGCCTGGGAAACCCCGTTCTATGCCGAAGGAGTCCAGCCATGACCGCACCCGCCTGGCCGGAATGGAAAAGCCGGAACCGCGTCGTCGAGACGCCGATGCCGGTCGTCGATCTCGACGTGGTCGCACACAATGTCGACCGGTTGCAGCAAGCTTGCGACGCCGCCGGAATTGCGAACCGTCCCCATATCAAGACGCACAAATCCGTCGAGATTGCGAGGATGCAGGTCGACGGCGGCGCGTCCGGGCTGACGTGCCAGAAACTCGGCGAGGCGGAGGTCATGGCCGACGCCGGCTTCGACAATTTGCTGATCAGCTACAACATTGTCGGCGAGGCCAAGCTCGCGAGACTGGCCGCGCTGGCGCGGCGCGTCCAGCTGACAGTGTCGTGTGACGGCAAGGCCGTCGCCGACGGTCTGTCGCGGGCGATGTCGAGCGGCGCGGCGGCGCTGCCGGTGCTGGTGGAGTGCGACACCGGCCGCGGCCGCTGC
>DDFA01000064.1:0-2189 GCA_002336975.1 Phyllobacteriaceae bacterium UBA1940
CCGACGCCGGCGAACACCGAATAACCGCCGTGCGCCTTGGCGACGTTGTTGATCAGTTCCTGGATGAGAACGGTCTTGCCGACGCCGGCGCCGCCGAACAGGCCGATCTTGCCGCCGCGAGCGTAGGGCGCCAGCAGGTCGACGACCTTGATGCCGGTGACAAGGATCTGGGCTTCGGTCGACTGTTCGACATAGGCCGGGGCGTCGGCGTGGATCGGACGGCGCGCCTTGGTCTTGACCGGGCCGGCTTCGTCGACCGGCTCGCCGATGACGTTCATGATGCGGCCGAGCGTCTCGTCGCCCACCGGCACTTCGATCGGCAGGCCGGTATCGGCCACCGGCTGGCCGCGGACGAGGCCTTCGGTGGAGTCCATGGCGATGGTGCGAACGGTGTTTTCGCCCAGATGCTGCGCCACTTCCAGAACCAGGCGGTTGCCGCCATTGTCGGTCTCGAGCGCGTTCAGGATCGCCGGCAGCGCGCCCTCGAAGGACACGTCAACGACGGCGCCGATGACCTGGGCGACCTTGCCGCGCGCGCCCCTGGAGAGATTGACGTTTGCGGTCGCGCCGCGGGTCTCGACCTTGCCGGGCTTGCTTTCGCGCACAATCTTGGCGGCTTCCTTCGCCGCGGGAGATTTGGCGGCTGCCTTGGCGGGCGTCTTCGGAGCTGCTGCTTTAGCCATCGTGATGACCTTTCCTCTTTGTTTCGTTACCGGCGCGCTGTGACAGCGGCCCGGCCTAGAGCGCCTCGGCGCCCGAAATGATCTCGATCAGTTCCTTGGTGATGTTCGCCTGACGCTGACGGTTATAGGTGATCGTCAGACGATTGATCATGTCGCCCGCATTGCGCGTGGCGTTGTCCATCGCCGTCATCTTGGCGCCCATTTCGCCCGCGGCGTTTTCCAGCAGGGCGCGGAAAATCTGCACCTTGATGTTGCGCGGGATCAGGTCGGTCAGGATTTCGCCGGGCTCCGGCTCGTATTCATAGACGGCGCCGTCGGATGCGGAAGCTGCGCCCTCGTCGGCGGTCGGAGCCGCCGCCGGGATCAGCTGCAGCGCCGTGGGCACCTGCGAGATCACCGACTTGAATTCCGAGTAGAACAGCGTGCAGACGTCGAAGCCGCCCTGGTTGAACAACGCCATCACCTTCTTGGCGATCATGTCGGCGTGAACGAAGCCGACCTGCTTGGCGTCGCGCAGTTCGATGCGGTCGATGATCAGCGCCGCAAAATCGCGGCGCAGGATGTCGTAGCCCTTCTTGCCGACTGTGACGATCTTCACAGTCTTGCCTTCGCGCTGCAGCCGGCGGATGTGGTCGCGGGCAAAACGCGCGATCTGCGAGTTGAAACCGCCGCAAAGGCCGCGTTCCGAGCTCGATACGACCAGCAGGTGCACGTCGTCTCGGCCGGTGCCGGTCATCAGCGCCGGGGCGTCCGACCCGCCTGTCACCGCGCCTGCGATATTGGCCAGCACCGAAGCCATGCGCTGCGAATAGGGGCGCGCGGCCTCCGCGGCTTCCTGCGCGCGGCGCAGCTTCGCCGCGGCGACCATCTGCATCGCCTTGGTGATCTTCTGCGTCGCCTTGACCGAGGCGATGCGGTTTCTGAGGTCTTTTAGCGAAGGCATGCGCCTGTCCCGGTTTCGATCTCGACGACTTAGGCGAAGGTCTTGGCGAAGGCGTCGATGCCTGCCTTGAGCTTCTCGCGGGTGCCGTCGGTGATCTGCTTGTCCTTGCGGATCGCGTCGAGCACGTCCTTGCCCTCGGTGCGGAAGTAGTTGAGCAGGCCCTGCTCGAACTTGCCGACCTGGTTGAGCGACAGCTTGTCGAGATAGCCGTTGACGCCCGAGAAGATCACGACGACCTCTTCCTCGGTCTTCAGCGGCGAGAACTGCGGCTGCTTCAGCAGCTCGGTCAGGCGCGCGCCACGATTGAGCAGGCGCTGCGTCGCCGCGTCGAGGTCGGAGCCGAACTGGGCGAAGGCGGCCATTTCGCGATACTGGGCGAGCTCGCCCTTGATCGAGCCGGCGACCTGCTTCATCGCCTTGACCTGCGCCGACGAACCGACGCGCGACACCGACAGACCGACGTTGACGGCCGGACGGATGCCCTGGAAGAACAGGTTGGTCTCGAGGAAGATCTGGCCGTCGGTGATCGAGATCACGTTGGTCGGGATGTAGGCCGACACGTC
>DDFA01000064.1:2213-2539 GCA_002336975.1 Phyllobacteriaceae bacterium UBA1940
TAGGCGACGGCCTGCTTGGACAGATCGTCATAGGCGATGACGGCGTGCTGCTTGTTGTCGCGGAACCATTCGCCCATGGCGCAGCCGGCGAACGGAGCCAGGAACTGCATCGGGGCCGGATCGGACGCGGTGGCGGCGATGATGATCGAATATTCGAGCGCGCCGCGCTCTTCGAGCACCTTCACCAGCTGCGCGACGGTCGAACGCTTCTGGCCGACGGCGACATAGACGCAGTAGAGCTTGGCGCTCTCGTCGGTGCCCTGGTTCAGCGGCTTCTGGTTCAGGAAGGTGTCGAGAATGATGGCGGTCTTGCCGGTCTGGCGGTC
>DDFA01000064.1:2626-10547 GCA_002336975.1 Phyllobacteriaceae bacterium UBA1940
GTCGACGACGCGGCCGAGCAGGCCCGGGCCGACCGGCACGTCGACGATCGCGCCGGTGCGCTTGACGGTGTCGCCTTCCTTGATGTCGCGGTCGTTACCGAAAATGACGACGCCGACATTGTCGGTTTCGAGGTTCAGCGCCATGCCGCGGATGCCGCCGGGGAACTCGACCATTTCACCGGCCTGGACATTGTCCAGACCGTAGACGCGGGCGATGCCGTCGCCGACCGAGAGAACCTGACCGACCTCGGAGACTTCGGCCTCCTGGCCGAAATTCTTGATCTGGTCCTTGAGAATTGCGGAAATTTCCGCGGCGCGGATGTCCATCAGCCGACCTCTTTAAGTGCGAGCTTGAGCGAATTGAGTTTGGTGCGCAGCGACGTGTCGATCTGGCGCGAGCCGATCTTCACCACGAGGCCGCCGAGAAGCGAGGGGTCCACCGTCAGGTTGATGGCGACGTCCTTGCCGGCAACGCCCTTGAGGGCGGTCTTCAGTTCCGTCTGCTGGGCAGCCGAAAGCGCATGGGCCGAAATCACATCGGCCGCAACTTCGCCGCGCCCCTCGGCCGCCTTGCGGCGGAAGGCGTCGATGATCGCGGGAACAGCGAACAGGCGGCGGTTCTGCGCCACGACGCGCAGGAAATTTCCGGTCAGGCCCTTGATGCCGGCCTTGTCGGCGACGGCCGAAATGGCGCGCAGCTGCTCGTCGGAGGAGAACACCGGGCTTTCGATCAGGCGGGAGAGATCAGGGCTGGACGCAATCATTTTTTCGATCGCGACGAAGTCTTTTTCAACGGCCTGGAGCTGCTTGGCCTCAACGGCGAGTTCGTAAAGCGAACCGGCATAACGGTCTGCAACGCCGGATATCGTCGAGCCTGACTTTGCCACTGAACGTCTTTTCTCTGCCTGTGGAGCGCAAAAATTGTCGGCAGGAGCTGGTTGCTCTGGCTAAATCTTTGAGCTCGTTGATTTTTTATCCCGGGGACACAACCAAGCCGTATCCCCCGGCGAAAATTCGATTGCCGTCTAGCATAGGCTCCCCGGAGTCGCAACACGGCGCAAGTAGGGGATTTGCAGCAGATTTGTCGCAGGTTGGGCGCCTGTGCACGGCAATCTCAGGCGACGATGCCCAGCCCATACGCCAGAGGCAGCGCCGCAAGCGCCGCTTCCAGCACCAGCGCGACCCAGTTGTAGGGCGTGTTGCCCTGGTCGGACAGCATCGAGACGATGCGCCCGAACACCGTGAAGGCCCAGCAGACGCCGAGCGCAATGTAGAGCATCGGCTGGGCGAGCAGGATGCAGCACAGGCCAAGGCCGAGATAAAATCCCGACATCGTCGCCCGCCCCTGGCCGATCGCCTCCGGATGCGCCTCGGTCGTGGTCAGCCGCAGCAGCCGGAAGGCGATGCGCGGCGCAAACATCAGCAGCAGGCCAAACAGCACCGTCGCGACGGCGGATGACCAAGCGTACCATTCGCCCGTCGTGGTCGGCCACGCAAACGCCAGTTCCATCAAGAGCCCCCCAAATCAGCCTTTGCGTCAGTTCTGGCAGAACCGAGCGCGGCGCGCCAGAGACAGCGAGCGGTTCGCCGCGCAATTGCCGTTGCAATCCTCGTCGGCCCTGAGACTGTTTTATGGTCAAAGAAAGCTCTGCGGGTCGATGTCGACCGCGACCCGCACCATGCCCCGCGGCCTGGGCGCGGCGGCCAGCATGTCGCGGATATATTGCTGTACCGGCGTGCGCCGCTCGCCCTGCACCAGCAGCCGGAACCGGTGCCGCCCGCCCACCAGCGCCAGCGGCGCTTCGGCCGGACCCAGCACGTGGATGTCGGCGGAGGCCGGCGCGGCGCGGCGCAGCGCCCTGGCGTGGCTTTCGGCCTCGCCGCGCGTCGGCCCGCTGACGATGATGCCGGCCAGCCGCCCGAACGGCGGCAGATGCGCCCTTTCGCGTTCGGCGATCTCGCGCCGGTAAAAACTCTCGCCGTCGCCCGAGACGATCGCCTGCATCACCGGATGCTCCGGCTGGTAGGTCTGCAACAGGCCGCGGCTCGCCTTGCCGGTGCGCCCGGCGCGCCCCGTCACCTGGCTCAGCAATTGATAGGTGCGCTCGGCGGCGCGCGGGTCGCCATTGGCCAGCCCCAGATCCGCGTCGACGACGCCGACCAGCGTCATGTTGGGGAAATTGTGCCCCTTGGCCACCAGCTGGGTGCCGATGACGATGTCGGCCTCGCCCTTGGCCACGGCCTCGAGTTCGAGCCTGAGCCGCCTGACCCCGCCGATCAGGTCCGACGACAGCACGATGGTGCGCGCATCGGGAAACTCCGCGACCACCTCCTCGGCGATGCGCTCGACGCCGGGCCCGCAGGCCGCCAGATGATCCAGCGTGCCGCATTCCGGGCAGGCGGCCGGCCGCTTTTCGCTATGGCCGCAATGATGGCACATCAACTGGCCGCGGAAGCGGTGTTCCACCAGCCAGCTCGAACATTGCGGACACTGGAAGCGGTGGCCGCACACCCGGCACAGGGTCAGCGGCGCGTAGCCGCGCCGGTTGAGGAACAGCAGCGACTGCTCGCCCTTTTCGAGGTTGCTCCGGACCGCCTCGATCAGCGGCGACGACAGGAATTTTCCCCGCGCCGGCGGCGTGCGCCGCATGTCGATGGCCGCGAGATCGGGCAGCGCGGCGTCGGAGAACCGCGCCGGCAGGTCGACGCGCGCATAGCGTCCCTGTTCCGCATTGACCCGGCTCTCGACCGACGGCGTCGCCGACGCCAGCACGACGGGAAAGCGGCCGATATTGCCGCGCACCACCGCCATGTCGCGGGCGTTGTAATAGACCCGGTCCTCCTGCTTGTAGGCGGGGTCATGTTCCTCGTCGACGACGATCAGGCCGAGTTCGTTGAACGGCAGGAACAGCGCCGAGCGCGCCCCGGCCACCACGCGCACCTGGCCTTCGGCAACCTGCCGCCACACCCGTTCGCGCATTTTCGGCGGCAGGTCGGAGTGCCACTGCGCCGGCTTGGCCCCGAACCGGTCCTGGAAGCGTTCGAGAAACGCCTGCGTCAGCGCGATCTCGGGGATCAGTATCAGCGCCTGCCTGCCCGCTTCGATCGCCGCCGCCACCGCCTCGAAATAGACTTCCGTCTTGCCCGATCCGGTGACCCCGTCGAGCAGCGTCACCGAGAAATCGCCCTTGTCGACCGCCGCCCGCAAGGTCGCCGCCGCGTCTGCCTGGCTGTCGCTCAGCGCCGGCGGCGCATAGGCCGGGTCGGGCCGCGCCACCACCGGTCGCGGCGGGATCAGCGTATGTTCGAAGACGCCCTGTTTGGTCAGTCCGTCGACGACGGACGCGGTGACGCCCGCGGCGTGTGCGAGACCGGATTTTGTCCAGGCCAGGCCGTCGGCCGTCAACTCGAGCACCCGCTTGCGCGCCTCGGTCATCCGGTCAGGTCCCGCGTCGGTCTTTTTCAATCCCTCGATCCACGGTTCCGGATCGAACGCCTCGGGCGCGCGCAGCGCCATCCGCGCCGCCAGGCCCGGCGGGGTCAGCGTGTAGTCCGCCACCCAGTCGATGAAGCGGCGCATGTCGTGCGACAGCGGCGGACAGTCGAACACATGGCTGATCGGCCTGAGTTTTCTGGCGTCGACCTGGCCGGGGTCGGCATCCCAGACCACGCCCGCCACCTGGCGCGGTCCAAGCGGCGCCTGCACGATCGATCCGGGCTCGACCGTCATGCCGTCCGGCACGCTATAGGTGTAGGGCCGCTCGGCCGGCATCGGCACCAGCACCGCCACCGTGCGTCTGCTTCGCGAATCTGTTGTCATCGAACGTGACCTTGCCCCGATCTTGGTTTAGATCAAGGCAAAACCGGACCGTCCGCCGCGCCGCGGCGGTCGCATCGAACTGCACGGAGAATGGCCATGAAGTTTTTTGTCGACACAGCCGACGTCAAGGAGATCAAGGAGCTGAACGCGCTCGGCCTGGTCGACGGCGTCACCACCAACCCTTCGCTGATCCTGAAATCCGGCGGCTCGATCGTCGAGGTGACCAGGCAGATCTGCGACATCGTCGAGGGCCCGGTGTCGGCCGAGGTCGTCGCCACCGAATTCCCGCAGATGATCAAGGAAGCCGAAGTGCTGATGAAGATCGCCAAGAACGTCTGCATCAAGGTGCCGCTGACGCTGGACGGGCTGAGGGCCTGCCGCGTGCTGCGCAATGATTTCGGCCGTCAGGTCAACGTCACGCTGTGCTTCTCGGCCAACCAGGCGCTGCTGGCGGCCAAGGCCGGCGCGACCTTCATTTCGCCGTTCATCGGCCGCATCGACGACATCGGCTCGGACGGCATGGAGCTGATCGCCGAAATCCGCACCATCTACGACAATTACGATTTCCCGACCGAAATCCTGGCGGCGTCGGTGCGCACGGTCAACCACGTCAAGCAGGCCGCCATGATCGGCGCCGACGTCATCACCGCGCCGCCGGCGACGCTGCGCGCCCTGGTCAAGCATCCACTGACCGACGCCGGCCTGAAAGCGTTCCTGGACGACTGGGCCAAGACCGGACAGAAGATCGGCTGAGCGCATGACGTTTGACGCGGCCGCGCTGGCGGATGAAATCCGGCTGGCGCGGCGCGATCTGCGGCGTATCGGGCCGTTCACGGCGCGCTGGCCGGAATTTTCGCTGCCCGACGGCTACCGGGTTGCGGCCGAACTGGAACAGCAGCGCATCGCCGCCGGCGAAACGCCGGTCGGCCGCAAGATCGGCTTCACCAATCGCAATATCTGGGCCGAGTATGGCGTCTACGCGCCAATCTGGGGCACGGTCTATGACACGACCCTGCGCGATGCGGACGTCGCCGGTCCGGTCGCGATCAATTCGCTCTCCCAGCCGCGTCTTGAACCTGAAATTGTCATCGGGCTGGACCGCGATCTCGGCCGCGACGCAACGCTGGCCGATGCAGAGGCGGCGATTGGCTGGGTCGCGCACGGATTTGAGATCGTGCAGACCCTGTTCGACGACTGGAAATTCGCTGCGCCCGACTGCACCGCGGACGGCGCGCTGCACGGCCTTCTGATTGTCGGCCCTCGCCTCGCCATCGCGCCGCACCGGCGCCGCGGTCTCGCCGAGCGGCTGGCGGCGCTAACGATTGAACTGCGATGCAATGGCGAATTCGTCGAAGCAGGCTCGGGCGTCAATGTTCTCGACGGTCCGGTCCACGCGCTGGCGTTCGCCGCCGGCGCAATCGCCGCCGAGCCGTCGAGCAGGCCGCTTACAGTCGGCGAGCTTGTATCGACAGGCACGATGACGCGCGCCTATCCGATCTCGTCCGGCCAGACCTGGTCGACGCGGATCTCCGGCTTCGACCTGCCCGGACTGGACGTCCGGTTCGGCTAATCAATTCGTCTGGCGGCTGAGATCCTGCGCGATCGAATGGCGCAGCAGTTCGGCGACTTCGCGCGCGGCGCGGTTCTGCGCGTCGCGCTCGGCGCGCAGGACGGCAAACTCCTGACGCGGCACGTCGAAGGACGAACTGATCGACAGATCACCCTTGCCGATGATGTTGCCGGTGTCGATCGCCTTGAGCGTGTAGACCGAGCGGACGGTGACCTGTCGCGCCGTCGGCTCGCTGTCGACTGTCTGCTGGACGATCGCGGCCCCCGTCGTCACCGAACTGACCGACTGCTCGACCATGTATTTCGGCGTCGCCGGCGTGCCGCCGTCGCCGCCGAGCAGGAAGATCAGGTGGTTGCGCACTTCCAGTTCGACGCGGTTGGTCGGCGCTTTCACCGCAACCGAAGCCAGCGCCGACTTCATTGTTTCGCCGCCGGCGAGCGAGCCGGTCTGCAGCGCCGCGTCGCTGTAGAGCGGCCGAACCGTGCAGCCCGCCGCCAACGCCAGCGACAGGACCAGCGCAGCGCCGGTCAGTGTGCGGACAATCGACCGTTCAGACAACGACATTGACGATCCTCTGCGGCACCACGATCACCTTGCGCGGCTGTTTGCCGTCAAGGGCTTTTTGAACGGCCTCGAGCGCGAGCGCCGCCTGTTCGACGGCAACTTGGTCCGCATCGCGTGCGATTGTCAAATCCGCCCGCTTCTTGCCGTTGATCTGGATCGGGTAGGTCACCTGATTGTCGACAACCAGCGCGGCGTCGAACGCCGGCCATGGCTGCTCGGCGACGAATCCAGTGCCTCCGATCTGCGCCCAGCATTCTTCCGCCAGATGCGGCGTCATCGGCGCGATCATCACCACCAGGAACTCGACCGCCTGGCGCGCCGCGGAGATCGTCGCCGCGTCGGCCTTGCCGGCGGCGATGTCGGCCAGCGGCGTCTGCATCGCATTGGTCAGTTCGTAGAGACGCGCGACCGCCTTGTTGAAGCCGAGGCGCTCGATTTCCTCGCCGACGGCCTTCAGCGTCTTGTGGGCGACCTTCGACAGTTCGCCGGCGCGGCCTTCGACAGACGCAGCGGGCGCAGCGCCGGCGAGCGCAGGCGCGGCCTCAGACACCAGACGCCAGACGCGCTGGACAAAGCGGCTGGCGCCCTCGACGCCTGCCTCCGTCCAGATCACGTCGCGCTCAGGCGGCGAATCCGACAGCATGAACCAGCGCGCCGTGTCGGCGCCGTAGGTCTCGATGATGTCGTCGGGGTCGACGACATTCTTCTTCGACTTCGACATCTTTTCGATCGAGCCGATCTCGACCGGTGTGCCGTTTGCCGTCAGCGTCGCGCTCCGCTTGCCGTCGACATCCGCGATCGTCACCTCGGCTGGCGTCACCCAGCCGTCAGTGCCGCGATAGGTCTCGTGCACCACCATGCCTTGCGTGAACAGGCCCTCGAACGGCTCCTCCACCACATTGACATGGCCGGTCAGCTTCATCGCCCGGGTATAGAAGCGCGAATAGAGCAGGTGCAGGATCGCATGCTCGATGCCGCCGATATACTGGTTGACCGGTAGCCAGCCCTTCGGCCCGTCGACCACCGGCAAGGTCGTCGGCGCGGCCACATTCCACGGATCGGTGAAGCGGGCGAAATACCAGGACGAATCGACGAAGGTGTCCATCGTGTCGGTGTCGCGAACCGCCGGCTTGCCGCATTGTGGACAGTCGACATGTTTCCACGTCGGATGATGGTCGAGCGGATTGCCCGGCCTGTCGAACGACACGTCCGACGGCAGTTCGACCGGCAGGTCTTTTGCCGGAACCGGCACCGTGCCGCAGGCGTCGCAATGGATCGCCGGGATCGGGCAGCCCCAGTAGCGCTGGCGCGAGATCAGCCAGTCGCGCAGCCGGAACTGCACCTTGCGTTCGGCAATGGGACGGCCGTCGATCGTATCGGCGGCCAGCCGCTCGGCGACGGCCTCGAACGCCTCTTTCGGCGTCATCCCGTCGAGGAAGCGCGAATTGATCATCACGCCGTCGTCGACATAGGCCTCGTCGGTGATCGCAAAGGTCGCGGCGTCGCCATCCGCCGGCATCACCACCGGGATCACCGGCAGGCCGTACTTGTTGGCGAAGTCGAGGTCGCGCTGGTCGCCCGACGGACAACCGAAGATCGCGCCGGTGCCGTAGTCCATCAGCACGAAATTGGCGACATAGACCGGCAGCGTCCAACTGCGGTCGAACGGATGCGTCACCCTGACGCCGGTGTCGAAGCCGCGCTTTTCCGCCGTCTCGATCTCGGCCGCCGAGGCGCCGCCATGCTTGACGTCGTCGATGAAGGCGGCCAGTTCGGGATTGTTCCTGGCCGCCTTCTTCGCCAGCGGATGGTCGGGAGCAATCGCCATGAACGAAGCGCCGAAGATCGTGTCGGGCCGCGTCGTGTAGACTTCCAGTTCGGTCTCGCCGGCCGGCGCGGTCACCGTATCGAGCGCCCAGCGCAGCAGCGCGCCCTCGGAACGGCCGATCCAGTTGGCCTGCATCAGC
>DDFA01000080.1:0-49898 GCA_002336975.1 Phyllobacteriaceae bacterium UBA1940
CTCGTCGACGTCGCCGGGGTCGAGCACGGCGGCGATCACCTCGCCGACGCCCGCGTCGGTCAGGGCGGCGATATCATCCGCGGTCAGCCGGCGGCCTTTCTTCAGCCGCAGCTCGCCGGCAACCGTCGCATGCGCCAGGACCGCGCCCAACGCTTCGGCGGTGGCGACGGGGCCGAACCTCATGCCGCCTGGCCCTTGCCGGTTCCGAGCCCGCGCGTCCGCAGCGCCCGGATGATCTCGGCCAGCACCGCAACCGCGATCTCGGCCGGGCTCGACGCGCCGATATCGATGCCGATCGGCGCGTGGATCGTCGCCAGCCTGGCTGCGCTGACGCCGTCCGCCGCCAGCCGCTCCAGCCGCCTGGCGTGGNNTCGTCGATCTTCGGATCGTGCGTCAGCGCCGCCACCGCCGTGAACGCGTCGAGCGGCCGCGCCGCCAGCACGGTCTGGGGCCAGTCGGCCAGCAGCGTCACGCCGTCAAAACGGTCTGTTGTGGCGAAGGCGGTGCGCGGGTCGATCACCTCGACATCGAAACCGGCGAGCCGCGCCATCGGCGCCAGCGCCTGGCTGATATGCACGGCGCCGATCGCCACGATGCGCGGCGGCGGCAGGTGGACGTTGAGGAAAAAACTCCCCTCGCCGGTCTCGACCGGACGCGACGCGCCGGTGCGAAACGCCGCGGCAATCGCCTCGCCCAGCGCGCCCTGCGTCTCGTCGCCGTCGCGGATCACCCTGCTGGCGCCGCTGTCGAGATCGGTCAGCAGGATCACCGCGCGGCGCGCCGCCTTCTCCTCGTTGACGGCCCTGATCGAGGCGATGTCCATCACTGCACCGGCGTCACGAAGACTTTGATGCGGCCGCCGCACGACAGGCCGACCCGCCATGCGGTCTCGTCGGCGACGCCGAATTCGAGCATTTTCGGCTTGCCCGAGCCGATCGCCTCGAGCGCCTCGGCCACCACCGCGCCCTCGACGCAGCCGCCCGAGACCGAACCTTCGAAATTGCCGTCGGCGTCGATCACCAGATGGCTGCCGACCGGGCGCGGCGCCGAACCCCAGGTTTCGACCACGGTCGCCAGCGCCACGCTCCGCCCCTCGCTTGTCCAGGCCTGCGCGATCGCCAACGGATCAAGATTGCTGTCGCTCATCTCGTCTCCTCGGACCAGTCGACATTCAGCGTTCGGGCGTGGCGCGAGCCGGATCTGGGGCCCGAGCAGGCGAAAAGACCGCCGTGGCGTTGATCACCATAAGGGATTTTCAACGAACTCAGGCCCCAAATCCGCCGCGTCCCGAAGGGATATGGCCCAAATCGCGGGCTTTGGCGTCGCGAAGCTTCGACGGAGGCTAACTCCGCCTGCGGCTCCGCTCCTGAAATCCCGCGATTTTTGCTCATACCACGCTCCAAACGATAAATGTCGACTGGTGCTAGGCCGCGCGCCGTTCGGCGTCGGCCAGCCATCGTTTCACATCGACGCCGCCCGCGCGGCCGGCCGACAGGCTGGCGCACAGATCCGACAGCGCGTTCAGCGTATGCACCGGCCTGAACTCGTCGACATGCGGCAGCATGGCGCGCACGCCGCGCGCCCGCGCCTCGAACCCGTCGAAGCGCAACAGCGGGTTCAGCCAGATCAGCCGCCGGCAGGATTTGCGCAGCCGCTCCATCTCCTCCGACAGGCCGGTCACGTCGTCGCGCTCCAGCCCGTCGGTGATCAGCATCACCACCGCGCCCTGCCCCAGCACCCGGCGCGACCACAGCCGGTTGAACTCACGCAACGTATCGCCGATGCGGGTGCCGCCGGCCCAGTCCTTCACCGCCAGCGCCGCGTCCGCCAGCGCAAGGTCCGGATCGCGGTGACGCATCTGCCGGGTCAGGTTGGTCAGCCGGGTTCCGAACACGAAGGTGTGGACGCGCCGCCGGTTTTCGGCAAGCGCATGCAGGAAATGCAGGAAAACCCGGCTGTACTGGCTCATCGACCCGGAAATGTCGGCCAGCACCACCAGCGGCGGATGCACCGTGCGCGGCTCGCGAAACCGCGGCAGCATCAGCTGCCCGCCGGTGCGCGCGGCGCTGCGCATCATCGCCCGCGGGTCGATGCGGCCGCCGCGCGGATCGGGCCGGTAGCGCCGGGTCTTGACCTCGTCATGCGGAAGCCTCAGCTGCGCGATCGCCTTGCGCGCCTGCGCCAGCTCGTCCGCCGACATCTGCGCGAAATCCTTGGCCCGCAGCACTTCGTTGCCGGAGACGGTCAGCCGCGCGTCGATCTCGATTTCGGGTTTCGGGTCTTCGGTCTGCTGCTTGCGGTGGGCTTCAAACAGCGCCTGCCCGACCCGGTGCTCTGCGGCGCGCGGTTTCTGCTTCTCGCGCTGCGCCAGCGCCACCGGCGAAAACATCGCGATCATCTTCTCGATCAGCTCGCGCGATTTCCAGAACAGCCGGAAGGCTTCGTCAAAAGTCTCGTGGTCCTCGCGCCTGGTCACCAGCACCGCGTGCAGCGTCCAGTAAAAATCGTCGCGCGAGCCGATGCTGGCGGCCAGCACCGCCTCGATCGCGTCGACCACCGACGCGGGCCCCACCCGCATCCCGGCCTTGCGCAGGGCGCGCGCGAAATAGACGATGTTGTCGGCGATCCGGCCGTCGGGATTTGCGGACCGATGTGCCGCCGCGCTCATTGCGCCGCCGTCGACAGTTCCGCCTTCACCTCCTTGAGGATGCGGCGGCCCTCGCCCTGCTCGATGCGGGCGATGTCGTCCTGGTATTTCAGCAGCACCCCGATCGTGTCGGAAACGGTCTCGGGATCGAGCGCCACCTTGTCGAGTTCGGTCAGCGCCGAAGCCCAGTCGATCGTCTCGGCGACGCCCGGCGCCTTGAACAGGTCGATCTGGCGCAGTTTCTGGATGAACGCGACGACTTCCGCCGACAGGCGCCTGTTGGCCTGCGGAACTTTTCGGCGCACGATCTCCAGCTCGCGCTCCGCATCCGGATATTCGACCCAGTGATAGAGACAGCGCCGCTTCAGCGCGTCGTGAATCTCGCGCGTCCGGTTGGTGGTGATGACGACGATCGGCGGCTCTTCGGCCTTGATGGTGCCGAGTTCCGGCACCGTCACCTGAAAGTCCGACAGGATTTCCAGCAGATAGGCTTCGAACGCCTCGTCGGTGCGGTCGAGCTCGTCGATCAGGAACACCGGCGCCGCGCCCGGCTTGCCGGTCAGCGCCTCGAGCACCGGACGGCGGATCAGGTAGCGCTCGGAAAACACGTTGCGCTCCATGTCCTTGCGGTCGACCTTGCCGGCCGCCTCTTCCATGCGGATCTCGATCATCTGCGCCGCATAATTCCACTCATAGACCGCCGAGGAGACGTCGAGCCCCTCATAGCATTGCAGGCGGATCAGCCGCCGCCCGAGCGCCGACGCCAGCACCTTGGCGATCTCGGTCTTGCCGACGCCGGCCTCGCCCTCGAGGAACAGCGGTCGCTTCATCTTCAGCCCGAGAAACAGCACCGTCGCCAGCGACCGGTCGGCGACATAGTCCGCGCCCGCCAGCAGGTCGAGCGTCGCGTCGATTGAAGTCGGAATGCCTCGCGGCTCGGTCATCGAAACTTGTCCAGGCTGCAGGCGGCCGATCACAACACGCGATACGACCGGTTGTAGTACACCAACGGCGAAAAACTATCGCCGATGCGCACACCTGTCACCTTGCCATAAAGCACACGATGGGTGGCCATGTCGGCCCAGTCGGCCAGCTCGCAATCGAACGTCGCCGCCGAATCGGCCAGCACCGGCGCGCCGGTCGACAGCGTCGTCCACTGGCCAAGCGCGAAGCGGTCGTCCTGCGACAGTCCGGTCAGGCCGGAAAAGCCGTTGGCCAGTTCCTGATGCTGTTCGCCGAGCGTGTTCAGCGCAAATTTGCCGTTGTCGGAAAACAGCAGGTTCGACTGGTTCTCGCGGTTGATGCACACCAGGATGGTCGGCGGCCGGTCCGACACCGAACAGGCGGCGATTACCGTGGTCCCCCGCCGTCCGGCCGGACCGTCCGTCGTCAGCACATGCACGGCGCCGGCAAAGCGGGCCATCGCGTCGCGATAAAGCTGCGGATTGAATTCGGATCGGCTCAGCACGAGGGAAATTCCTGTTCTTGCACGAATATAGGTTTCGCGAGCGTCGCCGCAAGCCGCTCTCTCGTTGCGCCGGGCAAGGCGAGCGGCTAGACCGGTTCATGGCTAAATGGAAACACTCTGCCGGAGATGGTTTGGGACAAGGTCGAGGCTTTTCGCGCGGGTCGGGCTGGTGGCCCGGCCAGGCGGAAAGCCGACGGATTTGGCCCAAACCATCTCCGGCCCACCGATCAAACCCCGCTGCTGCGCAGCGGGAGAAGTTTGATCGGCAGGGAGTATTTGTCTGTCGAATTGCGAATGGCAATTCGACGGGCAGGGTTTCCGTTTGGCGGACGCCCGGTTCGTCGAGCCGATTGGCCGATGAACCACATCGACCTGCCCGTCTCTCCTGCCGGATCGCCTCGCCAAACGAGAAACAGAGCGATTCCATCTAGTCATGAAACGGTCTAGGTCTGCGATAGCAATCAGACTGGGGAGTCTTCCGACCGTCATGCGCCTGCCCGGCCTCATCCTGGCCCTTGCAATCGCCCTGCCCGCATCCGCGGCGCTGGCGCAACAGGTCCGCGTCGGACTGGCCGCTCCGCTGAGCGGCCCGTCGGAAATTCTCGGCCGTCAGATGCGAACCGGCGCGGAAGCGGCAGCCGCGGCGCGCGGCGTGGCGCTGACGGTCGCCGATGACGCCTGTTCGGCCCAGGGCGGCCTCGCCGCCGCGCACGCGTTCGTCGCCGCCCGGGTCGCCGTCGCCGCCGGATTCCTGTGCACGGAGGCAGTCGAGGCGGCGCTGCCGGTTCTCAAGGACGCCGGCATCGCCACGCTTGTCACCGGCGTTCGCACCAACAGCCTGACCGACCGACAGAAGAAGACCGGCTGGCTGGTCGCGAGACTTGCGCCGCGCGCCGACGCCGAACTTGCCGCCGCGTCGCATATCCTGACTGAACGGTGGCGCGCCGAACATTTCGCCATCGTCGACGACGGCACCATCTATTCGCGCGAACTGGCCGAGGGGCTTCGCAACGCCGCCGAACGGGCCGGCCTCAAACCCGTCTTCATCGATACGTTCCGCCCCCAGCTCGACAACCAGATCGCGCTCGTCGGACGTTTGCGCAAGGCGGGCGCGACCCATATCTTTGTCGCCGGCGACCGCGCCGACGTCGCCATCATCGGCCGCGACGCCGCCCAGCTCGGCTATCCGCTGACGATTGCCGGCGGCGAGGTTTTGCGCGCCCTGCCGGACGAGATCGACCTCACCGACGGTGCGCTGATGATCGGCCTGCCGGAATCGGTCGACATCGCCCGTCCCGACATCGTCGCAGCCCAGCGCGCCGCCGGCGTCGAGCCGGAAGGTTACGTCCTGCCCGCCTACCAGACGGTCGAGATCGCCGCCGAGGCCGTCGTCCGTGCAGCAGCGCAGGACAAACCTGTCGCCGCCATGTTCGCCGACCAGACTTTTGACACCGTGCTTGGCGCGGTCGGTTTCAACGGCCAGGGCGAACGCGCCGACAATCCCTACCGCCTCTTCCGTTATCAGGGCGGCCGCTTTGAGGAAGTGAAACAGCCATGACTTTTCGCACCGGCCCCAGGAACCTTCTCACCGACGTCGCCGGCCTGCGCGTCGGCAACGCCGGCGAAAACCGGCTGACCTCGGGCGCGACCGTCGTCCTGTGCGACGAACCCGCAATCGCCGCCGTCCAGGTGCTCGGCGGCGCGCCGGGTTCACGCGAGACCGACCTGCTCGAACCGCACAATTCGGTGGAAACCGTCAATGGTCTGGCCTTGTCCGGCGGATCGGCGTTCGGCCTGGACGCCGCCTCGGGCGTCCAGGCGCTGCTGCGCCAGCGCGGCGTCGGCTTCCAGTTTGGCGACAATGTCGTGCCGATCGTGCCAGGCGCGATCATCTTCGACCTCTATCCCGGCCTCGACAAGAGCTGGGACCTCTACCCGCCTTACCGCGAACTCGGCTTCGAGGCGGCGCAGGCGGCGGGCCTCGATTTCGCCATCGGCACCCATGGCGCCGGCATCGGCGCGCTCGCCGCTGGTCTCAAGGGCGGCCTCGGTTCGGCGTCGACCGTGCTCGACAATGGCGCGACGGTCGCCGCGCTGGTGGTCGCCAACCCGACGGGCGCGGTGACGGTCGGCGACACCCGCCATTTCTGGGCCGCGCCGTTTGAGATCGGCGACGAGTTCGGCGGCCTCGGCCTGCCGCACCCGATGCCCGCCAACGCGGCGGACGTGCGCACCAAGCGCAAGGAATTCGCCCGCGCCGGCGCCAACACCACCATCGCCGTCATCGCCACCGACGCAACGCTGAGCAAGGCGGCGGCCAAGCGGATGGCGATCGCCGCCCATGACGGTTATTCGCGCGCCATCTGGCCGACGCACACGCCCGTCGACGGCGACCTGATCTTTGCGCTCGCCACCGGCCGCAAACAGGTCGCGCTCGACATCGAAAGTTCGATCGACTTCTACGCCGCCGCCGGCTTCACCATGGCCCGGGCGATTGCGCGCGCCGTCTATGCCGCGACGCCGGCGCAAAACGACCTGTTTCCGACCTGGCGGAAAAAATTCGGCTGAACTTACTCCGCCGAAAGGGTTTTGCCGTAAACTTGCCGGGATGAATTTCGTTCAACCATGCAAGAGGCAAGGAAAGGAGGCGGCAGGATGAAAAAAGCGATTGTGCTGCCGGCCGCACTGCTTGCACCTCTCTTGGCCGCCGCCTCGGCCATCGCCGGCGACGCCGCTTCGCTCAACGTCCTCGGCTTTTCGGCCGACGGAAAATTGTTCGCGTTTGAGGAATATGGCGTCCAGGACGGGTCCGGCTTTCCCTATACGAACCGTTTCTATGTCGACACCGCCACCGACACATTCGTCCCCGGCTCGCCGGTGCGGGTGCGGCTCGACGACGAGGCCGCCACCGTCGACGCCGCGCGCAGCCAGGCCGCGGCACAGGGCGAGGCCGTTGTCCCGTCGGCGCTGCTCGCCGCCAATCCCGGCTACCTCGCCGGCTTCAACCCGGTGACCGAACTGTCGGCCGATGCGTTTGCGATCAAGGTCAACCCGCGCCCGGTCGATCCGCCGATCGACGCGCCGCTTGAACTGCGGCTGGAGGAATTCGCGCTCGCGCCTCGCGCCGGCCAGTGCGACGGCATTGACGGAGTCAAGGGGTTCCGCCTGACCCGCATCGCCGGCGACGCACAGGCGCTGCTTGCCGAAGATGCTTCTGTTCCCGCCAGCCGCAACTGTCCGACCGGCTACAGGATCGGCGGCGTCCAGACCTTTTTCCCGTCCGGCGGCGAACCGGTCTATGCCGTGCTGGTCTCGGTCAGATCGTTCGGTTTCGAAGGCCCGGACTATCGCTGGCTGGCGGTCACGGGGCGGCTGCAATAGTGCTCGCGCCGGCGTCGACCCGATCGACCGGCAGTGTGCGCCCGGGCATGTTCGCCCGAATAGGCGATGCGGCCAGGCGCGCCGCGCCCGATTGGCTGGAAGCCGTTGCCGGCTCGCTGCTGTGGGCGCTTTTGATGGGCGCCGCCGCATGGCTTTCATTCTTGTTCGACGGCTGGCGCGACCTGGACAGAGTCATGTTCGCCGCCGCATTTTTCGCCGCCGGCGGCCTGATCGCCTTCGCGCCCGCCATCTGGCTCGGCAGATTTCTGTCGCGCGGCCGCGCCGACGCCGGCTTCGCGGCGACCTTTCTTGCCCTGGCGGTGATCACCATCAGCGTCACCGCCGCCCTCGTCTCGCAGCAATACCGGCTCTATTACGCGCAATGGCACGACCAGACTTTTACGGTGCGATGGTTTTTCCAGTTCGCGTTCACCACCGCCGGGGCGATCTACCAGTTCCTCGTCCTGGGTCTGCGAGCCTACATTCCCATCGCCTTCGTCGCGCTGATTGCCGCATCCTGGTGGAATGCGGGCCGCGTGCGTTGAGCCTTCCGGACGCATCTGTTAAGGCGCGCCCTGGTTCAATTGCAGGAGCGCCCGATGATCCCTCGCTACTCGCGTCCGGAAATGGTCGCCATCTGGTCGCCCGAGACGCGTTTCCGCATCTGGTTCGAGATCGAGGCCTATGCCTGCGAAGCCCTCGCTGAACTGGGCGTCATTCCCGAAGAAGCTGCCAGGACGATCTGGGAGAAGGGCAATGCGGCCGTGTTCGACGTCGCCAGGATCGACGAGATCGAACGCGTCACCAAGCACGACGTCATCGCCTTCCTGACCCATCTCGGCGAATTCATCGGCCCCGATTCGCGTTTCGTCCATCAGGGCATGACGTCGTCAGACGTGCTCGACACCTGCCTCGCGGTGCAGCTGAGCCGCGCCGCCGATCTTCTGATCGCCGACGTCGATGCGCTGCTGGCGGCGCTGCGCAAGCGTGCGTTCGAGCACAAGGACACCGTCACCATTGGCCGCTCGCACGGCATTCACGCCGAGCCGACGACGTTCGGGGTCAAGCTGGCCCAGGCTTTTGCCGAGTTTTCGCGCTGCCGCGACCGCCTTGTGGCGGCGCGCGAGGAGATCGCCACCTGCGCCATTTCCGGCGCGGTCGGCACCTTCGCCAACATCGACCCGTTCGTCGAGGAATATGTCGCCGCAAAGCTCGGCCTGAAGCCCGAACCGGTCTCGACCCAGGTGATCCCGCGCGACCGCCACGCGATGTTCTTCGCGACGCTGGGCGTCGTCGCATCCTCGATCGAGCGGCTGGCGACGGAAATCCGCCATCTGCAGCGCACCGAGGTTCTGGAAGCCGAGGAGTATTTTTCGCCGGGCCAGAAGGGTTCCTCGGCGATGCCGCACAAGCGCAATCCCGTCCTCACCGAAAACCTGACCGGCCTCGCCCGGCTGGTGCGCGGCATGGTGACGCCGGCGCTGGAGAATGTGGCGCTGTGGCATGAACGCGACATCTCGCATTCCTCGGTCGAGCGCATGATCGGCCCCGACGCGACGGTGACGCTCGACTTCGCGCTGGCCCGGCTCACCGGCGTCATCGACAAGCTTGTCGTCTACCCGGCCAACATGGAAAAGAACCTCAACAAGTTCAAAGGCCTGGTCCATTCCCAGCGCGTCCTGCTCGCCCTGACCCAGGCCGGCGTCAGCCGCGAGGACGCCTACCGCCTCGTCCAGCGCAACGCGATGAAGGTTTGGGAGCAAGGCGCTGATTTTCTGGAGGAATTGCTCGCCGACAAGGACGTGCGGGCAGCCCTGAGCGAAGCCGAGCTTCGCGAAAAGTTCGATCTCGGCTACCACACCAAGCACGTCGACACGATTTTCAAGCGGGTTTTCGGCGCTGCCTGACCGACCCTCTGTCGACGGTCACGGAACCTCTTGGATTGTCGAACGTTGATGGTCGACCCGTTAAGTTCGGTCGCATCATCAACAATCGTGAGGGTATTCTATGACGGATCGTGATCGCGAGACCGTGGTTGTCAACAACGGCGGCGGTGGCGGCGGCGGTTGGATCGCAGCCGTGTTGATTGCAATCGCCGCGGTCGGCGCCATTCTCTATTTCACCGGCACATTTGGCAGCGGCGATGGATCGGACGTGAATGTCAAGGTCGAGCAACCGGCAGCGCCGGCGCCCGCGACCCCTGCAACTCCGGAGCCCGCAACGCCTGCACCCGCCCCGGCGACCCCCGCCCCGGCGGCTCCAGCAGCTACCCCGGCGGCCCCAGCGCCGGCTCCCGCCGCGCCCGCGAACTGAGTTCGCGAGGCATCGAAAAACGACAACGCCGTGGATTGCGATCCACGGCGTTGCTGTTTCTGATCGGGACTTTCTCCGGCCCCGCACCGATCGTCAGGCGGTTGCCGCAACCTGTCTGATTTCGGTGCCCCACGGGTCGACGAAGGTTTCGTCGACGGCCGGTCCCTTCTTCAGCAGTTCGACCCATTGCAGGCCGGTCCGGTCCTTGTCGCGAGGCCCCGCGCCACGGCTCTGCCAGGAATTGGCGCCGATGTGGTGATGGTATCCGCCGGTCGACAGGAACACCGCCTGGGGGCCGTATTCGAGCACCGTGTCAAAGCCGATCCTGTCGTTCCAGAACTCCTGTGCGGCCCGGGCGTCGCCCACCCGCAGGTGAACGTGACCGATCAGCGAATTGTCCGGCGCCCCGTCCCAATCTGGCAGGCCCATCGACGCGGCGACGATGCCGTCGCCATCGAGCGCGCTGTTGGCCATGCGCACCCTGTCGCCGTCCCAGTTCCAGTTGGTCGGATCCCGGTCCGCGTAGATTTCGATGCCGTTGCCTTCCGGATCGTTGAGGTAAAGCGCCTCCGACACCAGATGGTCTGCCGCGCCGGTCAGTTGCACCCGATTTTGAACCGCGTGCCGGATCCAGCGCCCGAGATCTGCCCGCGACGGCAGCAGGAACGCCGTGTGATAAAGTCCGGCCGCGCGCGGATCGTCGGGCTGGATCGCCGCCGATTGTTCGATTTCCAGCAGCGGCCGCTCGCCGACGCCAAGGGTGATGACCCCGCCGGCGTTGCGCAGCTCGCGCAGGCCCACGACCCGCTTGTAGAAATCGGCGACGCTGCGCGCGTCGCGGGCGACGATGCCGATACGCCCGATATGTGTCGGGGTGGTTGCGGCGAATGGCGTTTCGGTCATGATCTTCTCCGATCGGGCGGCGGTCAGGCCGCCAAACAACGAGGCGCTTGCCGC
The DNA here is from genome assembly GCA_002336975.1 of Phyllobacteriaceae bacterium UBA1940. Classification (GTDB taxonomy): domain Bacteria; phylum Pseudomonadota; class Alphaproteobacteria; order Rhizobiales; family Rhizobiaceae; genus Mesorhizobium_A. The sequence goes on from DDFA01000080.1 coordinate 10,767, forward strand.
CAGAACGGTCCTGCGATTGATCTGCATGGCGGCTCTGGCGTCTCCTCGCCCATGACAGGAAAATGAGGGGGCGCTTTGTTTGGCGCAAGTCAGCAAAGACTGGACATGACGTTCACAATTAGTGGACGATGAAATGTCCATCTCCCGTTGCCAATGCTGGCGTCCGTGCATAGATCGTCATCATGAAATCAAGAGACGCAGATATTGTCATGGTGCCCGGATTTTCCGGCTCCGGCCCGCTGCACTGGCAGACACGCTGGCAGGAAAAACTGCCGACGTCGCGCCGGGTCGACCAGAAGGACTGGGACGACCCCGAGCGCGAGCCGTGGGCGGAGCGTCTGGCGGATCTGGTCAACGGTTGCGACCGGCCGGTCGTGCTGGTCGCCCATTCACTCGGCGTGCCGACCGTGCTCAACGCGCTGGAGATGATGAACCGGCAGCCCGCCGGCGCGTTCCTCGTCGCCCCGCCCGATCTCGACAATGCCGAACTGTTGACGCCGCGAATGCTGGCGTTCGGGCCCTACCCGCGCCAGCCGCTCGCTTTCCCGTCGCTGGTCATCGCCAGCCGCAACGATCCCTATTGCGGCTACCAGCATTCGGAGGATCTGGCGAAAACCTGGAACGCGCTGCTGCTCGACGCCGGCGAGGCCGGACATATCAACACCGAGGCAGGTTACGGTCCCTGGCCGGAAGGAACGATGGCGTTTGCGCAGTTCCTGCGCAACCTGCCCGGCTGATCAGGATTTGAAGGAACCGCGCGCGGTGGCGAGCGCGCTGTCGGCGCCCGAACGCATCAGGCCCTGTTCGTTGCCGAAGGCAAACAGCTGGTAGCCCATCGCGCCATATCGGCCCGACGACGCCGGGTCCATCGCATAGATCGCGGCGAGCTTGCCGGCGCCACGGGCGATCGACGCGATGTCGGCGATCGCCGCCATCATGTCTTCCAGACCCGGATTGATCTGGCCGCCATTGGTCCAGGCGAGCGAAAAATCGGACGGGCCGACAAACACGCCGTCGATGCCGGGCAGCGCCAGAATATCGGCGGCGATCGCATAGGCTTCCCGCGTCTCGATCATTGCAAACGATACGGTGCGCCGGTTCTGGGTCGTCAGCCATTCGGCGGCGGTGGCCACGCCTGAGCGCGGCATCGCGAACGTCGGGCCCCATGAACGTTCGCCCACCGGCGGGTATTTCATCGCAGCGGCGAAACGCTTCGCATCGTCGAGCGTGTTGATCATCGGCGCGATCACCGCCTGCGCGCCAAAATCGAGCGCGCGGCTCGCCATGTCGAAGCGGCCGACGGGAATGCGCACGATCGGGTATTTGCCGACGCCCGTGATGACCGGGATCGAGCGCAGCACGCTGGCGGTGTCATGACCGCCATGCTGCATGTCGAGGGTCACGGCGTCGAAATCCAGCCGCGCCATGATCTCGACCGTCAAGGCGTCGGGCACGCCGGACCAGGACGTGAAGGCCGGCCGGCCGGCTCTGAGACGTTCTGCCAGATCCATGGCGGCGACCTTTCTTCAGTCCATTGCGGCTGACGGTTGATCCGGGATCAGCCCTTGGCGATCTGATCGGCCGCCTTGACCATAAGATCGCTCATCGCAGTGCGGATGTCGGCGTCCGACACCTTGACGCCGGCCTTGTCGAGATCGCCGCGCACCTTGCGGAACACGTCCTCGTCGCCGGCCTCGGCGAAATCGGCCGCGACCACTTCCCTGGCATAGGCGTCGACGTCGTCGCCGGACTTGCCGAGCTTTTCGGCCGCCCAGACGCCGAGCAGCTTGTTGCGGCGCGCCATGGCCTTGAACCGCTGCTCCTCGTCCAGGGCGAACTTGCGCTCAAATCCCTTTTCACGATCATCCATGCTGGCCATGCATCGTTCTCCGCTTTGTCTGGCGTTGCTGCGCTTCAATATGGGGGCCGCGACGGCAATTCAACACATATCGGCAGCGGCGGCTCCTCAAAATTGCCCGGTTGAGGACGGATGTTAGACGTTGAGGATTGCCGCCCATTACGATAGAGACCGGCTGAAACGCGTTCGTCGACAATGACGCGCCGCCGATTCGGCCGGGACTGACCCGCACAGCAGAGACAATCGACATGAACCGACGCCGCCGCATATACGAAGGCAAGGCCAAGATTCTTTACGAAGGACCTGAGCCGGGCACCCTGATCCAGTTCTTCAAGGACGACGCCACCGCCTTCAACAAGAAGAAGCACGAGGTCGTTGACGGCAAGGGCGTGCTCAACAACCGCATTTCCGAGCACATCTTCAACCATCTCAACCGGATGGGCATCCCGACCCATTTCATCAAGCGGCTCAACATGCGCGAGCAGCTGATCAAGGAAGTCGAGATCATCCCGCTCGAGATCGTCGTGCGCAATATCGCAGCCGGTTCGCTGGCCAAGCGCCTCGGCATCGAGGAAGGCACCGTCCTGCCGCGCTCGATCATCGAGTTCTACTACAAGGCCGACGCGCTGGACGACCCGATGGTGTCGGAAGAGCANNACGACATCATGGCGCTCGCCATCCGGGTCAACGACTTCCTGTCAGGCCTGTTCCTGGGCGTCGGCATCCAGCTGGTCGACTTCAAGATCGAATGCGGCCGGCTGTTCGAAGGCGACATGATGCGCATTGTCGTCGCCGATGAAATCTCGCCCGATTCGTGCCGCCTGTGGGACGTGGCGACCCAGGACAAGCTCGACAAGGACCGGTTCCGCCGCGACATGGGCGGTCTGGTCGAAGCCTATCAGGAAGTGGCGCGCCGCCTCGGCATCATGAACGAGAACGAGCCGCCTCGCCCCTCCGGCCCGGTGCTGGTGGCGTCCAACGAAGAGCCGAAAGGCACAAAACACTGATGTCGGCGCGCCGCTTCCGGTTTCCCCTCGCGGTCATCGGAACGGCCGCTGCGACGCTGGCGGTCGCCGGTGAACGGCACTACGGGGAAAAGGGCAGCAAGGTCGACATCACCTACGACAGCGACCAATGGGAAGCGTCGGAAGTGGTCGGCAACCCATATTTCACCTGCATGGCGGAAGATTGCTCGACTGCGACCTGCATGGTTGTCGCGGCGGTGAGCCCGGAATTCGCCGAATGGCCCCGGAACTTTGACAAGGCCTCGCTCGACGCGCTGACCCGCGTCTTCCTGAACGAACAGAAATCCGGGCACGCGGACGCCGAAGTGGTTCAGCCGACGACGCTGGCGATGCTTGGCGGCCGCGAAACGCTGGTCACCATCATCGCCACAAAATCGGGCGGCGCCCGTTGGCTGTCGCCGAGATATTTCTTCCAGGACGCCAGCGGACCCCGTCTTGTCATCTGCGAGGGCGATGACGGTTCGGTGTCCGCGTCGAGGGAGCGGATGGATGCGCTCGTCGGCGCGATCAAGTTCAAACCGCAGTGACGCCAGTCTCGCCCTGGCGGATTTGAGAGACAGCGAAAGGCGTCGGACATGAAGCCGCATCTGCACGCAGCTCTTCTTTCATGTTTGTTGGCGCTCACGGCCTGTAACAAGAAGGCCGAACCGGCGGTTTTTCGCGACAAGGACGAAGGCGTGGAAGTCACCTATGACACGTCGGCGTGGGAGACCACCGAAGCGTTCGGCGTCACCGCGCTTTTCTGCGTCGGCGACGATTGTCCCGGCCTGATGTGCCGCATCTACGGCGAACTCGACGGTTTCAACTGGCCTGCGTCGACCGACAAGGCTGCGCTTCAATCGATCGATGCTTTCCTTCTGGATCAGGAAAAGTCCGCCGGCGGAAAGACGGCCGTGACGACCGAGCCCACAAACGTCCAGACGCTGGGCGGTCGCGAAACGCTGGTCAATGTCATGAAACGGGAATTGATCGACAACGAACCTACGACGGTCGCCTATTTTTTCCGTGAAGGCGACCGCGTCGGCCTGGTGAAATGCGACGGCCGCGGCAAATCGGTGGCGGCCGCTCGCGCCAAAATGGACTCGCTCGCAGCCGGCACAAGGTTTATTGGCGGCTGAAGCCAAAGGAATCGCCTATGAAAGCCCGCATCACCGTCACCCTCAAGAACGGCGTTCTCGACCCGCAAGGCAAGGCGATCGAGGGCGCGCTCGCCACGCTCGGCTTTGGCGGCGTCGGGCATGTGCGGCAGGGCAAGGTCTTTGACATCGAGATCGACGCCAAGGACAGGAAGACGGCCGAAGCCGAACTCAAGTCGATGTGCGAGCAGTTGCTGGCCAATACGGTGATCGAAAACTACAATGTCGCCATAACCTGAGGTTGCAGGAATGGCCGAAGTCACTAACGAGCTAATCTTTGAACTGCTGAAGCCGATTCAATCCCGCATGAGCGCGGTTGAGCAGGGTCAACGTGAAACCAAGCAGGAATTGAACGCCATGCGTGGCGTTCTGGTTTCCATGCAAAGTGACCTTCAGAACATCTACGGCATTCTCGGTCGCCACGACAACAGGCTCGACCGCATCGAGCGTCGCCTTGAGCTTCGCGAATTGGCACCCCCCCCACAAGCCTCATACGAGCCGCCGAAATCATGAAATCCGCAGTCGTCCAGCTTCCCGGTCTCAATCGCGACCGCGACATGATCGCGGCGCTGACCAAGATTTCGGGCCATGCGCCGGTCACCGTGTGGCAGACCGACACCGACATTCCCGACGTCGATCTGATCGCCATCCCCGGCGGCTTTTCCTACGGCGACTACCTGCGCTGCGGCGCGATCGCCGCCCGCATGCCGGTGATGCGCGCCGTCGCCGAAAAGGCGGCCAGGGGCGTGATGGTGATCGGCGTTTGCAATGGTTTCCAGATCCTGCTCGAAGCCGGCCTATTGCCGGGCGCGCTGATGCGCAACGCCTCGCTGAAATTTGTCTGTCGCGAAGTCAGGCTCGAGATCGCCAACGCCAACACCGCGTTCACCCGCAACTATGCCCAGGGCCAGATCATCCGCTGCCCGGTCGCCCATCACGACGGCAACTATTTCGCCGACCCCGAGACGCTGCGCCGTCTCGAAGGCAGTGGCCAGGTCGCATTCCGCTATGCCGGGGGAACCAACCCCAATGGCTCTGTCAACGACATCGCCGGCATCGTCAACGCGCCCGGCAATGTGCTGGGGCTGATGCCGCATCCTGAAAACCTGATCGAGACGGCGCATGGCGGCGACGACGGCCGCGCCTTGTTTGAGGGCCTGCTGGGGATCGCGGCATGAGGCGGGTTGCCTGCGCCATCGCCCTGGCGGGCCTCGCCCTTGCCGGGTGCCAGTCCAAGCCGGCCAATGTGATCCACGTGCCGCCGGGCAAGAGCGCGTCGCTGCGCGTCATGGAACAGGTCGCCACCGCCGCCCACAAATGCTGGGTCGCCTCGGGCGACAAGGCGTTCAAGCCCTATCGCATGTCCAACGAACTGAATTCGTTCTCCGGCCAGCCGCGCTTCCTGCTGGTGCCCGCCGGCAATGTCGGCGGCCGTCCGCTGCTGGTGGTCCAGGCCCGCGGCCGTTCCTCGCAGGTCGAAGCCTTCGGGCCGCTGCTCGACGGCGCCCAGGGCGCGCGCATTCGCGCCGACATCGACCGCTGGTCGCGCGGCGACGGCGGTTGCGCAAGCGTCGCATGACCGCTCGCCTTGTCCGCTCCATTTGACTTTCTTCTCGTCAGGGATCCTGCCACCCGACATGTCCATTCAAAACACCATCCCGATCACCCCGGACCTCGTGGCCTCGCATGGCCTCAAGCCCGATGAATATCAGCGCATCCTCGACCTGATCGGACGCGAGCCGACATTCACCGAACTCGGCATTTTTTCGGCGATGTGGAACGAGCACTGCTCCTACAAATCCTCGAAGAAATGGCTGCGCACCTTGCCCACCTCCAGCCCGCGCGTCATCCAGGGCCCGGGCGAAAACGCCGGCGTCGTCGATATCGGCGATGGCGACGTGGTGGTCTTCAAGATGGAGAGCCACAACCACCCCTCCTATATCGAGCCCTACCAGGGCGCGGCGACCGGCGTCGGCGGCATCTTGCGCGACGTCTTCACCATGGGCGCGCGGCCGGTGGCCGCGATGAACGCGCTGCGCTTCGGCGCGCCCGATCACCCCAAGACCAGGCATCTGGTCGGCGGCGTCGTCGCCGGCGTCGGCGGCTACGGCAACGCGTTTGGCGTTCCAACCGTTGGCGGCGAGGTGAATTTCGACGAACGCTACAACGGCAACTGCCTCGTCAACGCCTTCGCGGCGGGCATCGCCAGGGCCGACGGCATCTTTTTGAGCCAGGCCAAGGGCGTCGGCCTGCCGGTGGTTTATCTCGGGGCCAAGACCGGCCGCGACGGCGTCGGCGGCGCGACCATGGCGTCGGCCGAGTTCGACGACAAGATCGACGAAAAACGTCCAACGGTTCAGGTCGGCGATCCGTTCACCGAAAAATGCCTGCTCGAAGCCTGCCTTGAGCTGATGGCGTCGGGCGCGGTGATCGCCATCCAGGACATGGGCGCGGCGGGCTTGACCTGCTCGGCGGTCGAGATGGGCGCCAAGGGCGATCTCGGCATCAGGCTCGAACTCGACAAGGTGCCGGTGCGCGAGGAGCGCATGAGCGCCTATGAGATGATGCTGTCGGAAAGCCAGGAGCGCATGCTGATGGTGCTCCGGCCCGAAATGGAGACCGAGGCCGAAGCGATCTTCCGCAAATGGGGACTGGACTTCGCCATCGTCGGCTGGACCACCGACGATTTGCGCTTCCGCGTCATCCACCAGGGCGAGGAAGTCGCCAACCTGCCGATCAAGGAGCTGGGCGACCAGGCGCCGGAATACGACCGGCCATGGGTGGAGCCGAAGGCCCCCGCCCCGCTCGCCGCCGATGACATTCCACAGGCCGACATCGCCCGGTCGCTGCTGAAAATGCTGGCGTCGCCGGACCTGTCGTCGCGGCGCTGGGTGTGGGAGCAGTATGACACGCTGATCCAGGGCAATTCGCTGCAACTGCCCGGCGGCGACGCCGGCGTCGTGCGCGTCGACGGCCATCCGGCCAAGGCTCTCGCCTTTTCCTCCGACGTGACGCCGCGCTATTGCGAGGCCGATCCGTTCGAAGGCGGCAAGCAGGCGATCGCCGAGTGCTGGCGCAATCTGACCGCAACCGGCGCGCTGCCGCTGGCGGCCACCGACAATCTCAATTTCGGCAATCCCGAACGCCCCGAGATCATGGGCCAGTTCGTCCACGCGATCAAAGGCATCGGCGAGGCCTGCCGCGCGCTCGACTTCCCGATCGTCTCGGGCAATGTCTCGCTCTACAACGAGACAAATGGCCGGGGCATCCTGCCGACGCCGACCATCGGCGGGGTAGGCCTGATCGACGACTGGGCGAGGATGGCGCGCATCCGCTTCGCCGCCGCTGGCGAACGCATCCTGCTCATCGGCGCACCGGCCAATTGGGGGTCTCACCTCGGCCAGTCGATCTACCTGCGCGACATCCACGGCCGCAGGGACGGCCCGCCGCCGCCGGTCGATCTGGCGAAGGAAAGGATCACCGGCGATTTTGTCCGCGCGATGATCCGCGCCGGCGTCCTGACGGCGGTGCATGACGTCTCCGACGGCGGCCTCGCCGTGGCGCTGGCCGAGATGGCGATCGCGTCCGGCATCGGCGCCACCGCCCAGATGCCGTCGGCGACCGACCCGATTCCCGTCTGGTTCGGCGAAGACCAGGGGCGCTATGTCGTCACCATCTCGCATGCCGATCCGGGGCTGGTCCGCGACATTCAGGACGAGGCCGCCGAACTTGGCATCTCGGCTCCCTGGATCGGCGAGACCGGCGGCGCCGAATTGAAACTCGACGGGGCGCGTGCGATACCGGTTGGCGAGTTGAAGGCCGCGCATGAAAGCTGGTTCCCGCGCTTCATGTCGAACGAACTGAGCTGATCGGAGACCAACATGGCAATGGACGCGCGCGACATCGAGAGGCTGATCAAGGAAGGCATTCCCGGCGCGCAGGTGACGATCCGCGATCTCGCCGGCGATGGCGACCACTATGCGGCGGAAGTCGTGGCGGAAGCGTTTCGCGGCAAGAGCCGGGTCCAGCAGCACCAGATGGTCTATCAGGCGCTCAAGGGCAATATGGGCGGCGTATTGCACGCGCTGGCCCTGCAGACCAGCGCGCCCGACTGAGCCTTATCCCGCCTGGTCGGAGGGTCAGTCCACAACCTTCGCCGAACCGGATCGACCGTCGGCATCCTCGCCGGTTCCATCAAACAGTCCGCCAAGGATCCGCGGCAGCAGCGTCGGCAGGTCGTCGGCGATCAGGCCGGGTCCAAACCGATGCGCCGCCTCGGCGTGCATCCATGCCGATGCGCAAGCAGCTTCAAACGCCGGCATGCGTTGCGCCAGCAGCCCCCCGATCATCCCCGCCAGCACATCGCCCGACCCTGCGGTCGCCAGCCAGTGCGAGCCGTTGACATTGATCGCCGCGCGGCCGTCTGGCGACGCGATCACCGTATCGGCCCCCTTGTAGACGACGACGCCGTTGGCGCGCCGCGCCGCGGCCCGCGCCTTCTCGACCTTCGAACCGTCCGGCTGGGCGGCGATGTCGGGAAACAGGCGCGAAAACTCGCCGTCGTGCGGAGTGAAGACGAGGCTGTGCCGGGTGCGCCCGCACGCCGCCCACAATGATTCCGGCTGGGCCGCGGCCGCGGTGAGCGCGCTTGCGTCGATCACCAGCGCCAGCGGCGTCTCGCCCGGCAGGCCGACGAGGTCGACCAGCCGTTGCGCTGTGCGCCGGTCCGCCTCGAGGCCCGGGCCGAGCACCAGCGACCTGACGCGACGGCTGGCGACGAAATCGCCCAACTCGTCCATCGTTTCGACCTGCCGCAGCATGATCGCTGTCAGGTGCGCCGCGTTGACCGCCATCGCGTCGGCCGGCGACAGTAGCGTCACCGCCCCTGCCCCGATCCGCGCCGCCGTCAGCGCAGACAGCCGCGCCGCGCCCGTCGCCGACGGCCCGCCGCTGACAATGGCGGCGTGGCCGCGGCTGTATTTATGGCTGTCTACGCCCGGCCGCGGCAGCGCCTGCGCCCACAGGCCCGGCAGGTTCCGGTTGAGGTTCGACGCGGCAAGAAACCGTTCGGCGATGCCGATGTCGGCGACGAACAGCGCGCCGGTCGCCGCCTTGCCGGGATAGAGCAGATGCCCGACGCGCGGCCGCATGAACGTCACCGTGGCGGCGGCGGTGATGTGCGGACCGCCCGCAAGCCCCGTTGCTCCGGAAATCCCGGAGGCGATGTCGATCGCCAGCACCGGCAGCCTTGCCGCCGTAACCCGCTGCACCAGGTCGGCCGCCGCGCCGTCGAGCGGCCGCGACAGGCCGCCGCCAAACAGCGCATCGACCACCACCGAACCCGCAACCGGCCGATAGTCGGCCGCATCGCCCACCGGCAACGGACACTCGGCCCTGGCGCGCGCCGCATCCAGGCCTCGCCCGGGCTCCGCTACCGCCCAGACGCGGACGGGCCATCCCTGCTGCGCCAGCAGTTTTGCAACGACATAGCCGTCGCCGCCATTGTTGCCGGGCCCGCACAAGATGTCGGCGCCCGTCGCATCGCCAAACCGCGACAGGAGCGCCGAGACAACTGCGGCTCCGGCCGCCTGCATCAGCCTGAAAGACGGATCGCCGGCAGCGATCGCCGCCTGTTCGGTCGCCGACATCTCGTCGGGCGTCAGCACTTCAAAACCGGTCATCGCCGCCAACATCGACCGACTGCCGAACCACTGCAAGGGACTTCGAAATCATCACATGCCTACATCTTGGGCAGTCTGCATATTTTCCACGCAACGACCCGTCGGGCCGTGCGCGACGCACCGTGCGCCGCCCCGGCATCCTGCTTCGAACCGCGCAAATTTCCATCGTAATCGACAGCCAAACGAAAATATCTCGCGTACGCAGCATTTTCCGACCGCTTGGCATGGAACATGCTTGACTGGCGGCAAGCGGGCGTTCGGTCCGTTTGTCGCGACGGAGGCAAAAGCAGACATGAAAAAGATCGAGGCGATCATCAAGCCCTTCAAGCTCGATGAGGTGAAGGAAGCCCTTCAGGAAGTGGGTCTGCAAGGCATCACCGTGACCGAAGCGAAAGGTTTTGGCCGCCAGAAGGGCCACACCGAACTCTACCGCGGCGCGGAATACGTCGTCGACTTCCTGCCCAAGGTCAAAGTCGAAGTCGTCGTCGGCGACGATTCCGTCGAAGCGGCAATCGACGCCATCCGCAAGGCCGCCCACACCGGTCGCATCGGCGACGGCAAAATCTTTGTCTCGACCGTCGAGGAAGTCATCCGCATCCGCACCGGCGAAACCGGCAACGACGCGATCTAGCTCCAATCACAGTTCAACCGTCATCAAGCAGGAAAAAATCATGACGACAGCCAAAGACATCATGAAGCAGATCAAGGACAACGACGTGAAGTTCGTTGACCTGCGCTTCACCGACCCCAAGGGCAAGCTTCAGCACGTCACCATGGACATTGCCGAAGTCGAGGAGGACATGTTCGCCGACGGCGTGATGTTCGACGGCTCCTCCATCGCCGGCTGGAAGGCCATCAACGAGTCCGACATGGTGCTGATGCCCGACACCGAGACGGTGCACATGGACCCGTTCTTCGCCCAGTCGACCATGGTCATCCTGTGCGACATCCTCGATCCGGTCTCCGGCGAGGCCTACAACCGCGACCCGCGCGGCACCGCCAAGAAGGCGGAAGCCTACATGAAGTCGGAAGGCATCGGCGACACCATCTATGTCGGCCCGGAAGCCGAGTTCTTCGTGTTCGACGACGTCAAATACAAGGCCGACCCCTACAATACCGGCTTCAAGCTCGATTCGACCGAACTGCCGTCGAACGACGACACTGACTACGAAACCGGCAATCTCGGCCACCGTCCGCGCGTCAAGGGCGGCTATTTCCCCGTCCCGCCGATCGACTCGCTGCAGGACATGCGCTCCGAAATGCTCACCGTCCTGTCGGAAATGGGCGTCCGCGTCGAAAAGCATCACCACGAGGTCGCCGCCGCCCAGCACGAACTCGGCATCAAGTTCGACGCGCTGGTGCGCAACGCCGACAAGATGCTGATCTACAAATATGTCGTGCACCAGGTCGCCAACGCCTATGGCAAGACCGCAACCTTCATGCCGAAGCCGATTTTTGGCGACAACGGTTCCGGCATGCACGTTCACATGTCGATCTGGAAGAACGGCAAGCCGACCTTCGCCGGCAACGAATATGCCGGCCTGTCGGAAAACTGCCTGTTCTTCATCGGCGGCGTCATCAAGCACGCCAAGGCGGTCAACGCCTTCACCAACCCGCTGACNNGCGCTGAACGCCATCACCAACCCGCTGACCAACTCCTACAAGCGTCTGGTTCCAGGCTATGAAGCGCCGGTGCTGCTCGCCTATTCGGCGCGCAACCGTTCGGCGTCCTGCCGCATTCCGTTCGGCTCGTCGCCGAAGTCGAAGCGCGTCGAGGTCCGCTTCCCCGATCCGGGCGCGAACCCCTATCTCGGCTTCGCCGCGCTGCTGATGGCCGGCATCGACGGCATCAAGAACAAGATCCACCCCGGCCAGCCGATGGACAAGGATCTCTACGACCTGCCGCCGAAGGAACTGAAGAAGATCCCGACCGTCTGCGGTTCGCTGCGCGAGGCGCTGCAGTCGCTCGACAAGGATCGCGGCTTCCTCAAGGCCGGCGGCGTCTTTGACGACGACCAGATCGACGCCTATATCGAGCTGAAAATGGCTGAGGTAATGCGCTTCGAAATGACCCCGCACCCGGTCGAATACGACATGTACTATTCGGTGTAAGCTGTTCTAACAGCTACGAAAAGCAACGTACCCCGGCGGCGACGCCGGGGTTTTTTGTGTGCCCGGCGGATGATGCTTGCCAACGGTGCTTTTGGGTGGATGCGACCGGAACTAAGGTCTGGCTTTGCGCAGCGTCCGCGGCCGGCTAGTTTCTGAACGATCCTTTGCAGGCGCGAAACTGCTGTCGCTGACATGACATTTGTTGATCTTGTTCAATCCCAGCTTCTCGATCCGTTCCGTATCGGGCTGCTTGTCGCGCTCGTCCTCACGACGCGCCGCACGGCGGCGCATACCGGCAACTGGCTTCCCCTGGCCCCGGGCGTCCTGTTTGTCGCGGTGATCATTCCAGCCACACTGTCGACGCCGCAGGCCGGCCTCATGACGGCGATCGGCGCCGGCCTCATGTCCAACGCCATCATTCTCGCCGTCATCTTAGGCCTGTCGGCGCTGTGGTCGCGGTTTGCCGGCAGCCCCGGCGGCGACCGGTCCTAACTGCCGGCCGGCGACGACAGCCAGTCGCGCACGATAGCCGCGCCGTCGACCCGGCGGCGATAATCCTGGGTCACCTCGTTCCAGGCGAAGCGCATCGAGTTCTCGACAATCTCGCGATCGTATTTCTTGTGGTCGTCGGATATCGGCGCCCAGCGGATCAGCGCCTTGGGACTTTCGAAGAATGGATTCGCGCCGGCGGCGACATTGTCCCAGACGGTCTTTTCGGCCCTGACGCCGAACGCCTTGCGCCAGTTGGCCAGTTGCTCCCTGGTCGCCCAATTCGCATTGTCGTCGAGACCTGAGTGGTAACAGGCTTCGGCCAAGGCGATCCGGGCCGTCGACGCGGTTTCCCGTCCAGCCGTGGCGTGAGCCACCGCAAAAACCGTCATGTCCGCCAGCCCCGCGGCAAAAACCTGGATGTTGGCGGCCTGGATCGACCTTCCGAATTCGGGGTCTTCGAACATCGTCGGATAGCGCATGCCGATTCGTTCCTTGAGATAGCCGTAGAGTTTCTTCTGGCCGATCAGCGCCGACCGCGTCGACACGAACGAAAACATCCGGTCGACGCTGTCGATCGGCGCACGGTCTGTCCTGGCCGAAAGCCGCGCCAAGGTCTCGGTGGCCCATTGCAGACCATGTGACAGCTGTTTCAACACGCCGATCGCCATTTCGAATTCCCGCTCATCCGATTCCCGGTCACGACCGTCTGACGCCTCTACGCGTCTGGCCCTGTCAGACCCGCAGCCTCCCCCGTTTCGAGATCATCCATGCTGTCCGGTCAAGGCAGGAAATGAACGATCGCTGAACCGGGGCGGGCCGCCCGGTCAGTCTGTCCCGCCCGTCTTTGGGGCGTCAACCGCCGAGCACGCTTCTAACAACCGCATACTACGATGTGATTATTTGCACGATTGCTGCGTTCTGCGATCCTTAGCAAGCTGCGCATTGAGTCTGCGCGGCATCGGAGGCGACGCCGGGGGAGGAACTGCCGGCGCAAAGTGGGGAGGATGCAACATGGCCAGCAATGACGCCGGAAATCGCGCCGAGCATTGGCGCAGAACACGAAATCTCAACACCATCATCATGATCCTGTGGGCAATCTTCGCGATCATCATTCCGTGGAGCGCAAGCTCGCTCAACTCGATGTCGTTCCTTGGGTTCCCGCTGGGCTACTACATGTGCGTCCAGGGCTCCCTGATCGCCTTCCTTGCGCTCATCTGGGTGCAGAACTGGCGCCAGGACAAGATCGACGACGACTTCGGCATGAGCGAATAGGGAGGCGACGATGGCAGTTTCTGAATCGACAGGACGCGCCCGCTTCCTGGACAATCTCGGCAAGGTCTATGCGATCTACACGCTCGGCTTTGCCGGCTTCTTCATCCTGATGGCGCTGCTCGAGAAGGCAGGCGCAAGCGCCCAGACGATCGGCATCGGGTTCCTGATGTTCACGATCGCCATTTACGCCATCATCGGCTGGCTTTCGCGAACAGCGGAGGTCGACGCCTATTACGTCGCCGGCCGCGAAGTGCCTGCCGTCTACAACGGCATGGCGACGGCGGCTGACTGGATGTCCGGCGCGTCGTTCGTGGCGATGGCCGGCGGCGTCTATTTCGGCGGCTATCCCTATCTCGGCTACATCATCGGCTGGACGGGCGGCTATGTCCTCGTCAACTCGCTGCTGGCGCCGTACCTGCGCAAGTTCGGCTGCTACACGGTGCCGGATTTTGTCGGCACCCGCTACGGCGGCAACCTGGCGCGCTTCTGCGCCGTCGTCGTGCTCGTGGTGGCGTCGTTCACTTATGTGACGGCGCAGATCAACGCCACCGGAACCATCGCCGCGCAGACGCTCGGCGTGCCCTTCGAGGCCGGCGTCTGGCTCGGCCTGCTCGGCATCTTCATCTGCTCGATGCTCGGCGGCATGCGCGGCGTCACCTGGACCCAGGTTGCGCAGTATATCGTGCTGATCATCGCCTATCTGGTGCCGATCATCTGGATGTCCAACAAGCAGGGCTTTGGCATCATTCCGCACTTCTCCTATGGCGAGGCGCTGGCCCGGATCACCGAACTTGAGGGCCAGTACGGCCTGAAGCCGGCGGCTGAAGCCATCAAGGGCGTGGCGGTTCTCACCACACCCGCCAATGCGCCGGAAGGAAAAGGCTGGGCCATGGTCTCGCTCGCCATCTGCATGATGGCCGGCACGGCCTCCCTGCCCCACATCCTGATGCGCTACTTCACCACCCCGACTGTGCGCGCCGCGCGCAAATCGGTGGCGTGGTCGCTACTGTTCATCTTCCTGCTGTATTTCTCGGCGCCGGCGCTCGCCACGCTGACGAAACTGCAGCTCCTGGATCCGAACCTGGCGACGTCGGTGATCGGCAAGGCGTTTGCCGACGTGTCGAACCTAGAATGGGTGAAGCACTGGAGCTCGGTCGGCATGCTCGCCGTCGCGGACCAGAATGGAGACGGCATCGTTCAGCTGAACGAGTTCTTCATGCGTCCCGACATCGTTGTGCTGGCGACGCCTGAAATCGCGGGCCTGCCCTATGTGATTTCGGGTCTTGTCGCGGCCGGCGGCCTCGCCGCCGCGATGTCGACCGCCGACGGCCTGCTGCTGGCGATCGCCAACGCGCTCAGCCACGATCTCTACTACAAGATCGTCGACCCGACCGCCGACACCAAGCGTCGCCTGACGGTGGCCCGCGTCTTGCTGATCTTCATCGGCGCCGCGGCTGCATTGATCGCGTCGCTGCAGCTGACGGGAATTCTGGGCGCAGTCGCGTGGGCGTTCAACTTCGCCTGCTCGGGCCTGCTCTTCCCGCTCATCCTGGGCGTGTGGTGGAAACGCGCGAATGCGCCAGGCGCGGTTGCCGGCATGGTGCTCGGCTTCCTTGCCGGATCGCTCTACCTCTATCTGGTGTTCAACGGCCTGATGACGCCGTGGTTCGGCCTCGATCATCTGCGCTTCGGCCTGATCGGCATGCCCGTCAGCCTGATCGCCATGATCGTCGTGTCGCTGATGACTGCGCCTCCGCCGCAGGAAATCCAGGACATGGTGGACGAGGTTCGGGTGCCGACCGGCGGCACCATTCTTGCTCAGTCGCACTGAGGCAAGCTAAGTCGAACGAGAGGCGGGGTCTGTCGCCCCGCCTCTCGTCTTGTACCCCGACGTCGGAAGGCGTCGGCGCGGCTGTCCTTCGCGCCGCGGAGCGGAAATACCTTGGGGGATGTCGTTGGAACACCTGATCTTTATTCACCCGTGGTGGGTGATCGCGATCGACTATGTGCTTGGTCTCATCATGTGGACGCTGATCGGCCGCGTCGCGATGGGCTTCTTCCTGCGCGACGATTCTGATTTCTTCTTCATGCGCTTCTTCGTCCGCGTCACCGATCCGTTCCTGAAGCTTTTCCGCCCGATTACGCCAAGCTTTCTGATCGACCAGTTCGCACCGCTCTACGTCGCCTGGTTCTTCTACATGATCCGCTTCTACCTGATGCCCTGGCTGCTAGGATATTCGGTGCTCGGCATGCTGTCGTTCCCGCTGGAAAGCGACATCGCCATCTGGCTGTACCAGACATTCGGACCAAAGCCATAAAGCGCGTCGCGCCCGGAGCCTCGTGCCGGTATTCTGGTTCAATCTGCCGGCGACAGTTTGGGACAAGGTCGAGGGTTTTCGCGCAGGTCGGGCTGGCAGCCCGGCCCAGCGATCAAACCCCGCTGCTGCGCAGCGGGACAGTTTTGATCGGCAGGAAATACTTGTCTGTCGAATTGCGAATGGCAATTCGACGGGCAGGGTTTGTGTTTGGCGGACGCCCACTACGTCGGGCGGCTTGCGCGATGCGCCACATCGAGGCTGCGCCGCCCTCCTGCTGGATCGTCTCACCAAACAACAAACAGATTGGACCACAATATCGGCACGAGGCTCTAGGCTATGACCGGAGCCAGTTCCACAACAAGGCATGCGACAAGGCCAGGTCCGTCCTTGCGCATGGCGAGCGTGAGCGACGCGCCTTGTCGTTCGGCTGCCGCTTTTGCGATCGCCAAACCCAGACCACTCCCCTCGCCATGCTGGGGGCTTGAACGGAAGAATCTCTCAAACACGCGGGGCATGTCCACTTCCGGGATACCGAGACCGGTGTCGCTGATCTCGATCCGGGCGTTCCGCCCGTCTGCGATAACCGCGACATCGACCGTTCCGCCCGGAGGCGTGTACCGCACCGCGTTTTCCATGAGGTTGCCGAGAATGATTTCCAGATCGGCCAGCGAACCGACGACGGTCGCGCTGTCCTGTCGCGTGATCCCCAGATCTATCTCTCGGGTCTCCGCGAGCGTGTTCAGGCGTGCAACTGTGTCAAGCGTAAGCTGGACGAGGTCGATCGGTTGCGGTGGCGGCGCAGCCTCGTCAGCATCATAGCGTGCGAGACGCAAGAGCTTGCCAACCAGGCTTCCGGCTCGATCGATCCCGGCTTCCAGTTCGGTCAAACGCCGGGAAAACCGGGCGTCCCGGTCATCGTGCCGAAGGTTGCCGATCTGAATCTGCAACGCTGAAAGCGGCGTGCGCAATTCATGCGCCGCATCCGAGACGAACCGCCGCTGTTGCTCCAGCAAGGTGTGCAGCCGCGCGAGCAACAGATTGATTGAATTGACGAAGGGAATGATTTCCACCGGCGCGTCGCCGGTCGGAATGGGATCGTTCGCCGCCGCGTCCCGCGAGGCTACCGCGGCGGTCAGCCGATCGAGCCGGGCCATGATCCGGTCGATGATCCAGCCCAGCATCAGCAAGGACAATGGAATGAGGATCATGATCGGCAGCGCTGCCTGGAGCGCGGCGCTGGTCGCCAGCTCTTGCCGGACCCTGGTGTCCTGGGAAATCTGGACGGTTCGGTCGGGCGTGATCAGCGTGTAGACGCGCCAATCATTGTCATTGGCCGAAATGTCGACGAACCCCGTTGCCGGTTGCCGCGGAAGATCGACGGCGGGATGCGACTGCCGTACCGACCGGCCAACGGCATCCCAGACCTGGACAACGAAATCGTCCTCAGGATCGTGCGCAGCGCCGCCGTCCGGCCTGGCCGCCGGCGATGGCGGTGCATCCCCGACATAGAGCGCGATCTGCCGAAGCTGGTTGTCGAGGAAGCTGGAGGCCTCGTTGCGGGCAAGCAAATAGGACGCCGCCGCAGCGCAGACGCCAATGGCCGTCATCAACCCGACGAGCCACAGAAAGGCCGTGCGGCGGATGGAAATGGTGCGTGTCACTTCGGGATCATCCAGCCTGCACCCCGGACATTGCGTATGATATCCTTGTCGAACTTGCGGCGCACGTAGTGGATCAGCACGTCGACAGCATTGCTTTCCACCTCCTCTCCCCAACCATAGAGTTTGTCCTCAAGCTGAGTACGGGAAAGGATCGTTCCTGGACGCTCCAGCAAGGCCTGAAGCAGAGCGAACTCTCGCGCCGGCAGCATTTCGGCGTAACCGCGATATTTCACCTCATGGCTTGACAGGTCCAGTTCGATCTCATTCGTGCAGAGGGTCGAGACCGCCTGGCCGCTATGGCGGCGCAGAACCGCGCGCATACGCGCAAGCAGTTCCTTTGCCTCGAACGGCTTGACCAGATAGTCGTCGGCTCCAAGGTCGAGCCCGGCAACGCGGTCGTCCAGTTCGTCACGCGCGGTAATCACCAGGACCGGCCTCTTGTCGCCGGCAGCTCGCAAAGAGCGCAGGATGTCCAGTCCCGAACGGCCGGGCAAGCCGATATCCAGCAGCACGAGCCCATGCCCGCCGACGGCGACGGCTTCGTCCCCAAGCTTTCCGTCACGCGCCCAGTCGACCGACATGCCGGCGTCTTCGAGCGCCTGCACGAGAGCCTTGCCGAGCATGACATCGTCTTCGATCACCAGAACGCGCATATCTCCAGATAGACGAAGCGCGCCCGTCTGCACAGGTTTCGGCGACGGCCTGTCACCGCCACCCGGTTCGACCTTGCCTGCGCTGGCCGACGCCGCGCCGGCGCCGGTCCTAATTCCCAACTAATTGAACCGGCGTAGTCACAGTGAACCAACCAAACGTCACCCAACCGGGCGGTCGTCGTCCACGCAACGCCTCGCGTCTCGCAAAAATTCAGGAAACCAGGCCGATGAGACAGTTTATTCTTGCCCTCGCATTGATCATCGCGCCGGTCGCCATCTTCGCAGGGCTAAGGCACTATGTCGGCAGCGCGCCGGCCGAAACCGCCGGTCTCGGCGATCTGTCGCAGTTCAAGATCATCATTTCAGACGTCCAGTCGCTTGTTTCAAAAGGCGATCTGCCCGCCGCCGCTCGGCGCATCACCGATTATGAAACGGCATGGGACCAGGCAGAGACGGCGATCCGCCCGCTGGACCAGATCGGCTGGAACAATATCGACGCCGCCTCCGACGCGGCATTGAAGGCTCTGCGGCAATCGCCTCCTTCGACCGACAGGATCGACAAGTCGCTCGCCGCTCTGATGGCCGCACTCGACAACCCGGCCAAGCCGGCCCCCTAGAGCCTCGTACCGGTATTGTGGTCCAATCTGTTTGTTGTTTGGTGAGACGAGCCAGCAGGAGGGCGGCGCAGCCTCGATATGGCGCATCGCGCAAGCCGCCCGACGCAGTGGGCGTCCACCAAACACAAACCCTGCCCGTCGAATTGCCATTCGCAATTCGACAGACAANNGACAAATATTTCCTGCCGATCAAACGTCTCCCGCTGCGCAGCAGCGGGGTTTGATCGGTGGGCCGGGCCGGCAGATTGAACCAGAATACCGGCACGGGGCTCTAGACGACGGCACGCAGCGTCGTCGGACATTCATACCCATTCAAGGACACCTCCCACCATGCCCACACCGAGCACAACGGCCCAGGCCATCATCTACAATCGCGTCCCTCGCGTCACGGCGGACTTCTGGCTCATCAAGCTGATGGCCGTCACCATGGGAGAAACTGCGGCCGACTATCTCAACGTGCAGATGGGCCTGGGCTTGACGGCGACATCGCTGATCATGTCCGCAGTGCTGGCGCTCGCATTGGCGTGGCAGTTCGCTCAGAAGCGATACGTTCCCGCCGCCTATTGGCTTTCCGTGGTGCTGATCAGCATCGTCGGCACACTGATCACCGATAACTTGGTCGACAATTTCCACGTGCCGCTGCTGGATACGACGATTGCGTTCTCGCTCGCCCTCGCTCTGACGTTCCTGTTGTGGTTCCGCACCGAGGGGACGCTTTCGATCCACTCCATTTTCACCGACCGGCGCGAAGCATTCTACTGGCTCGCCATCCTGTTCACTTTCGCACTCGGGACCGCTGCGGGCGATCTTGTGGCTGAGCAATTCGCGCTTGGCTATCTCGCCACCGGCATTTTGTTCGGCATGATCATCGTGTCGCTGACCATCGGCTATTTCTTTCTCGGCCTCGACCCGATACTCGGTTTCTGGCTGGTCTACATCCTCACCCGGCCCCTGGGGGCTTCGCTCGGCGATCTACTGTCTCAGCCCGTCCGATATGGCGGCCTTGGCCTCGGTACGATCACGACCAGCGCCATTTTCCTTGCCGCCATCGTTCTGATCGTCATCTTCATGAGCCTGAGGCACGAAGGCGAGGAGATCGACCAGGGACGCGTCGTCCAAGATCTTTGAATTCCTTACCTGAGCCGACCGAACGGCAAAGCGTCACGCACCCAAGACAGAGTTCGTTGCAAAGGACAGGGACAGGCGTGAAACATTGATGATGCCGACGTGGCCCGACAGCAGACTAGGACCAATGGACATTTCTGGACCGGGCGACCCAGGGTTTCCGTTCAGTCAACGAAAAAGGGCCCGGCGCTTGCGCCGGGCCCTTTCCGTATCAATTGTCGGACTGAACTCAGTCCTTGGCGTGCAGGTCGGTTCCCAGCGTATCCTTGACGAACAGCATGCCGACGATCAGCGTCATCGCCGCGATCACGATCGGATACCACAGGCCGTAGTAGATATCGCCCTTGGCGGCGCTCATGGCGAACACGGTTGCGGGCAGCAGGCCGCCGAACCAGCCATTGCCAATATGATAGGGCAGCGACATGCCGGTGTAACGGATGCGGGTCGGGAACAATTCGACCAGGATTGCGGCGATCGGGCCGTAGACCATCGTCACATAGATCACCAGCACGAACAGGATCGCGATGATCTTGACCCAGTTTACGCCCGCCGGGTCGGCAACCATCTTGAAGTCGCCGGCGCCGGGAATGCTGTAGGCGGTAATCTCGGTGGCGCCAGCGGCTTTCTCGGCCGTGATCACCTTGTCCTTGATCGCCTTCTCGAGCGGGATGGTGGACTTTTCGCCCGCCCGGACAGCGACAGCGTCAAGCTTCACTTCCGGATTTGCGGCGACGAACGCATCGAGGTTCTGGTCGGCGACGATGGCTGCGCCACGCACCAGCGGATAACCGGCGTCGTGAAGCGCGATATTCACCGCCTTGTTGAAGGCCGCGCCCTTGGCCGCGGCGGCGTCGCCGGCTGCAACCGCATCGTAGGATTCGATCGTCGTATCCTTGATCTTGACGGTCGCGGCGCTGCCGGCCGGACCGGCGACGACGTCGTAAGGCACAGAGTTGCGGGTCAGGAATGCGGTGGCGATATCGCAGGACGTGGTGAACTTGGCGGTGCCGACCGGGTTGAATTGGAACTTGCAGTCGCCGGGAGCCGCCGTGACGGTTGCACGGGTCGTTTCCTGAGCGGTTGCAAGCGCCGGGTTG
The DNA here is from genome assembly GCA_002336975.1 of Phyllobacteriaceae bacterium UBA1940. Classification (GTDB taxonomy): domain Bacteria; phylum Pseudomonadota; class Alphaproteobacteria; order Rhizobiales; family Rhizobiaceae; genus Mesorhizobium_A. The sequence goes on from DDFA01000080.1 coordinate 31,814, forward strand.
GCCGCCCAGGTGAGCGCCTTGAACAGCGGGAAGTAGGTCAGGATCGCCAGCAGCAGGCCCGCCATGATGATCGGCTTGCGACCGATCTTGTCGGACAGCCAGCCGAAGAACACGAAGAACCCGGTGCCGAGCGCCAGCGCGATCGCGATCATGATGTTGACCGACACCGAGTCGACCTTGAGCACGTTGGTCAGGAAGAACAGGGCGTAGAACTGACCGGTATACCAGACGACGGCCTGGCCGGCGGTGAGGCCGAACAGCGCGAGCAGCGCGATCTTGGCGTTCTTCCACTGGCCAAAAGCTTCCGACAGCGGCGCTTTTGACGTCTTGCCTTCGTCCTTCATGCGCTGGAAGGTCGGCGATTCGCTGAGCGAGAGACGAATCCAGACCGAGATGCCGAGCAGGACCGCCGACAGCAGGAACGGAATACGCCAGCCCCAGGCCGCGAAGTCATCCTTGTTCATCACGTTCTGGACAATCAGGATGATGATCAGCGACAGAAACAGGCCAAGCGTCGCCGTGGTCTGGATCCAGGATGTGTAGTAGCCGCGGCGATCGTCCGGCGCATGTTCGGCGACATAGGTCGCCGCGCCGCCATATTCGCCGCCGAGCGCCAGACCCTGCAGCATGCGCAAGCCGATCAGGATGACCGGAGCGGCAATGCCCCAGGTGGCCGACCCAGGCAGCAGACCGACCAGGAAGGTCGACATGCCCATGATGAGGATGGTGACGAGGAAGGTGTATTTGCGGCCGACCAGGTCGCCGAGACGGCCGAACACCAGCGCGCCGAACGGGCGCACCAGGAAGCCGGCGGCGAACGCCAGCAGCGCGAAAATGTTGCGGGTAGCTTCAGGATAAGACGCGAAGAAGGTCGCGCCGATAAACGAGGCGAGCGCTCCGTAGAGATAAAAATCGTACCACTCGAAGACGGTGCCGAGCGACGAGGCGAAGATGACCTTCTTCTCCTCGCGCGTCATGCCGCGCTGTGCCGCGCCGGCAGATGTTACCGTAGCCATTGAGTATCCTCCCCGTCGGCGTGTTCGCCCCGGGGACCGTCCCCGTACGCGCTGTCGCCATTGGACACATCAATTGCCAGATTTCGGGGTGGGGAAAAATCCGTGCTTTCGGATTATGACTTTGGTTTAATGCACTGAAATTGCTAAGCAATCTAATGTTATGCAAACAGCGACAAAAGCCGCCTCAGCGATACAAATTCATACAACGTCGTTTTCCTTGAACAGCTCGGATTGATCGAGCCTCGAGACCTCGATCACCGCCTGGGTGCGGCTGTAGACGTGGAGCTTGCGCAGAATCTCTGAGACGTGCGCCTTGACCGTGGTCTCGCCGACCTGCAGCTCAAAGGCGATCTGCTTGTTCAACAACCCCTGGCGCAGCATGTTGAGCACCCGCAACTGCTGCGGCGTCAAGGTTGAGAGGCGCCGGACCAGCTCCGACCTGTCTTCCTGCGTCGCCTGTTGCGGCTGATAGCTCGCCGGCACATAGATTGCGCCATCCATGACTTCGCGGATAGCGGCGGCAAGATCGGCCTTGCGATGAGATTTCGGGATGAAGCCGGCCGCGCCATAGGACAGCGCCTGCGAGATCACCCTGTTGTCCTCATGGCCGGACACGATGACGACAGGCAGGCGTGGATGCCGGGTGCGGATCTGGAGCAGGCCCTCGAAACCCTGGACGCCCGGCACGTTGAGATCGAGCAAGGCGAGATCGAAGCCGCTCTTTCCCGCCAGGATGTCCAGCGCCTCGGCGACAGTCGTCGCCTCGATCGTCTCGACCAAGGGATAGGCCATCCGCACGGCGCTGTGCAGCGCCTCACGAAACAGCGGATGGTCGTCGATGATCAGAAACCTGGCGACGGCGTCCGCCGCAAATACGTGTTCGGCTTGCATATCGCATCCTGACAGGCGTGCCGCCGCCCATTGAGGAACAACACACCTAGTTTTGACCCATACGGCCGGGGTTGCAAGCTGGACCAAAGAGCCAGACCGGCGCGGCCTTCAAATTTCAAGACTGGCTGGAATGGTGCCCCCGGCAGGGATTGAACCCGCGACCTTCGGTTTACAAAACCGCTGCTCTACCGCTGAGCTACAAGGGCACGGCGGCGGGTTAGCATATTTGGATTGCATGTAAAACACCGGTTGCGCCCGAAGTTGCGCCGGCTTCGACAGGCGGATCGCGCCGGCCGATGCTGCCGGGAGCAGGCAATCCGGCTGGTCCTATGCATGCAGTTGGCAGCATGCTACGCGGGTTTTGAGGAGACCAGCACCGCCCAATGCCAAGAGCCGCACACCCTACCCTCGCCTTTCTCGCATCCGATGCGCCGGGGCCGCAGGAGGCAGCTGGCCGGCTCGCCCGGCTCTACGGCCAGACCAATCCGGCCGACGCCGACGTCCTGGTTCCGCTTGGCGGCGACGGCTTCATGCTGCAGACGCTTCGCGACGCGATGGTCAGCGGCAAGGCCGTCTACGGCATGAACCGCGGCACTGTCGGTTTTCTGATGAACGAATATGACGAGAACGACCTGCGCGAGCGGATCGCAGCGGCCGATCAGGAGATCATCCGGCCGCTGGTGATGGAGGCTGTCGACGTGACCGGCAAGACGACCCGCGCGCTCGCCATCAATGAGGTTTCGCTGTTCCGGCAGTCCTATCAGGCGGCCAAACTGTCGATCTTCGTCGACGGCCATTTGCGGCTGGAAGACCTGATCTGCGACGGCGTCATGGTGGCGACCCCGGCCGGCTCGACCGCCTACAACCTGTCCGCCCACGGCCCGATCCTGCCGCTCGACGCGCCGCTGCTGGCGCTCACCCCCGTCAGCCCGTTCAGGCCCCGGCGCTGGCGCGGGGCGTTGCTGCCCAACCAGTCGACGGTCCGGTTCGACGTCCTGGAGGACGAGAAACGGCCCGTCAACGCGGTGGCAGACAATGCCGAGGTCAAGTCCGTCAGGTCGGTGACGGTGCGTGAATCGCGCAGCGAAACCGCGACCGTGCTGTTCGATTCCAGCCACTCCTGGGACGAGCGTATCCTCACTGAACAGTTCCGCTACTGAACCGCGCGCTCCACGCGCCGCGCCGACAAATCGACGCAGAACCGTCCGGTAGCGACGTGGTCGTCTGCAAAAGCCGCGATTGTGCTATCGAAGTGGTCACCAACCGGCCGGCGCGAGGTTGACATTCGCCACCGCAGGACATAACCCAAATTTATCCCAAGACCCCGGAAAACCCGGCGTCAGGCCCGTTTCCCGCCATTTGCCCGAAACGGTCGCCGCAAGTCGAAGACCATCGAAACAGTGTCATCTGACGATCAGACTACGCAAGAAGCTCAATCCTTCGCCGAGCTCGGCTTGTCGGACAAGGTTTTGTCCGCTGTCACCGACGCCGGCTATCTCAAGCCGACCCCGATCCAGGCCGGGGCCATTCCGTACGCGCTGCAGGGCAAGGACGTGCTCGGCATCGCCCAGACCGGCACCGGCAAGACGGCCGCCTTTGTGCTGCCGATGATTACGCGGCTGGAAAAAGGCCGCGCGCGCGCGCGCATGCCGCGTACGCTGATTCTGGAACCGACCCGCGAACTCGCGGCGCAGGTCGAGGACAATTTTGTCAAATACGGCAAGAACCACAAGCTGACCGTGGCGCTGCTGATCGGCGGCGTCTCGTTCGACGATCAGGAGCGCAAGCTGGAGCGCGGCGCCGACGTGCTGATCGCGACGCCCGGCCGCCTGCTGGACCATTTCGAGCGCGGCAAGCTGCTGCTGACCGGCGTCGACATTCTCGTCATCGACGAGGCCGACCGCATGCTCGACATGGGCTTCATCCCCGACATCGAACGCATCTGCAAGCTGATCCCCTTCACCCGCCAGACGCTGTTCTTCTCGGCTACGATGCCGCCGGAGATCACCAAGCTGACGGAGCAGTTCCTGCACGCGCCGGTGCGCATCGAGGTCGCCAAGCCCGCGTCCACCGCCTCCACCGTCGCCCAGCGCCTGGTCAAGTCCGGCAAGAAGCCGTGGGACAAGCGCGAGGTGCTGCGCGATCTGATCCGCGCCGAAGACGACGAGATCAAGAACGCGATCATCTTCTGCAACCGCAAGATCGACGTGTCGGAACTGTTCCGCTCGCTGGTCAAGCACGATTTCAACGCCGGCGCGCTGCATGGCGACATGGATCAGCGCGCCCGCATGGCGATGCTGGCCAATTTCCGTGACGGCAAGCTGAAGCTGCTGGTCGCCTCCGATGTCGCCGCGCGCGGCCTCGACATTCCCGACGTCAGCCACGTCTTCAATTACGATGTGCCGATCCATTCGGAGGACTATGTCCACCGCATCGGCCGCACCGGCCGCGCCGGCCGCACCGGCAAGGCCTTCACCATCGCCACCCGCGCCGACACGAAATATGTCGACGCCATCGAAAAGCTGATTGGCCAGAACATCGAGTGGCTGGACGGCGATCTGTCGACCGTCGTCGAGAGCGCGGACGACGACCGTCCGCGCCGCGACCGCAACGCCAAGGGCAAGCGCGGCGAGCGTCGCGAACGCGGCAAGCCGCGCGACCGGCGTCCCGCCGAAACTGTCGATGAGGCCGAGACCTCCCCGGCGTCAGAAAGCCCGAAGCCAGCCAGATCGGCCGAGCGCCCTGCCCGCAACGACAACGCCCAGCGCGAACGTGCGGCGCGCGACGAACAGCCGAAACCGCGCGACGTGCCGGCAAAGCCGCGCGACGATCGCGGCCGCCGTAGCAACAGGCGCGACGACGACCTTAATGACGGCACGGTCGGCTTCGGCGACGATCTGCCCGACTTCATGAAAGTCTCGGCAAAGGTCTGACCGGCCTGAGATGTGCTATGTCTGGTTCGCGACCGGGTGGATCAGTCTGGCGCTCGGCGTCGCCGGCGTGCCCTTGCCGCTCCTGCCAACCACGCCGTTCCTGCTGCTGGCGGCGTTTGCGTTCGCCAAGTCGTCGCCGCGCTTTCACGCCTGGCTGATCGATCACCCGCAACTTGGCCCGCCGATCCGCGACTGGGAGCAGCGCCGCGCCATCGGCCCGCGCGCAAAGCTCGCCGCGATGGTCGCGCTGGCGTGCTCGCTAACAGTGTCGCTGGCGTTTGGCGTCGACTACCGAATTCTGGCCGTCCAGGCCGTCATCCTGCTGGCCGTAGCGGCGTTCATCCTCACGCGCAATTCGGCTTGATTGTCAGGCGGACGCCCGCGCCTCCGCAAGCGCTTTCAGGTCGGCTGCCTGGAGCTCGACGGATTCGCCGCAGCCGCAGGCCGAGCTCTGGTTCGGGTTGCGGAAGGTGAAACCTGTCCTGAGCTGCGTCACTTCAAAATCCATCTCGGTCCCGAGCAGGTAGAGCGCGGCTTCCGGCGCGACCCAGACATGAGCGCCCTCGCGCTCGATGTGATCGTCGCTCGCCTTGGGCTCGGTCACCAGATCGACCGTGTATTCCATGCCGGCGCAGCCGCCCTTCTTGATGCCGACGCGGATACCCTGCGCATTGTCGCGCGCCGCAACAATCTCGCGCACACGATCCGCAGCTTTGTCAGTCATCGAGATGACGGTGAAACGACCCATATTCCAGTCTCCACTCGCTCCGGGTTCAAGGCCCGGGAGAATGCTTTGGATTCTATCCTGAAATGGTGAAGATTCCCAGCGGTTGCAAGGCGATCAATACCACCCGACCGCGACCTGGGCTTCTTCCGACATGCGGTCGGGCGTCCATGGCGGATCAAACACCATTTTGACGTCGACCTGCGACACGCCCTCGACCGCGCCGACGGCGTTTTCCACCCAGCCCGGCATTTCGCCCGCAACCGGGCAGCCGGGCGCGGTCAGCGTCATGTCGATCTTCACCGAACGATCGTCCTCGATGTCGATCCGGTAGATCAGGCCGAGTTCATAGATGTCGGCGGGGATTTCCGGATCGTAGACCGTTTTCAGCGCCGAGACGATGTCGTCGGTCAGCCGCGCCAGTTCATCGGCAGGTATCGCCGATGCCGCGGAAATCTCGTCCAGTGCAACTTTTTCGTTCATGCCGGTCACCCGAAGAACTTTCGCGCCTTTTCCAGCGCCTCGGCCAAGGCGTCGACTTCGGCAAGCGTATTATACATGCCAAACGACGCCCGGCATGTGGAGGTAACGCCGAACCGTTTCAACAATGGCTGGGCGCAATGGGTTCCCGCGCGCACCGCGACGCCGGACCGGTCGATGACCATCGACACGTCATGGGCATGGATGCCGTTCAGTTCAAACGACACGATCGCGCCCTTGTCCGGCGCGTTGCCGAATATGCGCAGCGAATTGATCCGCGACAGCCGCTCATGGGCGTAGTCGCGCAGGCTGGCCTCATGCGCGGCGATGCGGTCGCGACCGACGCCTTCGATGTATTCGAGCGCAGCCCCAAGGCCGATCGCCTGCACGATCGGCGGCGTGCCGGCCTCGAACCGGTGCGGCGGATCGTTGTAGGTGACGTTGTCTTCGCTGACGTCGACGATCATCTCGCCGCCGCCCTGGAACGGACGCATCGCCTTGAGGCGATCCGTCCGGCCGTAGAGCACGCCGATGCCCGAGGGACCGTAGAGCTTGTGGCCGGTCATGACGAACCAGTCGCAGCCGATGTCCTGCACATCGACCGGCATGTGGACCGCCGACTGGCTGCCGTCGACCAGCACCGGGATGCCGCGCGCATGAGCGATCTCGACCACCTGCTTGACCGGAACGACGGTGCCGAGCGCATTCGACATCTGGGTGATCGCCACCAGCTTTGTGCGGTCGGTCAGCGATTTCTCGAAATCCTCGATATGGAACGCGCCGTGGTCGTCCACCGGAACCCAGACCAGCTTTGCGCCCTGCCGCTCGCGGATGAAATGCCAGGGCACGATGTTGGAATGGTGCTCCATGATCGACACGACGATCTCGTCGCCCTCGCCGATATTGGGCATGCCCCAGCCATAGGCGACGGTGTTGATCGCTTCGGTAGTGTTCTTGGTGAAGACGATGTTGTCGACCGATGGCGCATTCAGGAAACGGCGGACCGTTTCGCGCGCCTTCTCATAGGCGTCGGTCGCCGCGTTCGAGAGGAAATGCAGCCCCCGGTGCACATTGGCGTATTCGTTGGCGTAGGCGTGCTGGATCGCGTCGAGCACCGCGGTCGGCTTCTGCGCCGACGCGCCATTGTCGAGATAGACCAGCGGCTTGCCGTGCACCTGGCGCGACAGGATCGGAAAATCGCGGCGGATCGCCTCGACGTCGTAAGCGTCCATCCGGGTCACCCGTGCTCCGCAAACCAGGCTTCGAGCTTTTCCTCCAGCGCCTCGACGATCGGCTCGACCTCAAGATCCTCGATGATCTCGGCGACGAAAGCCTTGATCAGCAGGCCGCGCGCCGACTTCTCGTCGATGCCGCGCGCCATCAGGTAGAACAGATGGTTGCGGTCGATCTCGGTCACCGTCGCGCCATGGCCACAGACCACATCGTCGGCGAAGATTTCGAGTTCCGGCTTGGTGTCGAATTCGGCGTCATCGGACAGCAGCAGCGTGTTGCACGCCATCTTGGCGTCGGTCTTCTGGGCGATCTGGTGCACGTTGATGCGGCCCTGGAACACGCCATGCGCCTTGCCGGTGACGACGTTGCGCACGCGCTCGCGCGAACTGGTGTGCGGCACGGCGTGGTCGAGCACCATCGTCACGTCGCAGTGGGTCGAACCGGACAGCAGGTTGACGCCGCGCAGCTGGAAGTCGCTGCCCTCGCCCTTCGCCGCCACGCGGATTTCCTGGCGAACCAGCCTGCCGCCTGCATTCATCACGAACAAGGTCAGCTTGGCGTTCTTGCCGATCCAGGCGTTGAACTGGCCGAGATAGGACGTCTCGTCAGACTGCTCCTGCACGACCAGCCAGATGATCTCGGCGCCGTCGCCGACCGTCACATTGGTGACCGACGAGGACAGAGCTTCACCCGCGCCGCCCTGACGTTCGACAAAGGTCGCCTTGACGTCCGATCCAATGCGGGCGGCGAAACGGACATGCGCCTGGCCCTGCGCATGGACGTTCTGCAATTCGACCGGCGCGGTCAGGTCAGCGCCGTCGGCGACATCGACGAACCAGCCGTCGGTGGCGAAGGCGACATTGATGGCGCCGATGGCGTCATCGTCGGAGGCCGGCTTGAAGGCCGCGGCAAACGAGCCGTCGCCGAGCTTGTCGCGCATCGGCGACGCCGACACGCCATCCGGCAATGACGGCGCAGTGCGCGCGACGCCGTTGAGGACCGCAAGCACCGCGGAGCCCGACAGCAGCGCCGGCATCTGATCGGCCTTCGCCGACGCGTCATGGGCCGGCGCCGCCGACAGCAACCGGCGCAGGTCGGTATAGTGCCAGGCTTCGACATAGCGCGTCGGCAGGCCGGCCTTGATCTGTTCGATCGCCTCGTCGCGGGCGCTCGCGATCGCCGGATCGCCCGGCAGGTCGGAGAATCGTTCGCCGAATGCGTCGATCAGCGCCGTTTCGGCGGCGGTGCGCGGGGCTGGTGCGTGCATGTTCATGGTCGCCCCGTCACGCGGCCTCGCCGACAACGCCGGCGTAACCGTTCTTTTCCAGATCCAGCGCCAGATCCTTGTCGCCCGAACGGATGATCTGGCCCTTGTAGAGCACATGCACCGCATCGGGTACGATCAGGTCGAGCAGGCGCTGGTAGTGGGTGATGACGACGATCGACCGGTCGGGCGAGCGCAGCGCGTTGACGCCATCGGCGACGATCTTCAGCGCGTCGATGTCGAGGCCGGAATCGGTTTCGTCGAGCACGCACAGCGACGGCTCCAAGAGCTTCATCTGCAAAATCTCGGCGCGCTTCTTTTCGCCGCCCGAGAAGCCGACATTGAGCGGCCGCTTCAGCATCGCCATGTCCATCTGCAGCGAGCCCGACGCCTCCTTCACCCGCTTCAGGAATTCCGGGATCTTGAGCGGCTCCTCGTCGCGCGCCTTGCGCAGCGAGTTCATCGCCACCTTGAGAAATTCCATGGTGGCTACGCCGGGTATCTCCATCGGATACTGGAAGGCGAGGAACAGCCCTTTGGCGGCGCGCTCGGCCGGGTCGAGATCGAGGATCGACTCGCCGTCGAGCAGGATGTCGCCCTCGGTGACCTCATAGTCCTCGCGGCCGGCGAGAATATAGCTGAGCGTCGACTTGCCCGAACCGTTCGGCCCCATGATGGCGGCGACCTCACCGTCTTTCACGGTGAGGTTCAGGCCACGGATGATTTCGGTGTCGGTGTCCGCGATCTTTGCGTGCAGGTTTCTGATTTCAAGCATCTTGTCTTAGTCCCGATAAATCCAGAGCAACCGACCCAGAATGAGGAGCGAGCAAACGGTACAGACGCCGCCGATCACGGCCTCAGCACCGACATATTCGCCGGGCCAGTTATTGTGCAGGTAGTCCATCCACATTGGACCGATGAACAGCGCAGCTAGCGCCACGCCGGTGATCGCCATTTCAAATTCGAGGCTCTTCTTCGAGAGCATCCGTTTCGGTTTTGTCGCCATGTGGTTTGGTCGTTTCAGTAATGCCAAATTCGTAAGACTAGCGCTTCGGCTAGCCCACGCTTCCTTCAAGGCTGATCCCGATCAGCTTCTGCGCTTCGACGGCGAACTCCATCGGCAGTTCCTGGATCACGTCTTTCACGAAGCCGTTGACGATCAGCGCAATCGCTTCCTCTTCTGGAATGCCGCGCTGCATGACGTAAAACTTCTGGTCTTCCGAAATCTTTGACGTCGTCGCCTCGTGCTCGAATTTCGCGGTGGCGTTCTTGGCCTCCATGTAAGGCACGGTGTGCGCGCCGCACTGGTCGCCGATCAACAGCGAGTCGCAATTGGTGAAATTGCGCGCGCCCGTCGCCTTGCGGTGCGCCGAGACCTGGCCGCGATAGGTGTTCTGCGAGAAGCCTGCGGCAATGCCCTTCGAGATGATCCGGCTCCTGGTGTTCTTGCCGAGATGGATCATCTTGGTGCCGCTGTCGACCTGCTGGTAGCCGTTCGATACCGCGATCGAGTAGAACTCGCCCTGACTGTCGTCGCCACGCAGGATGCAGGACGGATATTTCCAGGTGATCGCCGAACCGGTCTCGACCTGCGTCCACGAAATCTTGGAGCGCGCGCCGCGGCAGTCGCCGCGCTTGGTGACGAAATTGTAGATGCCGCCCTTGCCCTGCGCGTCGCCGGGATACCAGTTCTGCACCGTCGAATATTTGATCTCGGCGTCGTCAAGCGCGACCAGTTCGACGACCGCCGCATGCAGCTGGTTCTCGTCGCGCTGCGGCGCGGTGCAGCCTTCGAGATAGGAGACGTAGGCCCCCTCCTCGCAGATAATCAGCGTGCGCTCGAACTGGCCGGTGTTCTTTTCGTTGATGCGGAAATAGGTTGACAGCTCCATCGGGCAGCGGACGCCCTTTGGCACGAAGACGAACGAGCCGTCGGTAAACACCGCCGAATTGAGCGTCGCGTAATAATTGTCGGACGTCGGCACGACCGAGCCGAGATATTTTTTGACGATCTCGGGATATTCGCGGATCGCTTCGGAAATCGACATGAACAGCACGCCGGCCTTCTTCAGCTCCTCCTTGAAGGTGGTGACGACGGAGACCGAATCGAGCACGGCGTCGACGGCGACGCGGCCCGACTTGTAGACATTGTCGAGCCCTTCCTCGCCTTCCGCCGGCGCGCCCTTCTGGACGCCCGCCAGGATTTCCTGCTCCTTCAGCGGAATGCCGAGCTTCTCATAGACCTTCAGGATTTCCGGATCGACCTCGTCGAGCGATTTCGGCCCCGACTGGCTCTTGGGCGCGGCGTAATAATAAATGTCCTGGAAGTCGATCTTCGGATAGGCGACGCGCGCCCAGGTCGGCTCCTCGAGCGTCAGCCAGCGGCGATAGGCGCCCAGACGCCATTCCAGCATCCAGTCGGGCTCGCCCTTCTTTTTCGAGATGAAGCGGATCGTGTCTTCGGACAGGCCCTTGGGGGCCTTGTCCATTTCGATCTTCGATTCAAAACCGTATTTGTATTGATCCACATCAATGTTGCGGACCTGATCAATGGTATCCTGCACTGCAGGCATCGGAATTCTCCATCCATGCCAGGGTCAAGGCCTGGCCGTTTTCGAACTGAAGCCACGCGGGAAGCGCGCGCTTCAACTACCCTTTTGGCGACGGAAATGACAGTCCCGGAGGCGAAAAATTCGCCCCCTGCGTCAAGCCGCCCGCCCGTTTGTTCGTCGCGCCGCGATTGATCTCAACGCCGCGGCGAACGCATCCAGTTCCGCCTCGCCGGTGTCGTGGCCGATCGACACCCGAAGCGCCCCGAACAAAGAGCCAAATCCCATCGCCGCAAGCACATGGCTTGGCCCGACCTTGCCCGACGAACAGGCTGACCCCGCCGACAGCGCAATGCCCGCGAGATCGAACGCGATCTGCAGCGTTTCGGCCTTCATGCCAGGCACGGCGAAGAACAACGTGTTGGGCAGCCGTGGCGCGGCGGCGCCCAGGACTACCGCATCGGCGAAGGCTGTCCTGACTGCGTTCTCGAACCTGTCGCGCAGGGCGGCGACGCCCCGCATATAGGCAAGGCCAGCGGCCGCCTCAACCGCCGCCGCGCCAAAACCTGCAATCGCGGGAAGGTTTTCCGTTCCGGCGCGGTGGCCATGTTCCTGGCCGCCGCCGCGCACCAGCGGTTCGGGCATCAAGGCGCCGCCCGCCGACACCAGCGCGCCCGCGCCCTTCGGCCCGCCCACCTTGTGCGACGACAGGACAAGAAAGTCGGCGCCGAGCGCCTGCATGTCGAGGCCGATCCGGCCCGCCGCCTGCGCAGCGTCAAAGGCGACGATCGCGCCTGCGGCCCTGGCGATGGCGAAAATCTCGCGCGCTGGCTGGATCACCCCGGTCTCGTTGTTGGCGAGGTGCATCGCCAGCAACGTCGCACCCTCATTCGCTTTGCCGCCGGCAAGCACGGAGCCGAGCTCGTCAAGACGAACCAGCCCGTCGCCGTCGACGCCGATGCGCACGACCCGCTCGGCCGAAAACGCGCCGCCGCCAAGCGTCGCTGGATGATCCGCGGCGCAAACGACCAGCCGCGAAACCTCGAGCGGCGCGCGGCCCATGCGCCAGTTGGGTCTGAGCAGCCAGGACGCCGCCTCGGTCGCACCCGAGGTGAAGACGACATTGGCCGGATCGGCGTTGACCATCTGGGCGACCGACCGTCGGGCGTCTTCGACGACGCGGCGCGCGGCGCGGCCTTCGGCGTGAACCGACGACGGGTTGGCGCTGCTCTCCATCGCGGCAAGCATCGCCGACCGCGCGGCGGGCCTGAGCGGCGCGCTGGCGTTGTGGTCGAGATAGATGCGTCTGGCGGCCATGACTGCTAGTTGATCCCAAGTCGCTGCTTTCGCCGGGGCAGCAGCGCATTTTCCTTGAATTTCAAGGGCCGGACAGCCTATTAACCCGCTTCCGCGTTGCGGTCGCCCTGCCCAGTTTTGAACAATTCTAAACTGGTTCTAGGCAGCCCCCGCGCCGCCGTCAAGGCGCGATTGCCGTTCCCCGGCGCCAGCGCCACGCAAACAGGTTGGAGTAGCCATGCCCGAAGTCATCTTTACCGGTCCGGCAGGACGCCTTGAAGGCCGCTATCAGCCGTCGACGGAAAAGAACGCGCCGATCGCCATTGTGTTGCATCCGCACCCGCAATTCGGCGGAACGATGAACAACAAGATCGTCTACGACCTTTTCTACATGTTCCAGAAGCGCAGCTTCACCACGCTGCGCTTCAATTTTCGCGGCATCGGCCGCAGCCAGGGCGAGTTCGACCACGGTTCCGGCGAACTGTCTGACGCGGCCGCGGCGCTCGACTGGGTGCAGTCGCTGCATCCCGATTCGAAAAGCTGCTGGGTCGCAGGCTATTCGTTCGGCGCCTGGATCGGCATGCAACTACTGATGCGCCGGCCCGAGGTCGAAGGTTTCATTTCGATCGCGCCGCAGCCCAACATCTACGATTTCTCGTTCCTCGCGCCCTGTCCCTCGTCGGGCCTGATCATCCATGGCGACGCCGACAAGGTCGCGCCGCAAAAGGACGTCCAGGGTCTCGTCGACAAGTTGCACACGCAAAAGGGCATCACCATCACGCAGAACATCATTCCCGGCGCCAACCATTTCTTCTCCGCGCACGAAGATCTGCTGATCGAGGAATGCTCGGACTATCTCGACCGCAGGCTGGCCGGGGAACTGGCCGACCCGCGCCCAAAACGGCTGCGCTGAGCAATCCACAGACTTCTATCGACTCGCATCCGGCCCGGTGTCACGCTGCGTCATGCGCGAATCAGCGCAGTAACGGGGAGGGTTTGATGAGCAAGTTTGAAGTCTACAAGGACAAGAAGGGCGAAACGCGTTTTCGTTATCGCGCCAAGAACAATGAAATCATGTTCTCGTCCGAAGGTTATGCGGCCAAGGCTTCGGCGATGAGCGCGATCAAGTCGATCATGAAGAACGCGCCCACCGCGACGATCGACGACCAGACGGTGGCCAAACCCGAGCCCAAGGCGGCGGCAAAACCGGCGGCGAAGAAGGCCGCTGCAAAGCCCGCGGCGAAAGCAGCTGCAAAGCCCGCCGCCAAGGCAGCAGCAAAGCCCGCCGCCAAGGCAGCAGCAAAGCCNNAACCCAAGGCGGCGGCAAAGCCGAAGGCCAAGGCTCCGGCCTGAAATATCGGCCTGACGCATCTGGCGGGCTTACCGGATCGGGCGGCTTCGGCCGCCCGAATGCATTTCTGCGTGCATTTGCCGCCGCCTATCCCGACTCGGCCAGGACGCCGCCGGTTGACGGCGCATCGCACCCGGTGGTGGTCGGAAACGTCAGCGGCAGGCCGCGCCGCGAGCGGATGGCGAGGTAGGCCCAGGCTTCCGCTTCCATCGCATCGCCATTGAGCCCGACATCCTCGGCGAGCACGACCCGTGCGCCCTGCCTCGCGGCCCCGGCGGCCATGTCGGCGACGATGTGCGGGTTCTTGCGCCCGCCGCCGCACAGGATCCACAGGCTTGGCGGTTCGGGCATCTGGCGCACGGCGGCAAGCACTGCCTCGGCCGAGACCGCCGCGAGTGTGCGCGCGCCGTCGGCAAGATCGAGACCGGCGGCAAGGTCGAGCGAAAAATCCAGCCGGTCGAGCGATTTTGGCGCGGCGCGGTCGAAGAACGGACTGGCGAGGTATTGTTCGACGACGCGGGCGACGACGCCGCCCTCGCTGGCCACCTGTCCGTTCTCGTCGAACGGCAAGCCACCCTCGCGCTGCACCCACATGTCAATCAGCGCATTGCCGGGACCGGAATCGAACGCCACCGGCGCGCCGTCGCCGCCGATCCAGGTGACGTTGGAAATGCCGCCGATGTTGACGAAACAGACCGGCGTCGCGCCGGCGAACCCGGCCGGCAGCGACCGCGCCAGCGCCGCGTGATAGNNGCACCAGCGGCGCGCCCTGCCCGCCGTGACGCATGTCGTTGGCGCGCATGTCGAAGACGACCGGCAGGCCGGTCTCGCGCGCCAGCAGGCCGCCGTCGCCAAGCTGGACGGTGAGCGCCTGCTCCGGTCGGTGAAGCACGGTCTGGCCGTGAAAGCCGANNACGCCGTCGCCGATCTGGATCGTCAAGCGCTGCTTCGGCCGGTGCAGCACGGTCTGGCCGTGAAAGCCGATCAGTTGCGGCGTGCGCGACGCCACCTCGGGCATCGCCAGGAACTGCCGCACCGCCGCCGCGTGGCGGAGCGTGATGTCGCGTTCGAGCGCCGCCAGGTCGCCGGGCCGCTCGTCACGCCGGTTGATCGACTGGGCGGTCGCAAGCCCGTCTTCGAGACGGCGGCGGAAAGCGGCGTCATAGGCGACGAAATGGCTGGCGCCGCGCTCGACGACATCGGCGCCGTCGGAGCGGACCAGCGCAAGGTCGATGCCGTCCATCGAGGTGCCGCTCATCAACCCGACTGCTGAAATGACCGGCATCGACGCCCTTCGCCTTGTGATTCTTCGACGTGTGATGCTAGAGGCTCGGCAGCCTTCTGCCCATCGGGGCGAGCGCCAGTTAACCAAGAGAACCGACCATGTCCGCCTTCAAGTCCGATTTCCTGCGCATCCTTGCCGAGCGCGGCTTCATCCACCAGATCTCCGATGAAACCGGCCTCGACGACCTGTTCGCGAGGGAAATCGTGTCCGCCTATATCGGCTTCGACCCGACGGCGGCGAGCCTGCACGCCGGCGGCCTGATCCAGATCATGATGCTCTACTGGATGCAGCAGACCGGACATCGCCCGGTGCCGTTGATGGGCGCCGGCACCGGCATGGTCGGCGATCCCTCGTTCAAGGACGAGGCGCGCAAGCTGATGACGATCGAGCAGATCAACGCCAATGTCGAAGGCATCCGGCAGGTTTTTACAAAATATCTCAGCTTTGGCGACGGGCCGACCGACGCGATCATGGTCAACAATGCCGAATGGCTGACCAAGCTGAACTATCTCGAATTCCTGCGCGACGTCGGCGTGCATTTTTCAGTCAACCGCATGCTGTCGTTCGATTCGGTGAAGCAGCGCCTCGACCGCGAACAGTCGCTGTCGTTCCTCGAATTCAACTACATGATCCTGCAGGCCTACGATTTCGTCGAACTGAACAAGCGCTATGGCATTCGCCTTCAGATGGGCGGCTCAGACCAGTGGGGCAACATCATCAACGGCATCGATCTCGGCCACCGGCTGCAGACGCCGCAACTGTTTGCCCTGACATCGCCGCTGCTGACGACGTCGTCGGGCGCCAAGATGGGCAAGTCGATGAACGGCGCGGTGTGGCTGAACGCCGACATGCTGTCGGTCTATGATTTCTGGCAATACTGGCGCAACACCGAAGACGCGGATGTCGAGCGGTTCCTGAAACTCTACACCACGCTGCCGCTGGCCGAAATCGCAAAGCTTGCGGCGCTGGGCGGCTCGGAGATCAACGAGGCGAAGAAGGTGCTGGCGACCGAAGTGACCGCCATGCTGCACGGCCGCGAGGCGGCGGAGGCGGCGGCCGAAACCGCGCGGAAAACCTTCGAGGAAGGCGCCCTGGCGGACGATTTGCCGTCGATCGAAGTTGCGGCGGATGAGCTGGAATTCGGCATCGGCCTGTTGTCGCTGCTGGTGCAGGCCGGCCTGGCCGGCTCGAACGGCGAAGCCCGCCGTCACGTGCAGGGCGGCGCCGTGCGCATCAACGACGTCCAGGTGACGGACGAACGGCGACAGGTTGGACCGTCAGATCTGACGGGCGATGTGGCAAAGCTGTCGGTCGGCAAGAAGAAGCACGTGCTGGTGCGGCCGGTCTGAGCCTGGCTTGCCAAGCCGAAAAAGGCCTTTGGTCAGTCGGTTCGGGGTCTTTCAAAGAACGCTTCCTTTTCGGGAAGTCGGGAGAGCCGGACGCATGTCTGGGCTTTCCTGAATTGCTGGGTGAGGGCGCAGACCATGCGCCCGGCCGGCGTATGACCTCCGATGTTTCCCGGCCGAAGGACATTTCTTGTCCCACGGCTCCCGACGCCCGCCAGCCGAGGCTGAAGGCTTGCGGAACCGACCTGCTTGCCTCCAGCGCCACATCTGCATGGATGTCCGGTGGGCGCGCCCGATCCCGCAGCAGACCGCAAGGGAAAGGATAAGGGCGGACGGGAGGTGTGGGACAGATTCGGGGGCGAATTTTTCCGGCCGCAGGTCAAGTGATTGAAACGGCGGCGCGAATTCTTCACCGACCCCCCTCTGTCCTGCCGGACATCTCCCCCTCAAGGGGGGAGATTTGCTGTCATCTCCGGTTTCGCCAATCGCCAACGTTTCAGAACTGGCGGCAATGCCTGAGCTGCCAATCTCCCCCCTTGAGGGGGAGATGTCCGGCAGGACAGAGGGGGGTCGGTCGAGAACCGGCTCGACGTTGACTACGGGCGGGGGCGCGATGATCCCGACGGTCCCGGCGCTGGATTCCGGGTTCCGCTGCGCGGCCCCGGAATGACGGCAGGAAAAGCCGCGCGGGCCCAAAATGACGACTGGTAGGAGACGCCGGATCGCCGCGAGACCTTCTCTTGCGAAATCAGTCACTTAGCCAAAGCGAAGCGACGCTGATACCAACGGCCCGCTGATATGACTCGATGGGGATCCACGGATTGAGGCAGGCGTGATTCAAGGTGGCGTGGAGGACCCGCGCCATGCCGAGAACCGTTGAGATCACGCCGAGCCATACTCCGCCGCAGCTTCGCCGTCTGGCGGCATCGACGAAGGATGCAAGCCAGAGCCGCCGATTGCTGTCGATCGCGGCGGTTCTGGACGGGATGAGCCGGGCGGATGCGGCGAAGATCGGCGGGATGGATCGGCAGACGTTGCGGGACTGGGTGTATCGCTTCAACACGCATGGCCCGGCCGGGCTGAAGGACAACCGCCGCCGGGGCAACCCGAGGCGGCTGTCGGCCGCGCAGCAGGCGGAATTGGCCCGGATCGGGCGGCCGACGGCGTGGTGCGCTGGCGACGCGTCGACCTCCAGCGCGTCGTCGAGGAGCGGTTCGGGGTGGCGTATCACGAGCGCACCATCGGCAAGCTGCTTGAGGCTCTGGGCTTCTCGCATGTCAGCGCCAGGCCGCGTCACCCCAAGCAGGATGGCGAGGTCGTCCAGGCGTTCAAAAAAAACTTCCCGCGCACGCTCGCTGCCCACCTCGCGGGCGTGACGCGCAAAAAGAAGATCGAAATCTGGTTCCAGGACGAGGCGCGCATAGGCCAGAAGAATGGCCTCGTGAGGCAGTGGGCGCGGCGCAGCACGCGGCCGATCCAGCCCGCCGACCAGCGCTATGAGAGCGCCTGCCTGTTCGGCGCCATCTGCCCGGCGCGCGGCGTGGGCGCCGCATTGGCGCAGCCCTTCGCCGACACCGATGCCATCAGCGTCACATCGACGAGATCGCCCTCAACGTCGCCCGAGGCGCGCACGCCGTGCTGCTGTTGGACCGGGCCAGATGGCGCACCACCGGCAATCTCGTCTGGCCGAGGAACATCACGCCGATCCTGCTGCCGT
>DDFA01000080.1:49939-50332 GCA_002336975.1 Phyllobacteriaceae bacterium UBA1940
CGTCTTCGACGACTACGACGCCATCATCGACGCAGCCTGCGAGGCATGGCGTGTCACCCCCACCCGCGCCGCGAGGCGGCGACTTGCCCTTCGCTATGGCTCTGGGCGTTCGTCCCTTGAAAAGCCCATTTCGGGGCTTTTCGTTTGCTTCGCAAACCACTCCTCACACCCTCAAGGGGGGGGGAGCCAAGCCTCAAGGGGGAGGCAGGCGTTGCGCTCAAAAATACTCCTGCAACCTTCTCACTTCCAAGCTCCCCGCCTTCAGCGCGGCGATGGCCTGCGCCGCTGCGTCCATGCCAGCGAGCGTGGTGTAGTAGGGCACTTTCTGCATCAGCGTGGCGCGGCGGAGCGATTTTGAATCGGAGACGGCCTTCTGGCCGTCGGTGGTGTTGA
>DDFA01000080.1:50337-50484 GCA_002336975.1 Phyllobacteriaceae bacterium UBA1940
AGCACCTTGTTGATCTTTTCCGCCGCGACGCCGTGTTCGGCGAGGAAACGGGCGGTGCCGGAGGTGGCGAGCACCGCAAAGCCGATGTCGGCGAGGCGTTTCACCGCCGGCAGCACGCCGTCCTTGTCCTCGTCGCGCACCGAGACG
>DDFA01000080.1:50517-50685 GCA_002336975.1 Phyllobacteriaceae bacterium UBA1940
CCGCTTCCTTGACCGCGATGTGCTTGAGCGCGGTCGCGTCGACCTTCTTGCCGTAATGGGCGAAGGCGGCGTCGAGGCTTTCGCCGGCCATGATGCGCGCCGCGATCTTTGCGACCGGCCGGCCGATGGCCTTTGCGACGAAGGGGACGGTGCGCGAGGCGCGCGGGT
>DDFA01000042.1 GCA_002336975.1 Phyllobacteriaceae bacterium UBA1940
GCCGACCGGCGAGGCCAACACGCTGGCGCTCAGCCCGCGCGGCCGCGTGCTGTGCCTGGGACCCGACGCCGATTCGTTGCTCGCCCAGGCGGTGCAGGCGCTGGCCGCCGGCAATTCGGTGATCGCCGTAGCGCTGGGCGCCAACGCCGCGCTGCAGCCATTGTTGAAGGCGAACCTGCCGATCGAGGCGGTCGACGGCACGCTGCTGCCGTCGGAACTGGCGTCGACCGGGGTCGATGTGGTCGCCTACGCGCGCGCTGGCGAAACGGCGCGCCAGATCCGGCAGGTTCTTGCCGCGCGCTCGGGACCGATCGTGCCGATCGTGTCGGAAACGATCTATCCGGCAGCCTATGCGCATGAGCGCACGGTGTGCGTCGACACCACAGCCGCCGGCGGCAATGCCAGCCTGCTGGCCGCGAGCTGAGGCTGCCGGGGCCGGGACGGCTCGACGGTTGCGGCGGCCGCGTCAGTTCGCGGCAGCCACGACCTTTTCATCGCCGATGTTGAGCAGGAACCGCAGGCCGGCGCGGTTGCTGGTCAGATCAGCGATGGTGTAGCTCTCGAGCACTTCGAAAAAGGCGCCCAGCGCCTTGCGCAGCGCCGCGTTCAAGGCGCAGGAATCGACAAGCGGGCACTCGGTGGCGTCGCTCTCGAAACACTCGGCCATCGAAAAACCGTCCTCGGTGACGCTGACGACGTCATACAGCGTGATCTCGGTCGCCGGACGGCCGAGTTTGACGCCGCCATTGCGGCCGCGCACCGTCTCGACCAGCTTCGCCTCGACCAGCGGTTGCAGGATCTTGAACAGGAACAGTTCCGACACCGAATAGGCGGAGGCGATTTCGGGGATGCGCGACAGGCGGCCGTCATTGGCGGCGCAATACATCAGGATGCGCACGGCGTAATTGGTCTGGCGGGTGAGGCGCATCGATCGCGTTCTCCGGTTCGGCGGATATTTGCGACGCATTCTGGAACTATTCCAGACTGGTGGCAATAATTATGATGCGAAAATTCAACTTATGGAGGCGCGGCGACAAATGCGCCGCCGCGTCGTCCGGCTGTGGCAAGCCGCCATTGCCTTTCACTTGCTTCGTGCGATTAATGTGACAGATGGCCAAATAGCACCCCCGGAGGACAGACCTACATGGCTGAAGGCCAGACAATCGAATACATCCCGACGCCGCCGAAGAAGCCGATCGTCGGCAATATGCTGACGGTGGATTCCGATGCGCCGTTGCAAAGCCTGATGCAATTGACGCGGGAACTCGGGCCGATCTTCCGGCTCGACATGATGGGGACGCCGCTGGTGGTGGTCTCCGGCGCCGACATGGTCGCTGAAATCTGCGACGAAAGCCGGTTCGACAAGGCGGTGCGCGGCCCGCTGCGCCGCATCCGGGCGCTTGCGGGCGACGGGTTGTTCACCGCCGACACCCAGGCGCCCAACTGGGACAAGGCGCATCACATCCTGCTGCCGACCTTCGCCCAGCGCGCCATCGCCGGCTACCTGCCGCTGATGTACGACATCGGCAGCCAGCTTTGCGCCAAATGGGAGCGGCTGAACGCCGACGACGAGATCGACGTCGTCCACGACATGACGGCGCTGGCGCTCGACACGATCGGCGTCTGCGGTTTCGACTACCGCTTCAATTCCTTCTACCGGCGCGACTACCATCCCTTCATCGACGCGCTGACGCGCACGCTCGAAACCTGCATGGTGCAAAAGGGCCTGCCGTTCGAGAAGGTGGTGCTGCGCAAGCGCCTCGACCAGTTGAAGGACGACGTGCAGTTCATGTCGAAACTGGTCGACGACATCATCCGCGAGCGGCGGCGCGGCGGCGTCGAGCAGGCGCAAAAAGACCTGCTCAACTTTATGCTGTCGGGCGTCGACAAGCAGACCGGCGAAAGCCTGTCGGACGAAAATATCCGCTACCAGATCATCACCTTCCTGATCGCCGGCCACGAGACGACGTCGGGCCTGATGTCGTTCACGCTCTATTTCTTGGTCAACAATCCCGGCGTACTGGAGCGCGCCTATGAGGAGGTCGACCGGGTGTTGGGCCGCGACATCGGCGTCATGCCGACGCCGCAACAGGTGAGCCAGCTGACCTATGTCCAGCAGATCCTCAACGAATCGCTGCGGCTTTATCCGACCGCGCCGGCGATCGGCCTCTATCCTTACAAGGACGAGATCATCGGCGGCAAATACAAGCTGAAGAAGAACACGTTTGTCACCTTGCTGACGCTGATGCTGCATCGGGACCCGGGCGTGTGGGGTCCGGAGCCGGAAAAATTCAATCCCGAGAATTTTTCCCGCGAAGCCGAGGCCAAACGGCCGCCGGACGCGTTCAAGCCCTGGGGCAATGGCCAGCGCGCCTGCATCGGCCGCCAGTTCGCGATGCAGGAGGCGACGCTGGTGATCGGCATGCTGTTGCAGCGGTTCCAGTTGTTCGACCACAAGAAATACCAGCTCAAGATCAAGGAATCGCTGTCGATCAAGCCGGACGGCTTTACCCTCAAGGTCAAGCTCAGGCCGGGCCTGACCCGTTCCGCCGCGGTTGCGGGCGCGGCCCAGGCGCAGGACAAAGTGGACGCCGCGCCGCAGGCGTCGAAGCGCGCCAAGCACGGCGCCAAGGCCGCCGTGCTGTTCGGCTCCAATCTCGGCTCGACCGAGGAAATCGCCCGCGACATCGCCAATTCGGCCGAGCTGAACGGGTTTGACGTGACGATGAACGACCTCGACAGCGCCGCCGGCAATCTGCCGACCGAAGGCGTCGTCATCATCGTCAGCGCCTCCTACAACGGCGCGCCGCCCGACAACGCCGCGCGCTTCGTCAAATGGCTGGAGGAGGCCAAGCCCGGCGCGGCGAACGGCGTCAGATATGTCGTGTTCGGTTGCGGCAATCGCGACTGGGCCTCGACCTACCAGGCGCAGCCGCGTCTGATCGACGAGAAGCTCGAGGCGCTTGGCGCCTCTCGGCTGCTGCCGCGCGGCGAGGGCGACGCCAAGGAGGATCTCGACGGCCAGTTCCAGGACTGGTTCAAGACGCTGTGGCCGGGCGTCGGCAAGGGGCTCGGCCTCGACATCGATTTTACCGAACAGGGCGTCGCCGAGCCGCTCTACGAGATGGAGATGATCTCCGACGCCGCCACCAATCCGGCCATCAGCCAGTCTGGCGCAAAGCCGGTGACAATCACCGCCAATGACGAGTTGCAGAACGTCAAGCGGTCCGGCCGTTCGACCCGCCACATCGAGGTCGCGCTGCCGAAGGGCGTCCATTACAAGCCCGGTGATCATCTGTGCGTGGTGCCGCGTAACCGGCTCGATCTGGTCGAACGGGTGGAGCGGCGCTTCGGCTTTGCGCAGGGCGCGCGCATCCGGCTGCGGACCACCGGCGGGCGGCAGGCGCCGTTCCCGATCGACGGTCCGGTCTCCGTGCGTCGCATCCTGACCGACTATTTGGAACTGCAGGCGCCGGCGACGCGCAAGCAGGTTCAGGCGCTGGCCGCCGCCACCCGCTGCCCGATGACCCGGCCGAAACTCGAGGCGCTTGCGGCGGAGGCCGCCGACGGCGTCGATCCCTACCGGACCGAGGTGCTGGCCAAGCGGCGTTCGGTGCTGGACCTGCTCGAAGAGCATCCGGCCTGCGAGCTGACATTCCCGGCTTTCCTGGAAATGCTGCCCGTGATGTCGCCGCGCTATTATTCGATCTCGTCGTCGCCCAACAGCATGTCGGGCGAATGTTCGGTGACCGTGGGCGTGGTCGACGGTCCGGCGCGCTCTGGCAGGGGAGACTACAGGGGCGTGTGCTCGACCTATCTCGCCGACAAGGCGAAGGGCGAGACGGTGTTCGCCTCGATCAAGGAAACCAAGGCCGGCTTCCGGCTGCCGGCCGATCCGGCGACGCCGGTGATCATGATCGGCCCCGGCACCGGGCTGGCGCCGTTCCGCGCCTTCCTGCAGGAGCGGGTGATGCAGAAGGGGGCAGGGGCGCAGCTTGGGCCCGCCATGCTGTTCTTCGGCTGCCGCAATGCTGACGAGGATTTTATCTATCGCAAGGAACTCGAGGCGATGGAGAAGGAAGGCATCGTCGACCTCAAGGTGGCGTTCTCGCGGCCCGCCAGCGGCGACAAGATCTATGTCCAGGACCTGATCCGCAAGGAGCGCAAGAAGGTGTGGGAACTGATCCAGGGCGGCGCGAAAATCTTCATCTGCGGCGACGGCAGCCGGATGGAGCCGGACGTCAAGCGGGCGCTGATCCGCATCCATTCCGAGGAGACCGACAGCGACGCCGAATCGTCGGAAGCCTGGATGGACGAGCTCGGTCGGTCGGACCGCTACGTGCTCGACGTGTGGGCCGGCGGCTGAGCGAAAAGAGGGCGCCGGGCGGCCAAAACGCCGCCCGTTTGGGGCGTCGCCGAATTGCCCCTTGTAATTCATTGTGCATTGCACAATATGCAGTGCGTTGAAGTCGCAAACTCGCGGGAGGAAAACCACGAGGACAACGACATGGACCACAAGACGATGAAAGCCGGCCCTGATGGGCAGATCAGACAACTCAGGCCCTCCGATCTCGCCGGTTTCCGCGAGCATCTGCTGAGACTCTCCCCCGAAAGCCGCCGCGATCGCTTCAATGGCGTGACCGACGACGTTTTTCTCGCTTCCTATGCGGCGCGCTGCTTTTCGGAAGGCGCGACCGTCATCGGCTATGTCAAGGACGGCGAGGTGCACGGCGCGGCCGAATTGCACGAGCGGCCCGATCTCGACCCGCCGACCGGCGAGATCGCGTTTTCGGTCGAGGAGGGTTTTCAGAACCAGGGCATCGGCAGCGCGCTGTTCCAGCGGCTGATCGGCCATGCGCTGGCGATGGGCTACGAGAACCTGCGCGTCACCACCCACCCGCACAATGGGGCGATGAAGGCGCTGGCGCGCAAGTTCAACGCAAAGCTTCACTTCGAGGACGGCGAGACGGTGGGGTCGATCGACCTGACCGGCGTCAAACTGTCGTTCGAGGCGAAATTGCCGGACGGCCCGGTGCTGCGGGCGACGATCTGACCGTCACGCCGCTCCAAACAGCGCGTCGAAACGGCGGGCGCCGTCCGGGCTGAAACTGATGACGCGCCCGGCGTCGGCGCGCGCCCAGTTCCGGTCGAGCATGGCCGCCAGCATCGCCGCGCCCAGCGCACCCGCCAGATGGCTGCGCCGCTCGCTCCAGTCGAGGCAGGCCCGGCACAGCGGCCGTTTGCCGCGCTCCAGCGACGGCAAATCGACGCCAAACTGCTGCACGAACTCGCGGCCCTTGTCTGTCAGCCGCAGCGTCTCGTCGCCGGCGATATGGCCGCGCGCCCGCATGGCGTTGAGCATGGCGACACCGCGTTCGCCCGCCAGATGGTCGTAGCAGATGCGCGAGGCGCGCAGCGCCGCGTCTTTTGGCCCGGTGCGCACCCGCATCGCGCCAGTGCGCGCCGCAAGACCCATCAACTTCTCCAGAACCTCGGCGACGTCGGGCCCCGACAGGCGAAAATAGCGGTGCCGGCCCTGCTTGTCGGCAGACACCAGGCCCGCAATCTCGAGCTTTGACAGGTGGCCGCTGGCGGTTTGCAAGGTCACGCCGGCTGCGCTCGCCAGTTCGGTCACCGTCAGCGCCCGGCCATCGATCAGGGCGCTCAGCATGTTTGCCCGCGCCGGGTCGCCGATCAGCGCGGCAATGGTGGAGATGACAGGGCCTTCCATCATAGTTCGATCATAACCGAACCATGGTTGTTGGCAATGGGGCTGTTCCGGCCAGGCAAGCGGGAGCCGCCGCAAGGCCGGACGCGGTGACGTCGACTGAGCCGGGTCGTGCCGGTATCGGTCACGGGAAATGCCGAATATTGCGATTCATTTGGCTCTGGTTCAGCAAAAGAAACATCAGCAAGGCGCTGGCCGAACTGGAAGATCGCCTGTTGCGCGACATCGGCGTCACTCTCGCAGAGACGGGCCTGGAGGCAAATACGCCATTCTCGGGTTAGCGGAATAGTTCGGCCTCGACCGAAGCATAAGACGGTGAAAATCCGGCAGGCTGCGGGCATCAGAAGGAGCACGGACAATCATGATCACCTGTTTCATCCGCTACCAGATCGACCCGTTCAAGCAGGAGGAATACGCGCAATATGCCCGCACCTGGGGGCAGGCGATCCCCGAATGCGGCGCCGACCTGATCGGCTATTTCGCGCCGGATGAAGGCTCGGCGACCACCGCATACGGCGTCTACAATATCGAGAACCTCGCCGCCTATGAGGCGTACCGGGCGCGACTGCGCGAGCATCCCCTGGGCAAGTCGAACTACGACTTCGCACGGCGGGAAAAATTCATCCTCAAGGAGGACCGCATCTTTCTGCGGCTGGCGTCATCGCCGAACGCGTGGGGCGGCGGCCTGAACAAGGCTTGACCACTTCGGGCGGCCGTCAGCGGTCGATCTTGGTCGCCAGAATGAGCGAGGTCTGGGTCCGCTCGACGCCGTCAAGCTCGCCGATCCGGTCGATGACGCGTTCCAGCGCCTCGACGGTTTTCGCCGCGATGATCGCAATCAGGTCGACTTCGCCGCTGACGGAGTGAAGCGTCCTCACCTCGGGCATGGCCGACAGCCCGGCCACGGTCTCGCGTGCGGTTTTCGGTTTCACCGTGATCAGCACATGCCCCTTGATCAGCGCGTTCTCGACGGCGACGCCGCGACGCAGCGTGTAGCCGGCGATGATCCTGTTGCGTTCCAGCCGCTCGATCCGCGCCTGAACCGTCGTGCGCGACAATCCCAGCTGACGCGCCAGTTCGGCAATCGGCATGCGGGCGTTTTCCGCCAACAGGGAAAGCAGTTCCTCGTCCTTGTCCATATGGTCAATCTGCCGATATCGGTCGTCATAATGTGCGATCTTATACGGCAATATTAGCATATTGGCGGTTTGAAATGAAAGCGGCGACGTGGCCTGTTGCGCCTTTCACGTTTTTGGAGGCGCAGATGCGCAAGATCGTCATTGTTGGGGCCGGCAATATCGGCGCGACCATCGCCAGCATGCTGGCCGAAACCGGCGCCTATGAGGTGCTGGTCTGCGATCGCGACGCATCGCGCTTTGACGGCGTCGAGCGCCACAAGGCGATCGCCACGCAGGTGCTGGACACCGCCGACGCGGCCGCCTTGCGCGCCGTGCTCGCCGGCCGATACGCTGTCCTCAGCGCTGCTCCCTTCAGCGTCACCACCCAGATCGCCGAAGCCGCGGTCGCCGCCGGCATCCACTATTTCGATCTGACCGAAGACGTGGCGTCGACCGCGCGCGTCAAGCAGTTGGCCAAGGACGCGACCCATGCCCTTGTTCCGCAATGCGGCCTGGCGCCGGGCTATATCTCGATCCTGGCGAACGATCTCGCCCGCGGGTTCGATACTCTGGAAAGCGTGCGCCTGCGCGTCGGCGCCCTGCCGCAATATCCGTCGAACGCGCTCAAATACAACCTGACCTGGAGCACGGACGGCGTCATCAACGAATATGTCGAGCCGTGCGAGGCGGTTGTCGAAGGCCGGCTGGTCAATGTGCCGGCTATGGAGGAGCGCGAGGAGTTTTCACTCGACGGCATGACCTATGAGGCGTTCAACACCTCGGGCGGCCTTGGCACGATGTGCGACACCTATGCCGGACGGGTGCGCCTGCTCAACTACAAGACCATTCGCTATCCCGGCCATGCCGAGATCATGAAGGCGCTGCTCAACGATCTCAATCTGCGCAACCGCCGCGAGACGCTGAAGGATATTCTGGAGCAGGCCCTGCCGTCGACCAGCCAGGATGTGGTGATCGTGTTCGTCACGGTCAGCGGCCACAAGGGCGGGAGACTGGTTCAGGAGACGCATGCGCAGAAGATCTATGGCCGCGTCATCGGCGGCAGGTTCTTCAGCGCCATCCAGGTCACCACGGCGGCCGGCATCTGCGCCGTGCTCGACCTGCTGGCCGCCGGCCGGTTGCCGCAATCGGGTTTTGTGCGTCAGGAAGACGTTGCGCTCGACGCTTTTCTGCAGAACCGTTTTGGGCGCAACTACGCCAGCGCGGTCGAACGGGCGCATCTGGCGAAGATCGCGTAGAGCGCCACGCGTCCAATTGGACGCGCAAAGGACACTCCAACACTTTGAATCTGCTGCATCGTGCTTTCGAAAATCGAACCCGATTTTCGGGCCGATGCAGTAGCAAAGATCCTGGAATGCAAAAAACCCGCCGGGTCGCCCCGACGGGTTTTTTGACTGACGCGGAAGGCGGACTGTTACGCAGCCTTCTTCGGATACATCGCCGACAGATCCGACTGGACCTGCTTGACGCCGTCGGTCAGCGAGGCGCGGGCGGCTTCAGCGGCGTTCTTGGCGCGCTCGAAGTTGACGCGGGCGCTCTCACGAACGTAGTCCGACTGGATCTGGACGACTTCGTTCAGCGACTTGGCGGCGGCGACCTTCTCGACGGTCTTCAGCGCGTGCTGGGCGTTCGACAGCGATGCGTCGATGACGCCGCGAGCGAAGTTGGCGTAGCCGCCGATGAAGGAGGTCGCGAGCTTCTCGGCGCGGGTCGCCGCATTGGCGGCGTTGGCGTGAACCGATTCAACGCGCTCTTCAGCGGTCTTTGCCTGGCGCACGACGAAGTCGCGGGCGGCTGCAGGCAGTTCGAAATTCTTGGCGGCGTCAAAAGCCTTGCTGAAGGATTCAGCGGCTTCGCCGGCGATCGACGGGGTCTTCACGGTCTTGGACATCTTTCTCTCCATTCTCTGGTTGAGCAACGGTTGGCCCCGTTCACCATTGACCCGAGGCATGGCGATTATATAGAAGCTTCTATTGTGCGTTGCAACATGGATTTCTGGTGCAGCGCAATAATTCCGCTAAGCCGTTGAAAATGCGGCCAAGAAAATCCGGGTATCGACCAGTTTCCGGGCCGGCGGGACGGTGTGCGGCAGCGTTGACAGTGGCAAAGCCGCCGAACAGTGGCTAGATGTCTGTGACAACCGGAATGCGCCCATGGCCGACGCCGCAGTTCACCGCCTGTCAGCAGACGACGCCGCCAAGCTGGCGGCTTTGCAGCGGGTCAAGTTCATCGCCACCGCGACGCTGGCGCTGTGCGTCGTCGTTTTTCTCGTCGCGCACGGGATGCAGACCCGCTTTCCCGTCCTGGCCTTCGTCGCCGCGTTCGCCGAGGCGGCGGCGATCGGCGGACTGGCCGACTGGTACGCGGTCGTCGCCTTGTTCAAGCGGCCGCTCGGCCTGCCGATCCCCCACACCGCGATCATCCCCTCCAACCAGGAGCGCATCGCCGACAATCTCGGCAAGTTCATCGAGCAGAATTTTCTCGACCAGGAGACCGTCGGCAAGAAGCTGCGCGAGGTCGACTTCGCCGAGCTGGTCGCCGACTGGCTGTCGGATGCCGACAAGTCCGAGGGGCTGGCGCGCTTCGTCACCCGGCTCATCCCGCAGGCGATGACGGCGATCGAGGGGTCGGGGCTGAAGGATTTTATTGCCGAGCGCATGGTGCAGCAGGTCGAAAAGGTCGAGATCGCGCCGCTCGCCGCGGAACTGCTCACCGCCTTCACCGACGACCGGCGTCACCAGAAACTGTTCAACGAACTGATCAAGGTGCTGGGGCGGTTCCTCAATGACGAGGCGGCGCAGAACGTCATTCGCGACAAGATCCGCGACGAGCTCCCGTCGCTGGCGAGGGTTTTTCGCGCCGACGCGTTTCTGTTGAAACGCATCATCGGCTCGGCCGCGTCGCTGCTCGACGAGGTCAAGGCCGACCCCAACCATCCGATGCGCGAGGAGTTCGACCGGTTCGTCGTCGGCTTCGTCGAGAAGCTGCGGACATCGAAATCCTACGCCAAGCGCGCCGAGAAGATGAAGCGCGATTTCCTCGCCAGGCCAGAACTGCGCGAGCTCGCCCAGGACATGTGGGACAGTTTCCGCTCCTTCCTCGAGCAGGACGCGCGCGGCCAGGATTCGATGATCCGGAAACATCTGACCGGGCTGCTGGTCGATGTCGGGCGTCAGCTGTCGTCCGATCCCGCCATCCGCGCCGACATGAACGCCGGTTTCGTCGTTGCGCTCGGCTCG
Source organism: Phyllobacteriaceae bacterium UBA1940 (assembly GCA_002336975.1). Taxonomy (GTDB): domain Bacteria; phylum Pseudomonadota; class Alphaproteobacteria; order Rhizobiales; family Rhizobiaceae; genus Mesorhizobium_A. Next base: position 10,104 of record DDFA01000042.1, read on the forward strand.
TTTGTCGAGGCGCAGAAGAGCGGCGTCTCCAGCTTCATCTCGCAGCAGGTCAAGAGCTGGGATCTGGGCCAGCTGACCCAGCTGATCGAGATCAATGTCGGCCGCGATCTGCAGTTCATCCGCTTCAACGGCATGCTGATCGGCGGCATCGCCGGACTGCTGCTCTATTTGGCCGAACGGCTGATCTTCGCCAATTGACGTTCGTGCCGCGACGCCTAATCTCGGATCAAAGCCAAGCGGAGGAAACCATGGCCAAAAAACCCGAAGCCGAGTCGTTCGTCGACATGTTCAGGAATTTCGGCGCCAATCTGAACATGCCCAGCGTCGACGTCGACAAGATCATCGCGCACCACCGGAAAAATCTCGAGACGCTGGAAAAGACCGCCAAGGCGGCGACCGCCGGCGCCTCGTCGATGATGGCGAAACAGCGTGAAATGCTTCAGGAGACGCTGCGCGAGGTGACCGACATGGCGCAGGGCATGCGTTCGGGCGGCGCAAATCCGCAGGAATTCATGGCCAAACAGGCCGATTTCGCCAAACGTTCGTTCGAAACCGCGATCAAGAACGCGTCCGAAATGGCCGATGTGGTGCGCGCCTCATCGACCGAAACGATCGAAATCCTGCGCAATCGCATCAAGGAAGCGATGGAAGAGATCCGTGACGGCGTCGAGAAAAAGAAGTAGCCGGCCTTCGCCATGAGCAGCGATCGCCGCCAGCCGCCCGGACGCTTTCGGCAGATGCAGATCTATGTTCCCGGTCTCGGCGGCGCGCGGCCGCTGGTTCCGGTCGCGCCCGACTTGCTGGAGGCCAAAGCGGCCGACGCCATGGGACCGGACGCGGCCGCCTACATCATCGGCGGCGCCGGCATGGAGGCGACGATGCGGGCCAACCGGACCGCCTTCGAGCGCCGTCCATTCGCGCCGCGCGTTCTCAACGACGTTTCCAGCCGCGACCTTTCGGTCGAGCTGTTTGGCCGACGCCACCGGACGCCTGTGCTGCTGGCGCCCATCGGCGTGCTGGAAATGGTCGACCGCGACGCCGATCTGGCGGTGGCCCGCGCCGCAGCGGCCGAGGGCGTCGGCTATGTGTTCTCCAACCAGGCATCGGTCAGGCTCGAGGACTGCGCCGCCGCCATGGGCGATGCGCCGCGCTGGTTCCAGCTCTACTGGTCAAGCGATGACGCCTTCGTCCGCTCGGTGGTCGGCCGCGCCGAGGCAAGCGGCTGCGAGGCCATCGTGGTGACGCTCGACACCACGCTTCTGGGCTGGCGTCCGCGCGATCTCGACCGGGCGTCGCTGCCGTTCCTGCAAGGGCAGGGGCTGGCGCAATATCTTTCCGACCCGGTGTTTCGCGCCGCCATTCCGGCGACGCCGCCGGATTCGGGTTTCAGGCCGAAGGGGCCTGGCGTCATCGGCACGCTGCTCAATCTCGTCCGCAAGGGACGCGAATTCGGCCTGTCGACGCGGCAGATGCGCTCGGCGGTCGCCCATTTCACCGCGACCTATTCGCGCCCGGACCTGAAATGGAGCGATCTCGCGCGGCTGCGCGAGATGACCGGGCTGCCGATCCTGCTCAAGGGCGTGCGCCATGCCGGCGACGCCCGCCGCGCCCGCGAACTGGGCATTGATGGGGTCATCGTCTCCAACCATGGCGGACGGCAGGTCGACGGCGAGATCGCCGCGCTCGACGCATTGCCGGCGATTGTCGCTGCTGCAGGCGACATGCCGGTGCTGATGGATTCGGGCGTCCGCACCGGCGGCGACGTCGTCAAGGCGATTGCGCTTGGCGCGCGCGCCGTCCTCATCGGCCGGCCTTATGTCTACGGTCTGGCGATTGCGGGCGAGGCCGGCGTGCGCGAGGTGATCGCCAACATCGTCGCCGAACTCGACCTGACGCTGGCGCTGATCGGCGCGGCAAGCGTGTCCGGGCTCGGGCCGCATGTGTTCGAGGCCGACGCGCTTTAGCCGGGCAGGGCGAGAAAGCCTGCGCGGCGGCAGTCGGATCGACTGCTCTCGATATCTCAAACCTTATCCGCGACAACACCCTCACCCGTAGCCTCCCCACAAGGGGGAGGGAGGCGTCGGCGCTGGCGATTCCCTCCCCCTTGTGGGGAGGCTACGGGTGAGGCGCTTGATCTTAAGCGCCTGTCGCGCCCGTCAAATATCCAGTGCGTCGGCCGAAGCGAACTCGGCCCGTTCCTGGATGAAACGGAAGCGCAGTTCCGGCTTGGTGCCCATCAGCGCGTCCACCGCAGAGCGCGTCGCGTCCGCCTCATCGATGATCTCGACGCGCAGCAGCGTGCGCTTGCCGCGGTCCATCGTCGTGTCCTTCAACTGGCCGGCGTTCATCTCGCCAAGGCCCTTGAAGCGGCCGATCTCGATCTTGCCGCGGCCGGTGAACTCGGTCAGCAATAGCTGGTCCTTGTGGGCGTCGTCGCGCGCATACATCACCTTGCCGCCCTGGCGGATCGAATAGAGCGGCGGCACCGCCAGGAACAGATGGCCGTTGCGGATCAACTCCGGCATTTCCTGGTAGAAGAAGGTGATCAGCAGCGAGGCGATGTGCGCGCCGTCGACGTCGGCGTCGGTCATGATGATCACCCGCTCATAGCGCAGGTCGTCGTCGCGGTATTTTGAGCGGGTGCCGCAGCCAAGCGCCTGGATCAGGTCGGAAATCAGCTGGTTGGCGGTCAGCTTGTCCGCGCCCGCCGAGGCGACGTTGAGGATTTTTCCGCGCAGCGGCAGGATCGCCTGGGTTTTCCGGTCGCGCGCCTGCTTGGCCGAGCCGCCGGCGGAATCGCCCTCGACGATGAACAGTTCAGCGCCCGCCGCGCCGTTCTGGGTGCAGTCGGCAAGTTTGCCCGGCAGCCGCAGCTTGCGCACGGCGGTCTTGCGCGACACTTCCTTTTCCTGGCGTCGCCGCACCCGCTCGTCAGCGCGCGCGATCACCCAGTCGAGCAGTTTTGTCGCTTCCTGCGGGCTGTCGGCCAGCCAGTGGTCGAACGAATCGCGCAGCGCGTTTTCGACGATGCGCATCGCTTCGCCGGTGGCCAGCCGGTCCTTGGTCTGGCCGACGAATTCCGGCTCGCGGATGAACACCGACAGCATGCCGGCCGCCGAGATCATCACGTCGTCGGAATTGATGATCGAGGCGCGCTTGTTGCCGATCAGTTCGGCATAGTTGCGCAAGCCCCGCGTCAGCACCGTGCGCAGGCCGCTTTCATGGGTGCCGCCTTCGGCGGTCGGGATGGTGTTGCAGTAGGAATTGACGAAACCGTCGCCGCCGAACCATGTGATCGCCCATTCGACCGCGCCATGGCCGCCCTGCTTTTCGGTCTTGCCGGCGAACACCTCGCGCGTCACCTGCATTTCGCCGTCAAGCGAGGCCAGCAGATAGTCTTTCAGGCCGCCGGGGAAGTGGAACACCGCCCTGGGTGGCGTCTGGTCCTTGTCCGACAGCAGCGCCGGGTCGCACGACCAGCGGATTTCGACGCCGCCGAACAGATAGGCTTTTGAGCGCGCCATCTTGTAGATGCGGGCGGGCTCGAATTTCGCCCCCTTGCCAAAAATCTGCTCGTCGGGGTGGAAGCGTACTTTCGTGCCGCGCCGGTTGTGCACTTCGCCCAGCGCCTCGATGCGACCCTGCGGAATGCCGCGCGAAAAACGCTGGCGATAGAGCTGGCGGCCGCGCGCCACCTCGACCTCGAGCAGGTCCGACAGCGCGTTGACCACCGAGACGCCGACGCCGTGCA
>DDFA01000070.1 GCA_002336975.1 Phyllobacteriaceae bacterium UBA1940
GCGGCGGACCGAATGCCGCCTGGGCGCTTGCCACGGGATCGTGGGCGGGCGAGGGGGCCGCAGCCTTTGCAAAGCGCCTGGGCGCGCAGCATGCAACGCGGCGGGTGCGTTCCGCACGTCGGCGCACGCCCGTCATCGCGGGGCCGGACCGTGAGGCGGAGATCAAAGCCGTGCTCGACCATATCCGCGGCGAGACCCTGCCGCTTGAGAAGGGCTTCTTCCGCAGCGCCGAGAGCCTTGCGGCCAATGGCGCGGTTCTGGAGAGCCTGTGGCGGGACGAAAGCTGGCGGCGCGCCGGCAGCGGCTATGACGCCGCCCGCATCCGCGAGGCCGAGGCCCTGATCGCGACCGCCCGCTGGGTGACGGAAAGCGCACTGCTGCGCCGAGAGACCCGTGGCGTCCACCGCCGAACCGATTTTGCCGAAGCCGACCCGGCGCTTGTCGTGCGCACGCTTGCCGGCGGGCTGGATGCGCCCTGGGCGGTCTATGAAACCGAAGAGCAGAAAGAGAGCATCGCATCATGATCGAGATCGTCAGCGCCGAGCGCTGCGTCAAATGCGACCTGTGTGTCGAGGCCTGCCCGGACAATGTGTTCGACGCGGTGGAGGGCGGTATTCCCGTCATCGCGCGGCAGGACGATTGCCAGACCTGTTTCCTCTGCGAGCTCTTCTGTCCGACCGATGCGCTCTACGTCTCGCCTCTGGCCGACGCGCTCGAAGGACGGACGGAGACGGAACTGGCCGAGCGCGGCCTTCTTGGCAGCTTTCGCCGCGAAATGGGCTGGAAGAACGCCAAGCCGCGCGGAACCGCCGGCGACCTCAGCTACCGGATCTTCGAGAGCGGTTCGATCATCCCCTGACATCCCACCTTTCCACGCAATACTGGAGATATGCATGCGCAAGTTTCTGAACTTCCTGGTCGTTGCCGCGACCGTCCTTCTCGGCGCGCTGCCGTCGCAGGCCGAGGATGCCCCCGCGAGCATCCGTTTCGGCGATGTCGGCTTCGGCTTCGGCACGCCGTTCGGCGTCGGGCTTCTGGCCGTCGCGGACGCCAAGGGCTTCATCGCGAATGAATTCAAGGGAACGCCGACGAAGCTGGAATTCACCTACTTCACCGGCACGGGGCCGGCGATCAATGAGGCGCTTTCCAACGGCCAGGTCGACTTTGCCGCCTATGGCGCGGTGCCGAACATCATCGGCAAGGCCAACGGCCTCGATACGATCCTCGTTGCTTCCTATGGCGGAACCACGGTCTTCGGCGCGGCGCGCCCGGATATCGAGATCAAGAGCATCGCCGACCTCAAGGGCAAGCGCGTGGCCATTCAGAAGGCCACGATCATCCATTGGGCTCTCATCCAGGCACTGAAGAATGCGGGACTTTCCGAAAGCGATGTGACGATCGTCGACCTGAAGAATGCCGACCAGCTCGCCGCCATCGCCGCCAAGAGTGTGGATGCGGTGTTCGGCGCCGATTTCCTGCTGCCTCTGGAAGCAAAGGGACTGGCGAAGGTCTTTTACAAGTCCTCCGAAGCGGGCGCGGCGGGTGACGGCTTCGGTGCGTTCCTCGTCACCGATGCGTTCCGCAAGGCCTATCCCGAAGCCACACAGAAGGTCGTCAACGGTTTCGTGCGCGCTGCCGTATGGGTGGCGGACGAGAAGAACCGCGATGAGGTCTTCCAGATCTGGTCGCGCGCCGGCACGCCCGTCGAGATCATCACCAAGGCGAATGCGGGCACGACGCTGAAGGGCAAGTACAATCCCCGCCTCGATGCCTTCTTTAACGCCCGCTATGAAAGCGGCCTTGCCTTCAACAAGGAACAGAAACTGACTCGCCGCGATGTCGATCTCGCCACCTGGGCGGACGGCTCCTACGTGGAGAAGGCCATCGCCGACCAGGAACTGGATGGTTTCTGGGCCGAGCGCGACGCTACCGGCGCGGACAGGAAATAGGACGGAGTGGGCGGATGGCATCGATCGAATTCCAGCCCGGCGATGCACGCGCCGCCTCTTGCGGGGCGGCGGCGCCCGCCGCCCTCCTTGCCCGGCTCGACCGCTGGGCGGGCCGCGGCTTGCGGCGCTCGGGCTGGCGCTTCCGCTCGCCATCGGCCTTCTCTGGCAGGTCGCGACCCTGCGGCAATGGGTTTCGCCGCAGGTTCTGCCGCCGCCGGCGTGGGTATTCCAGACCTTTCTCGATCTTTCCGCCAGCGGCGAGATCACGACGGCGATTGCCGTCAGCTTTACCCGCATCGTCCGGGGACTTCTCCTCGGCGCGGGCCTCGGTTTCGCCTTCGGCCTGCTGCTCGGCTTCTCGAAGCGGGCGGAAGCCTATCTCGGCCCGACCTTCCGGGCCATTGCCGCCGTGCCCTCGCTCGGCTGGCTGCCCATCCTCATTCTCGTCCTCGGCATCGAGGAATCGCTGAAGACCGTCATCCTGGCGAAGGCCTGTTTCGTGCCTATGGCCATCAGTATTGCCGAAGGCGTGCGCACCATTCCGCCGCGGCTGCGTGAGGTGGCGGATGTGCTGGCGATCAGGCGCTCGACGCGCTTCTTCAAGCTGACTCTGCCGGCCATCGCGCCCTTCTTCTTCACAGGCCTTCGCCTTTCGACGGCGCAGGCCTTCGTCTCCCTGATCGTCGTCGAGATGCTCGCCGGCACGGACGGCATCGGTTACATGATGGTCTGGGGCCGGACCCTGTTCCAGTTGGATATCGTCATTGTCGGCATGATCGTGGTGGGTCTTGCAGGCTTTGCCTTGGACTTCGCGTTGCGCCGTCTCGAATGGCACTTCGCCGGGGAGGGGCGTCATGGCTGATCCAGCCGCTCTCCGTTTCCTGCCCAGCGTGCCGAAGGGGGCATGGCTCCCGCTCGGCCTGCTCGCGCTCTGGGGCGGCGTCGCAGCCAGCCAAGCGGTGCAAAGTCCGCTCTTCATTTCGCCGCTTGCGGTGCTGCGTGCACCCTTCTTCGATCCGGATGGGCGGGAAATCTGGGCTGCGCTCGGCGTCAGCGCCCTGCGTGTCCTCGTGGGCGGGCTTGCCGGAGCGCTTCTCGGCTTCGTGCTGGGGGCGGCCTGCGGGCTTGCGCGCCTTGCGGCGCTTTCCCTTGCTCCGACGGTGCATTCCCTGCGCCAGATCGCGGCCTTTGCCTGGATCCCGCTGTTCACCGCCTGGTTCGGAAACGGGGAGGCGACCAAGCTGGTCTTCACAGCACTTGCGACCTTCTTCCCGATGTTTCTGGCGGCGGAGCAGGGCATGCGGGCCGCGCCGGTCGCGCTGAAGGAGGTGGGGGCGGTGCTCGGCCTGCCGCGCCGCTCGCGTCTGCTGCGCCTTTATCTTCCCGCCGCGCTGCCCAACCTTCAGGTCGGCCTGCAGATCGCGGCCCTTTCCGCCTGGATCGGCACGATCGGCGCGGAATATGCCATCGGCAACGGTCGCGGACTCGGCAGCTATATCGCCAGCGCGCGCGACCAGTTCCGCATGGACATCGTGCTCGCGGGCGTCTTCGCGCTCGCCGCCGGAGGCGTCGGGCTGCACCGGGCCTGTCTTTTTCTCTCTGCCCGCCTGTCTCCCTGGACCAAGGAGTGAATCATGTCATCCACCGCTTCCCTGACCATCGACCGCGTCGGCAAGGCCTTCCGTCTGAACGGGGCCGAGCGAGAGATATTGCGCGATATCAGCTTCGAGGTTGGCAAGGGCGAGATCGTCGGCGTGCTCGGGGCGTCCGGCTGCGGAAAGTCGACGCTGCTGCGCCTGATCGTCGGGCTGGATAGCGATTATTCCGGGCGGATCGCTGTGGCCGGCGTGGCTGCGACCGATGCGGGACGCAAGATTGCGATGGTGTTCCAGGACCATCGCCTTTTCCCCTGGCTCACCGTCGCCGGCAATGTCGGTTTGGCGCTCGACACAGCGCCGCTGTCGCGCGCCGAGAAACACGAGCGGGTCCGTGCCTATGTCGACCTTGTCGGCCTTACGGATTTTATCGACGCCTATCCAAGGCAGCTTTCCGGCGGCATGGCGCAACGCGCGGCCATTGCCCGCGCGCTGGTATCCGAGCCGGATATCCTCCTGATGGATGAGCCTTTCGGCGCGCTCGACTCTCTCCTGCGGCTGCGGCTGCAGGATGAGTTGCTGCGCATCTGGCAGCACCGCGCGGTCTCCATCGTCGTCGTGACCCATGACATCGAGGAAGCGCTTTACCTGGGCGACCGGGTGATCGTGCTCGAGGCCAACCCGGGCCGCATCCGCTCGGTCATCGACGTCGACATGGATCGCCCGCGCCGCCGGGATGATCCACGGATCAACACCTTGAAGCGGGCCTGCTTCGATCTTGTCGCCGGAGCAGCGTGATACGAGGACGTACGAATCGCTACCCTTGCATTGGTTCCATAAGATAGATTATGCGACTAATTTGGAATTTTGGGTGGGCTAAAGCAAACGGCACTCAGCAGCATACCCCTTCCCGGCAATGTCTAGCGATATATAGCTACAGTGCCTGTGGAGCGAGGAACTGGTAGTAAGCCCAGACGAGCACGATCACGGCGACGACGGCGAGCCAGATCAGTCCTTTTTTCGGGCCGGGCGTGGCAGGCTTGTTCTCCTGCTTCGGCTTGCGGGGCTCGAATTTCAGAACATTGTTGTCGTTCAAGGCTTCCTCCGTGGCATTGCAATTGGCAGCCTGTTGCGGGCCGCATTCCGCACGCGTTCCCCTCGCGTGAAATCATGGGCTTCTATCATGCCTGTTCGCGGGCCGGAAGTTCGGGGCGGAGGCGTATTTTGCTGCGGCGACGGCGGGGAAATGTCCATCCGGCTTGCAATCGGCGTTTCGATCAACGAGGCTGCGCCCGCCGGCGCGTCCTTGCCGGTGCATGAGAAAGACCGCATCGAAGCAGGAGCCGGCATGGCCGTCAACGACATCGCGACCCGCACCTACGATCACAATTTCCGGCTCGATCCGATCGTGCGCAGTCTTCTCGATACGGACTTCTACAAGCTCTTGATGCTGCAGATGATCCGGCAAATGCATCCCGATGTGAATGCTACGTTTTCGCTGATCAATCGCACGAAAAGCGTGCGGCTTGCCGACATCATCGACGAAGGGGAATTGCGCGCGCAGCTCGACCATGCGCGCAGCGTGCGCTTCACCAAGAAGGAGCTGATCTGGCTTGCCGGCAACAGCTTCTATGGTCGCGCGCGCATGTTCGGCCCGGATTTCATTGCCTGGCTCGCAGCTTTCCAACTGCCGGACTACGATCTGCGCAAGGTGGACGGGCAGTATGAATTGCATTTCGACGGGCCGTGGACGCATACGACCATGTGGGAGATTCCGGCGCTTGCGATCATCAACGAGATGAAGTCGCGCGCGGCCATGCGCGACCGCGGGCGCTTTGCGCTGGACGTGCTCTATGCCCGGGCCAAGGCGCGCCTTTGGGAAAAGGTCGAGCGGCTGCGGCAGCTTCCCGATCTCGTCATTTCCGATTTCGGCACACGTCGCCGGCATGGCTTTCTCTGGCAGCGCTGGTGCGTGGAGGCCCTGAAGGAGGGGCTTGGCGAGCGTTTCATCGGCACCTCCAACGTGTTGCTCGCCATGGACGCCGATCTGGAGGCGATCGGCACCAATGCGCATGAACTGCCGATGGTCGCGGCCGCCCTTGCCGAGGGTGACGAGGCGCTCGCCCGCGCGCCCTATCAGGTGCTGGAGGAGTGGCGGCAGCACTATAATGGCAACCTGTTGATCGCCCTGCCCGATGCTTTCGGCACGACCGCCTTCCTCGCCAACGCTCCCGACTGGGTGGCCGACTGGACCGGCTTCCGCCCGGACAGCGCGCCGCCTATCGCGGGCGGTGAACAGATCATCGACTGGTGGCGCAGCAAGGGGCGCGACCCGCGCGAAAAACTGCTCATCTTTTCCGACGGGATGGACGTGGACACGATCGAGCAGACCTATAGGCATTTCCATGGCCGCGTGCGCATGAGCTTCGGCTGGGGAACGAACCTCACCAACGATTTCCGCGGCTGCGACCCGGACGGGGGAACGCGCCTCGATCCGATCTCACTGGTCTGCAAGGTGACGAGCGCCAACGGCCGGCCGGCGGTGAAGCTTTCGGACAATCCCCTCAAGGCGACGGGTGAACCAGCTGAAATCGCGCGTTACCGCCGCGTTTTCGGTATTGAAGGTCAGCAGGAACTGCCGGTGCAGGTTTAGCCGGGCGCCCTCGCCCGGCTGCTGAGGCCGTGTCAGCCGGCCCGCTGTTCCAGCGCGTCGTCCTCGATCATGGCGGAGGCGCCGGGCACGGCGACGAATTGCTCAAGCGTCATGGTGTCGAGGATCGCGGCGATCGCGTCGCGGACTTCGGTCATCGCCCGGCGGACCTGACAGCCTTCCGGGTCGGCACAGTCCTCGCAGGCCTCATAGGCCGTGCGGCTTGCGCAGCGGATCGGCGCCAGCGGGCCGTCTAGGACCCGGATGGCATGGCCGATGCGAATTTCGGAGGCGGGATTCGACAGGGAATAACCGCCGCCCGGCCCCTTCTTCGAGCGCAGCATGCCGGCATTGCGCAGTTCGAGGAGGATCGTGTCGAGGAACTTCTTCGGAATGTTGTTGCGCAGCGCGATTTCGCTGACGAAGGCTGTTTCGCCCGGGGCAAGGCGTGCAAGATCCACCAGGGCCTTCAGTCCGTATTTTCCCTTTTTCGTCAGCATTCCGGTCTGCTTTCCATAGGCATGTGCGGCGACGTGGACGCAATTGCGTCCGGCAATTTTCACCATCGTCTTCGGGAGGATCGCGCGGCGTGCCGCCTGAGCGGAGGAAGGAGCCGGCTGATTCTGGGCAACGAAGTGCGAAAAATCATATAAAAACAGTATAATTACTTTGAGCTTCCAATCGCAAGGAAAATGGCCGGTTTTCGGCGTCTTTTCATGCTTTTGGGCAAGTATTTCTGCCGAGGGGCAGCATTTTTGTCACGGGATATGCGTTCGAACCGGCTTTCGCCTACGAATCCGCGCCGCGACCCCTCCCCGGACAGCTCCATTTCGTGCCTCTCGCACAAAACGCAAAACCAATCGCGGCCGGCTAGCGGAATTGAGGCGAATATTTCTCTACTAAATTTACCGAATATATAGCCTTGAGATCGAGCCCGCCGCAGATCGCCGGGCGACGGCAACTTGAGGAGAGCCCCAATGACCATCACCCGCAGAACCCTGCTGGCCGCAACCGCCGCCCTTGCCATGGCCGCCTCGTTCGGCGCCGCGCATGCCGAGGACGTAACGCTCAATATCGGCTACCAGCCCATCGTCGAGCCGTCACGCGTGCCGCAGGCAGACGGCACCTACGAGAAGGTAACCGGCGCCAAGATCAACTGGCAGAAATTCGATGGCGGGGCGGATGTGATCGCCGCGATCGCCTCGGGCTCGCTCGATATCGGCTATGTCGGCTCCTCGCCGCTGGCGGCCGCCGCAAGCCGCGAACTGCCGATCGAGACCATCTTCGTCGTGGGCCTCATCAGCGAGGCGGAAGCGCTCGCGGTGAAATCCGTCGAGAAACCGGAGGATCTGGTGGGCAAGAAGATCGCCACGCCCTTCGTCTCCACCGCGCACTATAGCCTCCTGACGGCGCTCAAGCACTGGAACGTCGATCCGAAGTCCGTCGAGATCCTCAACCTGCGTCCACCGGAAATCGCGGCGGCCTGGCAGCGCGGCGATATTGATGGCGCTTATGTCTGGGATCCGGTTCTGGCCGAGCTGAAGAAGAACGGCAAGGTCCTGGCCACCTCCGCCGATGTCGCGGATTGGGGCGGCCCGACCTTCGACGCCTGGATCGTCAGCAAGAAGTTTGCGGAAGAGCATCCCGATGTCGTGACGGCCTTCGTGAAGGTGACGGGTGAGGCGACAGCCGCCTACCGTGCCAATCCCGATGCGTGGAACGCCACGTCGCCAGAGGCCGAGAAGATCGCCCGCCTGACCGGTGCAAAGCAGGAAGAGGTTCCGGCCCTGCTCAACGGCTACATCTTCCCGACGCTGGAAG
>DDFA01000020.1 GCA_002336975.1 Phyllobacteriaceae bacterium UBA1940
TCGAGGAGACGGGCATCCGCTCGCTGAAGATCAGGCACAACAATGTGCTGGGCTACTATATCGAGGTGACGGCCAACCATCAGGAGACGATGCAGGGAACCGACGCGGCCAAGGCGCGGTTCATCCATCGCCAGACGATGGCCAGTGCGATGCGCTTCACCACCACCGAACTGGCCGGCCTGGAGAGCAAGATCGCCAACGCCGCCGACCGGGCGCTGACCATCGAGGCCGATGTGTTCGAGCGGCTGCTGGCTGAAACGGTCGGCTGCGCCGAACAGATACGCGCCGGCGCCGACGCGCTGGCGGTGCTCGACGTGACGGCGGCGTTCGCGGCGCTGGCGCAAGCGGAAGACTATGCGCGGCCGGCGGTCGACGCATCGCTGAGCTTCCGCATCGAGGGCGGACGCCATCCGGTGGTGGAACAGGCGCTGCGCCGCCAGTCGGCCGAGCCGTTTGTCGCCAATGATTGCGACCTGTCGCCTAGCGGCAACGACCGGTCGGGGGCGATCTGGCTGCTGACCGGGCCGAACATGGGCGGCAAGTNNCATGGCCGGTAAATCGACCTATCTGAGGCAGAACGCGCTGATCGCTGTGCTCGCCCAAATGGGAGCTTTTGTGCCGGCGCGGCTGGCGCGGCTCGGCATGGTCGACCGGCTGTTCTCCCGCGTCGGCGCGGCCGACGATCTGGCGCGCGGGCGCTCCACCTTCATGGTCGAAATGGTGGAAACCTCGGCGATCCTCAACCAGGCGGGCGAGCGGGCGCTGGTGATCCTCGACGAGATCGGGCGCGGCACCGCCACCTATGACGGGCTGTCGATCGCCTGGGCGGCGGTCGAATATCTGCACGAAAACAACCTCTGCCGGGCGATTTTCGCCACCCATTTCCACGAACTGACGGCGCTGGCGGGAAAACTGCCGCGCATCCACAACGTCACGATGCGGGTGAAGGAATGGGACGGCGACGTCGTCTTCCTGCACGAGGTCGGCAAGGGCGCGGCCGACCGCAGCTACGGCGTGCAGGTGGCCAAGCTCGCCGGCCTGCCCGAAGCGGTGGTGGAGCGCGCCCGCGCAGTGCTGGCGCAACTGGAAGCCGGCGAAACGTCGGGCAAGACATCGCGGCTGGCCGACGATCTGCCGCTGTTCAGCGCCGTGGTCAAACGCGAGCCGCCGCCTCAGAAGGCCGATCCGAAAGCCGAAGCCCTGGCTGAGGCGCTCAGGAGCCTGCATCCCGACGAGATGACGCCGAAAGAGGCGCTGGAAGCGATCTACCGGCTGAAAGAACTTGGCGATTGAACGATTGGCCGCGCCCGGGCGGGCCATATCGAGTCTATTTTGCCGACTAATTTATTGGTTGGACTTGAACGTCTCGCGACGATCCATCGTCGGAAAACGGCGCAAGAATCGGTAAATACCGTCCATTTCCGGCGATTCGACATTTGTTTGCCGGCTACTGTGCTTCGTTGTTGGACACGACAATTTTGCCATTGCCGTCTCCAAACCGCTGCAGCAACCACGCCAACGCGGCCGCCCCGATCGCGATCGGCAGCAGCCAGTAGTCGATCCACAACAGCAGGATGCCGGCCGCCAGCAGCAACAGGCGCGGCAGCGCCGCCAGCCTGGAACGGAAATAGCCTTCGGTGGCGATGGCGACGACCACCAGCCCGGCAAATGCGCTGGCGGTCGCGTAGACGATGCCGGCGACGCCGCCGCGCATCAGCAGGGCGTCGTTGAAGATGAAGGCGAACGGGATGAGGAACGCGCCGATGGCGATCTGCACCGACTGGACGGCAATTTTCAGGGGATTTTCGCCGGCGATGGCGCTGGCGGCGTAGGCTGCGACCGCAACCGGCGGCGTCAGCGCCGACATGACGGCGAAATAGAGCAGGAAGAGATGGCCGGCGACGGTCTCGATGTGCAGCGAGCGCATCACCGGCGACACCAGGACGGCGGCGAGGATGTAGGCGCTGGGCGTCGGCATGCCCATGCCGAGCAGCAGCGTCAGCGCCGCGGCGACGACCAGCGAGACGAAGACGTCCGAGCCGGAAACCAGGAAGACCAGGCCGCCGAATTTCGACGCCAGGCCGGTCATGGTGATGCCGCCGATCACCAGACCGGCGGCGGCGCAGGCGCCGGCGACCGCGACCATGCGGATGCTGGTGGTGGCGAGAACGTCGAACAGGGCGGCGGGGCCGAGCCGGGTCGATTTGCGCAGCAGGCAGACCAGGAAGATGGCGGCGAGCCCATAGACGGCGGTGTAGGTTGGCGTGTAGCCCTGCAACAGCGCCCAGGTGATGACCAGTAGCGGCACGATGAACAGGCCGCCGTCGCGCATGGTCGCGGCAAAGGTCGGGATGTCATCCCTGGCGATGCCGGCCAGGTTGAAGCGTTTGGCGCGCAGATGCACCTGGGTGTAGATCGGCACGTAGAACAGGATGGCGGGGATCAGCGCCGACAGCGCGATCTCGGAATAGGCGACGCCGGTGTATTCGGCCATGATGAAGGCGGCCGCGCCCATCACCGGCGGCAACAGGCTGCCGCCGGCTGACGCTGCGACCTCGACGCCGCCGGCATAGACCGGATTGTAGCCCATGCGTTTCATCATCGGGATGGTGACGGATCCGGTGGTGACGACGTCGGAGGTCGGGCTGCCGGAGATGGTGCCGAACAGCGCCGACGAGATCACCGCGATCTTGGCCGGACCGCCGGCGGAGCCGCCGGTCAGCCTGGCGGAGATATTGTAGAAGAACCGCGCGCCGCCGGCTTTCGACAGGGCAGTGCCGAACAGCACGAAGAGGAAGGCGTAGGTCGCCGCGACCCGCAGCGGCACGCCAAACAGCGCGTCGGTGGTGAAAAAGGTGATGTCGACGAAGTGCGGATAGGTGATGGGCCCGTGGCCGAAGGCGCCGTCCAGCCGGTCGCCGAACAGATTGTAGGCCAGGAACAGCAGGACGATGGCCGTCAGACCGAAACCGACCGTGCGCCGCACCGCCTCAAGCGTCAGCAGCAGCATCGTCGTCGCCATGGCGATGTCCCAGCCCGACAGCGGATCGAGCAGGGTGATGCGTTTCGAGATCTCGCCGGTCTTGGCGAGAAAATGCGCGCCGACCACCGCCGAGGCCAGCGCCAGCAGCCAGTCGACGACGGCGATGCGGGCGGTGTCAGAGCGCTTGCTTGCGCCGACCAGCAGAAATGTGAGCGTCAGCATCAACGCCAGGAAGGTGATGGTCAGCGACAGCGTGTCGGCTCGCGAAAACGCCGCCGCGTAGACGGTCCACACGGTGATCGCCGCTGCAAGGACCTTGACGGCCTGGCCGACGATGCCGGACGGAGAGCGCGGCGCGCCGGTGTCGAAGAGCAGTCCCAGCATGGCGCGGCTCCGCTACGGAAAATGTGGCCGCGCCGGCGCGACGCGTCGCCGGCCAGCGATGTTTGCGCGAGCGCCGCTCAAAACCCGGCCGCGGCGTACACCTGCCTGGCGGCGGGATGGTATGGAACCGTCCTTGCCTGCGACATCAGCTTGACGTCGAGGGCGGCCATCGCCTTGTGGACCGACCTGAGTTCATCGACATTGTCGACGAGCGCCCTGGTCAGATCGCCGATCATTTTCGGATCGGCGTCCTTGCGGGCGAACAATTGCGCCGAGATGGCGACGGTCTTCACGTCCTTGTCGTTCCAGTCATAGTCGCCCGCCTTGATCGTGAAGCGGTTGATGTCCCATTCGCGCGCCAGCTTGTCCGCGGTCGAATCGATGATGGGGATCAGCGCGAGGTCGATCGAAGACGCCAGTTCGCGAATCGAGGAGTGGTTGACGAACAGCGAGTTGATCATGATGTCGGCGCGGCGGTCGCGCATCAGGTCCGCCTGTTCGCTGGATGCCGCATAGGTGACGCTGCCGCCCCACGATTCGACGTCTTTGGGGCTCAGGCCGGCCGTGGTCATCATCGCCTCGCCGACGGCGCTGGCGATGTTGCCGCGCCGGTTGAGCACGATGCGCGCGGGCACCTTCCTGGTGGCGATGTCCTTCAGGATATCGATGCCGTTCTGGTCGACGAATTCCTTGCGGCCGATGATCTGCATCGGGGCCCAGGTGTAGAGCTGGGCGACGGTCGCCAGCGTATCGACAGGCGCCTTGAAGGGCGGCAGGCCCGAGACCGCGGCCTTGGCCTCGGCGTCGTGGATCAGCGCGATGTCGCATTTGCCGTCGGTGAGCAGGGCGACATTGGCCAGCCCGCCGCCAGAAGTCTGATAGGTGACGGTCGAGCCGGGGAAGGACTTTTTCACCGCCGCGTCGATGCCGGTCCCGAGCAGCGTCCACAAGCCGCCCGGGCTCGCCCCGCACAGCGTCAGATTGTAAATCTGTGCCGACGCCTGCTGCACGCCGAGTGCAAGTACTACGCCGGCAATCATCGCCGCAAACCGGATGCTCCTCATGATCTCCTCCCTGGCTGCCTGGCGGCCGAACGGCGGCACGCGCCGCGCTTCAAAAAATATTTAGTTAGCTAACTTATTTCTGAGACGTCTGGCGGATGAACGACAGTGGTGCGATTCGGACCCGGCTTTGCTGCCAATTCCATGCTTGGAACTTTCTCCAGTCGCAATTTTCCCGCCGCGCGCCTGCCCCGCTGCGGTCGCCGGGAAAGCCGGCTTTGGATCAATGCATCGCTTCGACGCGCGGACATGCGTCGGCCATGTTAACGTTCGCCGTCCGGCCGGCAAGAGCCGATTTGTCCGGCGGCGCTGGCGCGGCGTCGGCTTCCGACTTATGTCCAATATGCTTGATCTCGATCAATACGAGAGAATAGAAATGTCTCTATCAAGGGTAACAACGGCCAGCATGGCAAATCATCCCGTCGCTGGCGACATCGACAAGGCCGCCGTAACGCAGTTCCGTGACAGGCTGTTTGCGCCCACATGGCGTTGTTTGACCGTTTGGGCAGGTACTTCCGGTTTGTAATATCTGAGCGCCGGCGAGCAGAATTTCTTTGAAAACGACGCACGACATCGGAATCAAACGCTCAATCGATCGAGCTGAGAGGAATGGGGCGAATGATTGAATCAAAGCCTAGACGATCGGAAGCCGGGGAATTGCTGCCCTTCGACACAAGCGTCGGATACCAGGTGCGCATCACGCACCGGGCGCTGCAGCGCCATCTTCAGCAGAAGATCGAACCGTTCGGCGTGACGCCGGGAATGTGGTATTTCCTGCGCGCCCTGTGGCACGAGGACGGGCTGACGCAACGCGAACTGTCGGACATCGTCGGAACGATGGAGCCGACGACGCTGACCGCCATCCGCTCGATGGAGGCAAAGGGCCTGGTCACGCGCGTCAGAAGCGAGCAGGACCGGCGCAAGATCAACATCCACCTGACGCCGCGCGGACAGGCGCTGCGCGACGAGTTGCTGCCGCTGGCGCGCCAGGTCGTCGAGGACGCCGTCGAGGGCTTCACCGATGACGAGCGCGACAACCTGATGCGGTATCTCAGCCTGATGCAGCGCAACCTGGCGAAACGGATTCATGACGGGTCGGTGTCCGACGACGCCTATCTGATGGCCGGGTAGAGCGGTTCCCGCAATCATCGGACCGATCTCAGGCCAATCCGCGCCTCGGGTCGGTCCGGCGCCAAACGCCGTCGAAACAAGCCGCCAGCCCGCGGCGACGCCTGATTGGGATCACATCGGCGACAGGTCGATCGGGCCGCACGAGGGCGACGCCGAGTGCCGGCTGCTTCCCAAGCTGGCTCAAGAGCCGCCGACGCTCCACCCACTGCAAGCCGGATGCTGTCAATTGGCTGGCGCGCGGCGTAGCATGGGCGACCGAAACCGCATGGGAGGCAGAGCGGTGAACAATCCAAAAGTGTCGCTGGCGCTGTCGCTGCTGGCGACGGTCTATTTTGGCTACCAGATTTTTGCGCCCGCCGAAGCGCCGAGCGCGGCGCTGTCGACCCTCTATTGGGCGTTTCTCGTCATCGGGCTCATCGGCGTCGCAGGCAGCGTCGTCAAGATCGCCAAGGGCGGATAGGCCGGGGGCGCTCCTTGCCCTGGCGGGAACGCGTCCTGCGCAGTTACGCAGCCGATCCCTGCAACGCCAGAAGAAGCAGGCCCGCCCCGATGGCGAGGCACAATGGCGAATAATACAGCCTGTCATTGCGCGCGAACGGCATTTCGGGCGTCAGGCGCCGCCAGGCCGGGGTGAAGCCGGCGACGCCGCGCCCGACAAACACCAGCGCCGCCGCAACACCGGCAATGCGAGTGAGCCACGCTGGAAGCGGCAACACGATAAGACCCGCAAGGGCCAGCGGCAGCAGAGCCACCGCAAACAGCGCCAGGGCGACCGCGAACGAGGCCGCCAGCGGCGGCATGCGGTCGACGCCCTTGAATCCGGCGACGGCGCGGGCACAGGATTTTTGGTCCGTCCCCGGCCAGATTCCGCCAAAACCCCAATAGAGGTGAATTGCGGCGAGCGCGGCCGTGACGACAGCGACCATGACCGCCAGCAGGCTCATGGAACAAGAACCTGCAAGCGGCAGGTTTGACGACGGATCGCGATCATGTCGGACGGGACCGTGTTCGGTCCCGCAACGCCGGGAACAGATCGAGCCGCAAGCCGGGCGGCGCACCGTTTCAGGCCAGATCGCCCTTGATCAGCGTCCTGCCCCGGCGGGGTATGCCTCCGCGGAGCAGACGGCATTCAGCGTCTTGCGAGAAAGAGAAATGGTGGAGCCAATCGGAATCGAACCGACGACCTCTTGAATGCCATTCAAGCGCTCTCCCAACTGAGCTATGGCCCCACACCCGTCCAGGGACGGCGCCGTCTCCGGCGAAGAGGTCAGCGGGCTGTCGCCCGCCGAAGATGTCGCGGCTTCTAATCAAGCCGCGCCACAATAGCAAGCCCGGTTTCGGCAAATACCGACGGGCAGACCGCCGCAGACGATGCGACGGCCCCAAACGAGATCAGTTCTCGTCGTCGTCCTCGCCGCCGACGCCGATAATGTCGTCGAGATCGTCTTCTTCCTCTTCCTCGTCGGGCAGGAAGGTGTCGTCGTCATCGTCGTCGTCGAGATCGACGTCCTCGTCGCCGTCGATATCCGGCAGGTCGTCGGAGCCGCTCTTCGAATCATCGTCCTCGGCGTCCTCAAGCGAGATGATCTCGGGCGCGTCGTCCTCGGCGTCCACCTCGGGCTTGTCCGCCTCTTCGTCCTCGTCGACGCTCGAAATCGAGCTCGAATCGAAATAGCTCCGCGGATAGCTCTTGCCCGTATAGGGCGAGACGATCGGGTCGCGGTTCAGATCGTAGAATTTCCGGCCCGTTTCCGGGTCGATCCGCTTTGTTCCAAGGTCAGCTTTTGCCACGTTAGCCTCGTATCGATAGAGGCGTCCCCTTAATCAGAGAATCCCGCACTGTCAAAGGTAAATGGACGGCGCAATTCAATGCGCCGTCCATGCAGGGATGACGCCGCCCGGCGGCCATGCTAGGACGGCTGCGCACCAACGATCATCAGAGCCGGAACCAGCGCCCGGGGCGCGGCCGGACAGCAATTTCCAGGAACACGACCATGGCGCATGACGCCAAAGCAAATCCCGCGACCGCCCGGCGCTCGCGGCCGCTTGCCGGAACCGTGCGCGTGCCCGGCGACAAATCGATCTCGCACCGTTCGCTGATGTTCGGCGGGCTGGCGTCGGGGATCACCCGCATCACCGGCCTGCTTGAAGGCGAGGACGTGCTGCGCACCGGCGAGGCGATGAAGGCGCTTGGCGCGAAGATCGAGCGCAACGGCGCGGAATGGGTGGTGCACGGCGTCGGCAATGGCTGCCTGCTCGAACCGGAAGCGCCGCTCGACTTCGGCAATGCCGGGACCGGCTCGCGCCTGACTATGGGGCTGGCCGGCGTCTACGACATGGCGACCACCTTCATCGGCGACGCATCGCTGTCGAAACGGCCGATGGGCCGCGTGCTGGACCCGCTCAGGCTGATGGGCGTGCAGGTCGACGCCGCGCCCGGCGACCGGATGCCGCTGACGCTGCGCGGGCCACGAACCGCCGCTCCCATCCACTACCGCGTGCCGATGGCGTCGGCGCAGGTCAAGTCCGCGGTGCTGCTGGCGGGCTTGAACACGCCCGGCGTCACCACGGTGGTCGAAACCGTGATGACGCGCGACCACACCGAGAAGATGCTGCGCGGCTTCGGCGCCGACCTGTCGGTGGAAACCGACCGCGACGGCGTGCGCACCATCCGCATCCAGGGCCAGGGCAAGCTCTTGGGCCAGACGATCGCGGTGCCCGGCGATCCGTCGTCTGCGGCGTTCCTGATCGTCGCGGCGCTGATCGTGCCGGGCTCGCAGGTCACCATCGAGAACGTGCTGCTGAACGCCACCCGCACCGGCCTGATCGCGACGCTGCAGGAGATGGGCGCGTCGATCGACATATTGCATCGCCGCAACGCCGGCGGCGAGGATGTCGGCGACCTGCGCGTGCGCCATTCGCGCCTCAAGGGCGTCACCGTGCCGCCTGAACGGGCGCCGTCGATGATCGACGAATATCCGGTGCTCGCCGTCGCCGCCTCGTTCGCCGAGGGCGAAACCCGGATGCAGGGGCTCGACGAGTTGCGGGTCAAGGAAAGCGACCGGCTGTCGGCGGTCGCCAACGGGCTCAAGGCCAACGGCGTCGACTGCGACGAAGGCAAGGACTGGCTGGCGGTGCGCGGCGCGCCCGACGGCAAGGGTCTTGGCGGCGGCGCAGTCGAGACGCATCTCGACCACCGCATCGCCATGAGCTTCCTGGTCATGGGGCTGGCGGCGCAAAAGGACGTCAGCATCGACGACGCCGGCATGATCGCCACCAGCTTCCCGGAATTCATGGGGCTGATGGCGCAGATCGGCGCCGAGATCGGCTGATCAGGCCGCGGGCCGGGCCGGGATCTCCAGTCCACGCTCGACGGCGGGGCGCGCCAGGCCGCGCTCCAGCCAGGCCAGCACATTGGGAAAACCGTCGATGCCGACCAGTCCGCCGGCGTCGTAGAAGCCGATCAGGTTGCGCACCCAGCCCAGATGGGCGACGTCGGCGACAGTGAACTCGTCGTCCATCAGCCAGCGCCGGCCGTCGAGCCGCGCATCGAGAACGCCGAGCAGGCGTTTCGATTCCTCGACGTAGCGGTTGAGCGGGCGCTTGTCCTCGAAATCCTTGCCGGCGAATTTGTGGAAGAAACCGACTTGGCCGAACATCGGGCCGACCGCCGCCATCTGGAACATCACCCACTGGATCGCGCGCCAGCGGCGCGCCGGGTCGGATGGAATGAGCCTGCCGGTCTTGTCGGCGAGATAGAGCAGGATCGCGCCCGACTCGAACAGGCCCAGCGGCTTGCCACCGGGACCGTCGGGATCGATGATCGCCGGGATCTTGCCGTTGGGGTTGAGCGACAGGAACTCGGGCGTTCGGCTCTCGCTGTTTGAGATGTCGATCAGGTGCGGCTCGTAGGGCAGACCGATCTCTTCCAGCATGATCGACACCTTCACGCCATTTGGCGTCGGCAGCGAATAGAGCTGCAGCACGCCGGGGTCTTTGGCCGGCCAGCGCCGGGTGATCGGAAAATCTGCAAGCGATGACATCTCGGCCCCCGTGACTGGCAAACGAATTAGACAGATAGGGTTGGCGGCTTGACGGCCGCTTGGTCCAGCGTCAGGAAACCGCTAGCGCTCGAACCGCCGCGGGCGCATAGCCGGCGACCGAAGGAAAACATGGAACATCACGACACAATGGGGCCGATTCTGGCGTTTGCCCTGGTTGGCGCGCTGGGGGTCGGCTCGCAATGGCTTGCCTGGCGGCTGAGGCTGCCGGCAATCGTGCTGATGCTGATCGCCGGCATCGTCGTCGGCCCGGCGACCGGCTTTTTCGTGCCGGCGCGCGACATCGGCCCGCTGGTGCAGCCGATGGTCTCGCTGGCGGTGGCGGTGATCCTGTTCGAGGGCGGGCTCAGTCTCAACCTGAAAGAACTGCGCGACGCCGCGACCGGCGTCAAACGGCTGATCTTCATCGGCGCGCCGCTCGGCTGGCTGACCTCGGCGCTGGCGCTGCGCTATGGCGCGGGCCTGTCGTGGGAGGCTTCCGCCGTGTTTGGCGGCGTGCTGATCGTCACCGGCCCGACCGTCATCGCGCCGCTGCTGCGCCAGGCGCGGCTGAACAAGGACACGGCCTCGCTGTTCAAGTGGGAAGGCATCGTCAATGACCCCATTGGCGTGCTGCTGGCGGTGATCAGCTTCCAGTACTTCATCGGCCACGGCGCCACGGTGACCGAAAGCCTGAAGGACCTGGNNCGCGGCTGCCGCACCGCCCCGCCGCGCTGCTGCAATGGGAGGCGATCGTCAATGACGCGCTGGGAGCGCTGGCCGCGGTGCTTGCGTTCGTGGTGGTGCGGGTGACGCGCGACGGCGGCGACGTGTCCGACGCGCTGTTGTGGACGGCCGGCGGTTTTCTGTTCGCGCTGGCGCTCGGCTATGGCGCGGGCCGCGGCCTCGCCTGGGCGTTCCGCGTCGGCCGCGCGCCGGAATATATGAAGGTGCCGATCCTGTTCGCCTCCGTCATCGCCGTTTTTGCGGTGTCGGACCGGGTGACGCATGAAAGCGGCCTGCTGGCTGTGACGGTGATGGGTCTCGTCCTCGCCAACGCCAATCTGCCGAGCTACGAGGAAATACGCCGCTTCAAGGAATACGCGACGATCCTGCTGGTGTCGGGCGTGTTCATCCTGTTGTCGGCGCAGATGGACTTCGCCGCCATGGCGACGCTCGACTGGCGTTCGGCGCTGGGCATTACGCTGGTGGTGCTGGTGGCGCGCCCGTTCACCGTGATGACGGCGCTGGCCGGCACGTCGATCCCGTTCAAGGAAAGGCTGCTGGTGGCGCTGACCGGACCGCGCGGCGTGGTGCTGGTGGCGGTGTCGGGCCTGTTCGGCGAGCGGCTGGCGTCGATTGGCGTCGCCGACGGCGCATCGGTTCCGCCCTTGGCCTTTGCGTTTGTCATCGTCACCGTGCTGGCCAACGGGTTCGGGCTCGCGCCGCTGGCGCGCTGGCTCGGCCTGTCGGGCAAGGAACCGCCGGGGCTGCTGATCGTCGGCGCATCGCCATTCGCGCTGGTGCTGGCCGAAGCGGTCAGGAAGACCGGCCTGCCCGTGCTGGTGGCCGACGACGACCCGGGCCGCACCCGGCCGCTGCGCGCTGCCGGCGTCGCGGTGTTCCAGGGCGACATCCTGTCGGAAGCCGCCGAAACCTCGATCGAGATCGCCGGCTACGGCACGCTGATCGCGGCCACGCCCAACGACGCCTACAACACGCTGGTGGCGACGAATTTCGTCCACCAGTTCGGCCGCAAGCAGATCTGGTCGGTGGCGCGCGAAAAGGCGGAACGTTCGGGCCATTCGCTGCCGCCCGCCCTGGAAAGCCAGACCTTGGGCGCCGGCCAGCCGCTGCGCGAACTCAACGAGGCGTTGGCCGCCGGATGGACCGTGCAACTCAGCCGGCTGACCGAGGAATTCGGTCTTGAAAAATGGCGCGAGACCAACCCGCGCGCCATGCCATTCGGACGGGTGTCGCCGGGCGGCGAATTGACGCTGTTGTCGGCGGCGACGCCGGCCAATGGCGGAAAGCCGCCTCCCGGCACCCGCATCCTGGCGGCGCTGCCGCCAAGGGCGTCGGAGGCGCGGGCCGCCGAACGCATCGCGCGGCGTAGCGGCGGCGGAGCCGAATCGACCGACGACGCAAGTTGAGCTTGTGGCGCCGCCGAGGTTTGTGTCCTAGTCTTGCTCCTGGAACATAGAGGGCCGCCACGATGATCTACGTCATCGCCACGATCGAGCTGAAGCCGGGTTCGCTGGACGCGGTGCGCGCCGCGGCCGGCGCGGTGCGCGCCGAAACCTTGCTAGAGGACGGCTGCATCTCCTATGAGCTGTTTTCGAGCCTGGCCAATCCCGACAGGCTTGTCGTGGTCGAGCAATGGGACACGCGTGAGGCGCTGACCGTCCATTCGAGGACGCCGCATCTCAAGGCCTGGCGCGAGGCCAGCGCGCCGTTCACATTGTCGCGCGCCATCGAGATCGTTCATCCCCAGCAGGTGGAGCAATTCTGATGTATCAGGCGGTCGGATCGCCCGGATCGCGGCTTACCCGCGTCACATGGATGCTGGAAGAGCTTGGCGAGCCCTACCAGATCGTCAAGACCAAGATGCACACCGACCTGATGCGCCACTACAATCCGACCGGCAAGATGCCGGCGCTGGTCGACGGCGAGATCGTGGTCACCGATTCGGCGGCGATCTGCGCCTATCTGTCGGAGAAACACGCCGACAAGGGACTGGGTCCGAACCCGGGCCTGGCCGGCCGCGCCGAGATGATGAGCTGGATGATCTACGCCCAGGCCGAATTCGAGCCGCCGATGTGGAACAAGCTGAAACACAGGCTGATCCTGCCCGACAATCTGCGCGCCGAAATCGGCGCATGGGTGGCGCATGAGTTCGCGGCGGAAGAAAAGGCGCTGGAAGCCAAGCTTCGCGGCCGCGACTATGCGCTGGGCGACCGGTTTTCCGCCGTCGATGTGGTGCTCGGCCATTGCGGGCAGTGGTCGCGCAGCGGCAAGTTCGAGGCGAAATCGCCCGTCGTCGCCGCCTATTTTGACCGGGTGCTGTCGCGCCCGGCGCTGGCGCGGGCGCAGGCGCGTGAAAAGGAAGCAGCCGCAGCATGAAACTGTCGCTCAACGCCGACTTCACCAAAATGCCACGCGCCGGCAAGCTTGTCCGCGCCGCCGACCTGCCGGCGCAGGCCGAACAGGTCGTTCCCTTCGATGTGGCGGTGCTCGACCATGAGGGCCGCACGATCCGCCGACGGGTGGTCGAACTGGCGCATGGCGACAAGATCCTCGTCGACCTACTGGAACCGGCGAAGCTTGAGCAGAACGACGTCCTGGTGCTGGACGACGGACGCCATGTCGAGATCATCGCCGCCGAAGAAGACGTCTACGAGGTGACGGCGCGCGACGCCGGCCATCTGGCCGAGCTCGCCTGGCGGCTCGGCGGCGCGCATGTCGACGCCGAGTTCCGGCCGGACCGGATCCTGCTGGCGCGCAACGTCGCGGTGAAGGATGCGCTGGAACAGCTGGGCGCGACCGTTCGCGAGATCAGCGAACCGTTCGACCCGCTGCATGGCGGCCATCACCACGGCCACGGGCATCACGATCACGAGCACGATCATGGGCACGAGCACGATCACGGGCACGACCATGGACATGGGCATCACGACCATGCTCACGGCGAGGCAGACAGGTTCGGCCGCCTGCCCGGCGACCCGCATTACGGTCACAACCATCCGTGAGTGCTTGGCGCGGCGGCGTCTATTTCTGAAATGCCCTACGAGTGGGCAAAAATGTCCTGCTCGTCCCAGCCCATCAGGTCAAGTTTCGCCCGCGTCGGCAGGAACCTGAAGCAGGCGTCGGCCTCCGCGGCGCGCCCGTCGCGCTCCAGCCTCTGGCTGAGCGCATCGCGCAGCCGGTGCAGGTAGAGCACGTCGGAGGCCGCATATTCGAGCTGTTCGGCGCTGAGCTTGTCCGCCGCCCAGTCCGACGATTGCTGCACCTTGGACAGGCTGACGCCGAGCATTTCGGCGCACAGATCCTTCAGCCCGTGCCGGTCGGTATAGGTGCGCACCAGCCGCGAGGCGATCTTGGTGCAGAATACCGGCTGCGGCATGACGCCGAATGCGTGGTAGAGCACCGCCAGGTCGAAGCGGCCGAAATGGAACAGTTTCGTCACTTTGCGGTTCTTCAACAGCGAAACCAGGTTCGGCGCGCGCTTCTGCCCCGGCGCGATCTGGATGACGTCGGCGCTGCCGTCGCCGGGCGACAACTGCACCACGCAGAGCCGGTCGCGATGCGGGTTCAGCCCCAGCGTCTCGGTGTCGATGGCGACCGCGTCGACGTCGTAATGTTTCAGGTCCGGCAGGTCGCCGCGATGGAATCGGATGGTCACGGCGTCAGCCTTTCGAAATGGCGTCGAGGATGCGGGCCCAGGAACGCTGGCCCTTGTGGAAGGAGCTCAGGTCGTATTTCTCGTTCGGCGAGTGGATGCAGTCGTCGTCGAGCCCGAAGCCGACCAGCAGCGACTCCATGCCGAGCACCCGCTTGAAGTCGCCGACGATCGGGATCGAGCCGCCCATGGCGGTGACGACGGTGGGCTTCGGCCATTCGTCCGACAGCGCCGCCTTGGCTTTCGACAGGAAGGGCGAATCGTAGGAAAGCTGTAGCGCCGGTGAGCCGCCGTGCTCCTCGAACTCCACCGTGCAGTCTGCCGGAATGCGTTCGCGCACGAAGGCGCGGAAGGCCTCCCTGATCTTGACCGGGTCCTGCTTGTGCACCAGGCGGAACGAGATTTTTGACGACGCCTGCGCCGCGATCACCGTCTTGAAGCCGGCCCCGGTGTAACCGCCGGTGACCCCGTTGAACTCGGCGGTCGGGCGCGCCCAGACCAGTTCGTGCAGCGAGCGGCCCTTTTCGCCCGACGGGATCGACAGGCCGACGGGCCCGAGGAAGGTTTCGAACGTCTCGCCCAGATTGTTCCACTGCGCCAGCACCTGCGAGGGGGTTTCCTCGACGCCGTCATAGAAGCCGGGAATGGTGACGCGGCCGGTCTCGTCGTGCACATCGGCCAGGATCTTCGCCAGGATGCGGATCGGGTTGGCGGCGGCTCCGCCATACATGCCCGAATGCAGGTCGCGATTGGCCGCCTTGACGGTGATCTCCTCGCCGACCAGGCCGCGCAGCGCGACGCAGATCGACGGCGTCTCGCGGTTCTGCATGCCGGTGTCGCACACCATGGCGAAATCGGCCGTCAGTTCCTTTGCGTTGGCGTCGAGGAAAGGTTTCAGCGACCGCGAACCGGATTCCTCCTCGCCCTCGAACAGGATGGTCACCTCGCATGGCAGTTGCCCGTGCACCTGCTTGTAGGCGCGGCACGCCTCGACAAAGGTCATCAACTGTCCCTTGTCATCGGCCGAGCCGCGACCGGTGATGACCTTGACGCTGTCGATCTCCTTGACCTTGGCCTCGAACGGATCGTCGCGCCAGAGATTCAGCGGGTCGACCGGTTGCACGTCGTAGTGACCGTAGAACAGGATGTGCGGCGCGTCCTTCGGGCCGGCGTGGTGGCCTACCACCATCGGGTGGCCTTCGGTGTCGCGCAGGCTTGCCTCGAAGCCGATCGACTTCAGGTCGGCCACCAGCCATTCGGCGGCGCAGCGGCAGTCCGCGGCATAGGCCGGATCGGTCGAGATCGAGGGGATCTTCACCAGGTCGAACAGCCGTTTGAGGCTGGCGTCGAGATTCTTGTCGAGCGTGTCGAGCACGGGAGCAATTGCGGTCATCTGAAATCTCACGGTTGAAGGCGCGACCCTAGTTGGTGTCGCGCCGGGATGGAACAGTCAGCTTGCGAAAACCGGTGGCTCAGTCGTCCGAGGCCGGCGCAGCCTGATCGTCCTTGGGCGTCTTGCGCCGCTCGGCGGCGCGGACGCGCACGATCCTGACCCGCTTGACCCGGCGGGGATCGGCGTCAAGCACCTGGATCTCGAACCCGGGAATGGTCCGCACCACCTCTCCGCGCACCGGGATGCGGCCGAGCGTCGAAAAGATCATGCCGCCGATGGTGTCGACATATTCGCCGTGCTCGCCGGGGGCGAAATCCGAACCCAGCCGTTCGGCCACCTCGTCCAACTCCGCCTTGGCGTCGACGACAAAGACGCCGTCGCCGGTTTCGGTGATCATCGGCTCGTCGTCGTCGTCATGCTCGTCCTCGATGTCGCCGACGACCATCTCGACGATGTCCTCCAGCGACACCAGCCCGTCGGTGCCGCCATATTCGTCGATGACCAGCGCGATCTGGGTGCGGCTCGCCTGCATTCGCGCCATCAGGTCGCCCGCCAGCATGGAGGCCGGCACGAACAGCACCGGGCGGGTGATGCCGAGTTCGCCGATCGGACGCTTCAGGTCGACATTGGCGAGGTCGAGCCCGGCGGCGGGCGCGGCGCGGCGAGCCTTGCCCTTCTTCTGCTTGGCGGTGCGGGTGACGAAGCCCATCACGTCGCGGATGTGGATCATGCCGCGCGGATCGTCCAGCGTCTCGGCATAGAGCGGCATGCGCGAATGGCCCGACTCCTCGAACGCTTCCAGCACGTCGGCCAGCGGCGTCGCGATCTCGATGGCGCGGATGTCGGGACGCGGGATCATCACATCCTCGACGCGCACCTCGCGCAGCCGCAGGATGTTGTTGAGCATCGCCCGCTCGGCCGGCGTGAAGGATTCGGCCTCGGTCGTGGTTTCCGACAGCGCGTCGGCCAGATCCTCGCGCAACGTGGTGCCGCCGCGCCGGAACAGTTGTGCTATGTTGTCAAACAAAGAGACGCGGGGCGTCTGCGGCCGCGCGGCGGTACTTTGCGGATCGCCGTCCGCGTCTGGCGCCGCGCTCCGCTCAGGCGTGGAGGCGGCGGGGGTCGATCGATCGCTCATTCTGGATGATCCGATACCGCATAGGGGTCCGGGATGGCAAGCCTTGCGAGAATGCGCCGTTCGGCCGCCTCCATCGCCTCGGCCTCGCCGTCGTCCTCGTGGTCGTGGCCGAGCAGGTGCAGGAACCCGTGCACCACGAGGTGGGTCAGATGATGGTCGAGCGGCTTCGCCTCTGCGGCAGCCTCCGCCACGATCGTCTCGCGGGCGATCACAATGTCGCCCAGCATCGGCGGCACGACGCCGCCCGGCTTGACCGCAAAGGCTGGAAACGACAGTACATTGGTCGGCTTGTCCTTGCCGCGCCACTCGGCGTTGAGCGCGCGGATCGAGGCGTCGTCGGTGAACAGCAGGCCGAGTTCGCTCTGACCCTTGAGCCCCAATTCGGCTGTCGCCGCCGCGACCGCCTTGCGGGCGAGCGCGCCGAGCGCGCGCTCAGGACCCCAGTCGCCGGCCTCGACCGAGATGTCGAGCGAGACCCGCAACGGGCCCGGCGCCGTTTTCGGGGGTTTGGTCATCAGACCTGCGGCGCGCCCTTGGAGCCGTCGCGGTCATAGGCGCGGACGATCTCGGCCACCAGCGGGTGGCGCACCACGTCGGCGTCGTTGAACCTGACCGTGACGATGCCAGGCACGCCGTCGAGAATGCGCAGCGCCTCGACCAGCCCGGACTTGGTGTTGGGCGGCAGGTCGACCTGGGTCGGATCGCCGGTGACGATCATCCGCGCGCCCTCGCCGAGCCGGGTCAGGAACATCTTCATCTGCATCGAGGTGGTGTTCTGGGCCTCGTCGAGGATCACCGCCGAATGCGCCAGCGTGCGGCCGCGCATGAAGGCCAGCGGCGCGATCTCGATGACGCCGGCGGTCAGCGCCCGCTCGACCTTGTCGGCGGGCATCATGTCGTAGAGCGCGTCATAGAGCGGGCGCAGATAGGGATCGACCTTTTCCTTCATGTCGCCGGGCAGGAAGCCGAGGCGCTCGCCGGCCTCGACGGCTGGGCGCGACAGGATGATGCGCTCGACCAGGCCGCGCTCCAGCAGCATGGCGGCGTGCGCCACCGCCAGATAGGTCTTGCCGGTGCCGGCGGGGCCGATGCCGAACACCAGTTCGGACCGGTCCAGCGCCCGCATATAGGCGTCCTGGTTGGGAGTGCGGGCAAAGATCGTGCGCTTGCGCGTCGCGATCTGAGCGGCGGCCAGCTTGCCCTTCTTCTCCAGCGTCGGCAGCGTCAGCTGGTCGTCGGCGGCGATCGCCATTCGGATCGCGCCGTCGACTTCCGAGGCGACGATGTCGGCGCCCTTCTGGGCGCGCTCGTAGAGATAGTCGAGGGCGCGCCTGGCCTGTTCGGCGGCTGTCGCGGGACCCCGCACCGACAACTGGTTGCCCTTCGAACGCAGGTCGACGCCAAGCTTCTGCTCTATGATTGCGAGGTTCTGGTCGAACTGGCCGTAGACGGCGCTGGCGTGCTTGTTGTTGTCGAAAGTCAGGACGATGTGCGCCATGTCGGACGCCCCGGACGGGACATTCTTCAGCTCGGCTGCAGCGTTCAAACCTATCTCCAGTTCAGCGCCTGCCGCTCAAAGCGGCTGTGCCCGCAATGTGTATCCCGTGCCGGTGATTCGCACAGGAACAATGTCACCGATTTCCCCCGCCTTTTCATCAACAATCACCGGCTGGAGCCATGGCGAACGCCCGACCACCTGTCCCGGTTCCTTGCCGGCGCGCTCGATCAGGATATCGACCGGCTTGCCGACCAGCGCCTTGACGAAATTCGCCTGCTGTTCGTCGAGCAGGTCCTGCAGCCGTTGCAGCCGCTCGTCCTTCACCGCTTCCGCCACCTGGTCGGCCATGTCGGCGCCGGGCGTGCCCGGGCGCGGCGAATATTTGAACGAATAGGCCGCCGCGTAACGAACATCGCGCACCAGTTGCAGCGTCGCCTCGAAATCGGCGTCGCTCTCGCCGGGAAAACCGACGATGAAGTCGCCCGACAGCGCGATGTCGGGATTGGCGGCGCGAATGCGCTCGACCAGGCGCAGATAGTCGGCGCCGGTGTGCCTGCGGTTCATCGCCTTCAGAATGCGGTCCGAACCCGCCTGCACCGGCAGATGCAGATAGGGCATCAGTTGCGACAGGTCGCGATGCGCCTCGATCAGCGCGTCGTCCATGTCGCGCGGATGGCTGGTGGTGTAGCGCAGCCGGGCGACGCCGGGGATCTCGGCCAGGCGGCGCAGCAGCCGCCCGAGCCCCCATTCACCGCCGTCCGGGCCTTCGCCGTGCCAGGCGTTGACGTTCTGGCCAAGCAGCGTGATCTCGCGAACGCCCGCCGCCGCCAGCCGTTCCGCTTCCGCCACGATGCGCGACACCGGCCGCGACACTTCCGAGCCGCGGGTATAGGGCACGACGCAGAAGGTGCAGAACTTGTCGCAGCCTTCCTGCACCGTCAAAAACGCGGTGACGCCACGCGAACGGGTGATCGCCGCCCTGGGCTGCGGCAGGTGATCGAACTTGTCCTCCACCGCATAGTCGGTCTCGACGACCTTTTCGCCGGCGCGGGCGCGGCGCACCGCGTCGGGCAGCCGGTGATAGGTCTGCGGCCCGATCACCAGATCGACCGCCTTGGCGCGGCGCAGGATTTCCGCGCCCTCGGCCTGCGCCACGCAGCCGGCGACGGCGATGGTGGTCTGCTTGCCTTGGCCGGCGCGCGCCGACTTCACCGCGCGCAACCGGCCGACCTCGGAATAGACTTTTTCGGCGGCTTTTTCGCGGATATGGCAGGTGTTGAGCAGGATCAGATCGGCCTCTGCGGCTTCGCCGGTTTCCAGATAGCCGTCGGCAGCCAGCGCATCGGCCATGCGCTGGCTGTCATAGACGTTCATCTGGCAGCCATAGGTCTTGACGAAATAGCGTTTCGCCGGCTGCGGCCCGGCGTTCTCTTTCGCCTCGATGCTGGTCATCTCGTTCATGGCGCGCTCTTTAAACCGTTTTGACCGGATATGCGAGTGTCAGCGACCCGGACGCCTTGCGCCTCATTTCCTCGGATGCGACAGCGCCGCGCTCATCATCCGGCGCGTTTCAGCCTCCGCCTTCGCGGCGATCGTCTTGCGGTCGTCGCCCCGGGCGAACTCGATCGGCTCGCCGAAGTGGACCTCGACGTCGAGGCCGCCCTCGGCGAGCAGTTCCTTGATGTGCGGCACGAGGATGCGGTCGCCGATCCAGGCGGCGTGCCGGCGGTGCTGGCGGCCCATCGGCATGCCTTGCAGCCGGGTGTAGGCGATCGCCACCGGCTGGACATGGACATGATCGGCCGCGCCCGAGGAAATCGTCATCGAGGCGGCCCCGAACAGCGAACTCTTGAACGGCTCGATGCGGTTGCCGTCATGCGTCGACCCTTCGGCGAACAGCACCATCGGATGGCCCTGCGCCAGCCGCTGGCCGATCTCGCCGGCCTGTTCGCCGGATTTGTGCTTGCGTTCGCGGTCGACGAACACAGTGCGCTGCCAGCGCGACAGGTAGCCGATGACCGGCCATTTCGCGAGTTCCGACTTCGAGATGAAGAAGACATCGGCGATCGAGCCCAGCACCATGATGTCGGTCCACGATACATGGTTGGAGGCGATCAGCAACGGCCGCTTGTCGGACATGGCGCCGACCACATGGATGCGGTAGCCCAGCACCCAGGTCACCATCTTGTGCCACAGGCGCGGCGCGACAGCCTCGTTGCCGCCGGTCGCCACCATCAGCATCTGCCACAGCAGCAGCGCCGGCGTGACCACGGCCGCGACGGTCAGGCCGAACGCGATCCGCAACGTCCCGATCATGCCCTGTTCAGCCCCTCCACGCCTTGCTGGCTAGCGAAGATCGCGGCGCATGACAAGCGCGCCGGTCGCCGGGGCGCCGTCCCGGCCGGCATAGTATCCGGGCCGGCGGCCGACCTGGCCAAAGCCGAGCTTGCGGTAGAGGCCGACCGCCGCCAGATTGGTCTCGTCGACCTCGAGCAGCAGATGGCTGGCGCGCTCGGCGTGCAATTCGCGCATCACCGCTTCCATCAGTTCGCGGCCCAGCCCCTCGCGGCGGTTGGCGCGAGAGACCGCCACCGACAGGATTTCGGCCTCGCCGGCGGCGAGTCTGGCCAGCACGAAGCCGGCCAGCCGGCCCTTCTGGCCGACCTGGCGGGCGGCGAAACCGAACACCGGCGTCTGGTCGATCAGGTCGGCGAATTCGGCCGCCGACCAGGGCCTGACAAAATCCTCGCGGTGCAGCAGCGCCACCGCCGGCGCGTCGGCGCGCAGCAGCCGCTCGACAATATAGTCGCGCCTGGCGAAGGGCAGCTTCATGGCGCGCCGGCCCTTGGCAGGGCAAATCCCTGCTGCGGCCGGGCGTCCGGTCCGCGCAGATAAAGCGGCTTCGGCGGCGCGCTGGCGGTCCTGCCCTGCGCCGCGAGCCAGGCGTAGATCGCGATGTCGGCGGTCGTGGCCGCTATGTCGGCGCCGCCGGCGACCGGCGCCCC
>DDFA01000084.1 GCA_002336975.1 Phyllobacteriaceae bacterium UBA1940
TGATCCAGGAGGCGCGCGAGGACGAGAAGGTCATTGCGGTCACCGCCGCTATGCCCTCGGGCACCGGGCTCGACCTGTTTGGCGAGGCGTTTCCGTCGCGCACCTTCGACGTGGCCATCGCCGAGCAGCNNCGGGTCTCGCCTGTGAAGGCGCCAAGCCCGTCGTCGCGATCTATTCGACCTTCCTGCAGCGGGCCTACGACCAGGTGGTCCACGATGTGGCGATCCAGAAGCTGCCGGTGCGCTTCCCCATCGACCGAGCCGGTTTCGTCGGTGCTGACGGGCCGACCCATTGTGGCGCCTTCGACACGGCCTATCTCGCCTCGCTGCCGGATTTTGTCGTCATGGCGGCCGCCGACGAGGCTGAACTGCGCCACATGGTGCGCACCGCAGCCGAGTTCGATGAAGGCCCGATCTCGTTCCGTTACCCGCGAGGCAACGGCGTCGGCGTCGACATGCCCGCGCGGGGAGAGGTACTGGAGATCGGCAAGGGCCGTATCGTCAAGGAAGGCACCAAGGTGGCGCTGCTGTCCTTCGGTACCCGTCTCAAGGATTGCCTGCTCGCCGCCGAAGAACTCGGCGCTGCCGGCCTGTCGACGACAGTTGCCGACGCGCGCTTCGCCAAGCCTCTGGACGAGGAGCTGATCCGTCGCCTGGCGCGCTCGCACGAGGTGCTGGTCATGGTCGAGGAAGGCTCGGTTGGCGGCTTCACCAGCCAGGTGCTGGACTTCCTTGCGCGCAATGGCTTGCTCGACAGTGGCCTCAAGGTGCGTCCGATGACGCTGCCCGACCGCTTTGTCGATCATGCCAATCCGGACAAGATGTATGCCGATGCCGGACTGGACTCGGCGGGCATCGTGCGTGCCGTGTTCGCAGCTCTTGGCAAGTCGGCACAGGCGGCGCGCGCCTGACCGGCGCTTGCGTTGCGGTCGCGCATTCGTCATTGAAAGCCATGGACACATCAAGGCAAGCCCGCGCATCGGCCCGAAAATCGGACTCGATTTTCGGAAAGCGCGATGCGCAGCGCCCTGAGTCCAGCCTGAGGCTCGACGAGCTGCTCGTCAGCCGCGGGCTGTTTGCCAGCCGCTCGCGCGCTCGCGATGCGGTGGCGCGCGGGGCCGTGACCGTCGATGGCCAACCGGCGAAAAAGCCGGGGCAGACCGTTTCGGCTGATGTAGAGATTGAGGTCCACGATCCCGCACAGGCCTATGTGTCGCGCGCAGCACTCAAGTTGATCGCGGGGCTCGACCGTTTTGGCTTTGATCCGACGGGTGCCCAGGCGCTCGACATTGGTGCCTCCACCGGCGGTTTCACGCAGGTGCTGCTCGAACGCGGCGCCGCTCATGTCGTGGCGATCGATGTTGGCCATGGCCAGATGGACGCCGGTCTGAAGTCCGATCCACGCGTGACCTGCCTCGAGGGTCTCAATGCGCGCAGCCTGACATCTGATGATCTTGGCCGCCGGACGCCCGATTTCCTGGTTTCGGACGTCAGTTTCATCTCGTTGCGCCTGGCGCTGCCCAATGCGCTCGAGCTGGCTGCGCCAGGCGCAAAAGGCGTGTTCCTGGTCAAGCCGCAGTTCGAGGCTGGGCGCGAGGCGATCGGCAAGGGCGGCCTGCTCAAGAACCCGGCCGGCGGACCGCGTGTCGCCGAGGAGCTTCGTGCCTGGCTCGACACCGTGCCCGGCTGGCGTGCAATCGGCATCTGCGCTTCGCCGGTCGAAGGCGGTGACGGCAATCATGAATTTCTGCTCGGTGGAGTGAAGGATCGATGACGACCAGGTTCGAGATTGCGCGTCTTGGCGCGCATGGCGACGGCGTCGTCGATGCCAATGGTGGCCACATCTTCATTCCCTTCACGCTGCCCGGCGAGACGGTGACGGCCTCTCGTGACAAGGATCGCGCGCAACTGCTCGCCGTGCTCGAGGCGTCGCCGGAGCGCATCGAGCCCGCCTGCCGCCACTTCACCGAATGCGGCGGCTGCGCCATCCAGCATCTCGAAGACGGTGCCTATCGCGAATGGAAGCGCGGGCTGGTTGCCCATGCGCTGAAGGCGAGGGGCATCGAGACGCCGGTTGGCGACCTTGTCGCCTGTCCGCCGCGCAGCCGCAGGCGCGCCGCGTTCACCGCCCGCAACACCGAGGCCGGGATGCATCTCGGCTACAACAAGGCGTTTTCCCACACGCTTGTCGACATCGAGGAATGTCCGGTGCTCCTGCCTGACATCGTCGAGGCGGCCGGCACCTTGCGTCATCTCGCCGGTATCATCGCCAACACGTCGAAGCCATTCAGGTTCCTGGTCACCTCGACCGAGTCCGGCTTCGATGTTGCCGCCAGCGACTGCGGCAAGCCGACCGAGGCGATCCGCCGTGCGGCAACCGATTTCGTCATCAAGTCGAAGATTGCCAGGCTCTCCATCGACGGCGAGATCATCGTCGAGCCGGTCAAGCCGGTGCTGACATTCGGCACGGCAGTGGTGACCCCGCCAACCGGTGGTTTTGTCCAGGCCGTGGCCGATGCCGAGCAGACGATGGCTTCGCTCGTTACAGGGCATCTGCGCAAGGCCAAGAAGGTCGCCGATCTCTATTCCGGCAGCGGCACCTTTTCGCTCAGGCTTGCCGCCAATTCGGAGGTCCATGCAGTGGAGGGCGATGCGGCTTCGCTTGCGGCACTCGATCGCGGCTTCCGCTTCGCCGGCGGGCTCAAGCGGGTGACCGTGGAGCGCCGCGACCTCGACCGTCGGCCGATGACCTTCAAGGAACTCAATGCCTTCGACGGCATCGCCTTCGATCCGCCGAGGGCAGGGGCGGAAGACCAGTGCAAGCAGATCGCCCGGTCCGACGTGCCTTATGTCGCGGCCGTGTCGTGCAATCCGGCGACGCTCGCGCGGGATCTCAGGATTCTGATCGACGGCGGTTACACGCTGAAGAGCGTGACGCCCATCGACCAGTTCCTCTGGTCGCATCATGTCGAAGCGGTGGCATTGCTGGAGAAGCCGAAGCGCCGACGCTGATCTGAGAAAACCTCTCAGCGGACGAGATAGAGCCCGTCTTCACGGACCTCATAATGCGTCGAAAGCGCGTCGCGTCCCTCGAACGGTGTCGAAAGCAGATGGACCGGCTGCGGCCACGGAACAATGTGTCCTCGCGCGTCGAGTTCGGCTGCGCGACGCACCAGCATGTCGAGGGTCGCACGCTGGTCGTTGTCATGGCGGACGCAGGAGAGATTGAGGCGGGAAATGGGATACAACCCGACTTCGGAGCGCTCGCAGACCGTCCTGACGATTGCCTGAACATGATGGGACCAGTCTTCGTTCTGCTCCATGGTCTCCAGTTGCTTGTAGGCATAGGCCCCGATGTGGGCGATGGTCAGCGCCGCGGTGGCGCGATCGCAATCCGGCTGCCTGACGATCCAGTCGATGATGTCGAGCGTTGCGCCGTGGTCGAAGCTCAGTCCACCGGCAAGCAGGTGCCAGAGATCCGGGTCGCCGTTGCCCGGCAGCCATTCGCCGATCTGGTCGACCGGCTTGAACAGTTGCGCGGCGTGGCCTTCCGGGGGCTGTGCCTGCGTCGTCAACTGAGCGCTGTCCGTTAGCGGCACGACCGCATGGCTTGTCCGCGCATCCGGCTCGTCGCTTACAGGTTGATCCAGCGTGACGCTGGAATCCTCGCCGACCATCCTCCTGATATATTCGAGGATCATCCGCTCGCTCTCGGAAACGGTACGGCAGGCTGCCCGGAACGAGCGATCGTCGAGTGTTATGGCCGCTTGGGCAAGTTCGGCAAGACGGGCCTCCTCGCGCGTCAGCCTGTCCGGCGAGAACGGCCGGTCGCCGCGCGCCTGCTGGATTGCCCAAGGAATGATCGAATTGGCCTGCCCGCCGCCGATCGAGAGTTGTGGCATGCTGATCGCGGCGCGGCGTTCGGCAAACGAACGGCGCGCCTGTTCCTTCGCCCGCCGCGAATAGGTGCGATAGGCAATCAAGATGGCGGCCGCCAGGCTGGCGGCATACCATGCTCCGATCGGCACACTATCAAGCATCGCAAATGCTCCGGCGGCTGCGGCCCCAGATGTATCAGGATATTCTTGAATACTGGTTTAGAGATTCGGTCCAGAGGGCTTGGGGCGCCGCGCGTGCGAACCGACGCTCCAAGTGCTTGAATCTGCGCCGTGGCGGACGATCCGCCGCCGAAACGATCAGACCCGCGTGCCGCCGACGGTCATCTGGTTCATCCGCAGGTGTGGCTGGCCGACGCCGACCGGCACGCCCTGTCCGGCCTTGCCGCACATGCCGATGCCGGTATCGAGCTTCATGTCGTTACCGACCATGGTGACCCGATGCATGGCGTCGGGACCGTTGCCAATCAGCATCGCGCCCTTGATCGGCTGGGTCACCTTGCCGTCCTCGATCATGTAGGCCTCGGTGCAACCGAACACGAACTTGCCCGAGGTGATGTCGACCTGGCCGCCGCCGAAGGACACGGCATAGATGCCGTTCTTGACCGAAGCGATGATCTCTTCCGGCGTCATGTCGCCCGAGGTCATGTAGGTGTTGGTCATGCGCGGCATCGGCTGGTGTGCGTAGGATTCGCGGCGGCCGTTGCCGGTGGCGTTCATGCCCATCAGGCGGGCATTCTGCCGGTCCTGCATGTAGCCGACCAGCTTGCCGTCCTCGATCAGCACGTTGCGGGCGCTGGGCGTGCCCTCGTCGTCGACCGTCAACGAGCCGCGGCGCTCGGCGATCGTGCCGTCATCAACGACGGTGACGCCCTTGGCTGCGACCTGCTGGCCCAGAAGTCCGGCGAAGGCGGAGGTCTTCTTGCGGTTGAAGTCGCCTTCGAGGCCGTGACCGACGGCCTCATGCAGCATGACGCCCGGCCAGCCGGAGGACAGAACGATATCGAAGGTACCGGCCGGCGCAGGGATGGCTTCGAGATTGACCAGTGCCTGGCGCAGCGCTTCGCTGGCGGCCGTCTGCCAGCTGTCTTCGGTCAGGAACTCGTCGAAATTCTTGCGTCCGCCCGCACCATAGGAGCCGCTCTCCTGGCGGTCGCCGTCGCCGACGATCACCGACACGTTCATGCGAACCAGCGGGCGAATGTCGCGCACCACCTGGCCGTCGCCCCGCAGGATCTCGACATGCTGCCAGGACGAGGCGAGCGAGGCGGTGACCTGCCGGACGCGTGGATCCTTTTCGCGCAGCCAGGCGTCGATCTCCTGCAACAGCTTGGCCTTGGCCTCGAAGCCGGGCGAGTTGATGGGGTTCTCTTCGCCGTAGAGATGACGGTTGGTGCGGGCCGGAGCAGCGGCGAGCGTGCCGCTATAGCCGCCCTTGACGGCCGAGACCGCATCCGAAGCGCGCAGCAGTGCCGCTTCCGACAGGTCGCTCGAATGGGCGTAGCCGGTGGCCTCGCCGGCAACCGCGCGCAAACCAAAACCCTGGTCGGTGTTGAAGTTGGCGGTCTTCAGACGTCCGTTGTCGAACATCAGCGCCTCGCCCTCGCGATATTCGACGAAGAGTTCGCCGTCATCGGCGCCCTCGATCGTTTCGGCGACGATCTTGCGCACGCGGTCTTCTGAAATGTCGAACTGGCTGAGCAGGGTGGTCATGGCGCGTCGCCTCCGAAACGGGGAACTGATTAGTCCCGATGTAGGCGACGCGGAGGCTCCGGACAATGTCTCCGGCGCCAGGTGTTTACGGCAGTGCCGCGAAACCTTCGGCGAAGCCGGTCAGGTCGACGGGGATGCCGATGCCTTCCTCGGGGGTCTGGAAGACGATGAAGGTGGCGGACTTGCCGGTCTTCAGCGTGTCGAGCAGCTGCTTTTCGAGGATCACCTCGGCATAGCAGCCGTCCTCGAAACAACGGGCGAAATAGGCGCGGCCGATGTCCTTGCCGTCGACATAGAGCCCCAGCCCGTTCGGCAGCAGCACGCCGAGCGGCGTCAGCACCCGCAGGATCTCCGCCTTGTTGTCCGCGGTCTTGAAGACAACCACCGACAGGCCCATCTCCGGCCGCTCTTCGGCGACGACATTCTGCATCATCGCGCATTGTTCGGAGGTTGCGCCGGCGGGCGTCGAGCAGACGATCGACCATGCGCCATGCGTGCCCTTGACCGTTTCCGCCTGCTGCGCGGCGGCCGGCGCAAAGGCGCTCGCGGCGAGCATCAGGGACAGGCAAAGGCGTCTGAACATCGGGAACTCCGGGACGAATCACGCGAATCTATAGCGCGGGCGGCGCTTTCATGGCAAAGCACTTGCCTCAAGCGTGTCTTCGGCTGCAAATCGGTCCGAAATACGGCCCTTCGCGCGCCGCCGCGCAATGGCCTCCGATTCGCCGCCAACCGGCCGATTTCAGCAGGTTACCCGACAAAACGCACCGATCTTGAACAGTTCGCACAAAATGCCGCATCTTGGATCGAACGGGTTCCTTGCGGCTCGATTGAGAGTATGGTTTGAACGGCACGAATTGGTGAGGGACTGCGCCTGACGGTCGGCGCACACCTAAACTTTGCGGGAGATGATCGCAGTGACGAAGAGATTCAAGGCCCTTGCAATGGCCGCCTCCGCCACTCTGGCGCTGACTGGCGCTGCGCTGGCCGACCAGCCGCGTCCGTGGGAATGGCGCTTTCAGGAGCCCGCGACCGCGATCATGGAGCAGATCGAATGGTTCGAGGCCTACACGCTGTGGTTCATCGTTCCGATCACGCTTCTGGTTCTTGGCCTGCTGGCCTGGTGCATTTTCCGCTTTCGGGCCAGTGTCAATCCGAACCCGTCGCGCACCAGCCACAACACCGCGATCGAACTCATCTGGACCATCGGTCCGGTTGTCATTCTGCTGTTTCTGGCGGTTCCCTCGTTCCAGTTGCTGACGGCGCAGTATACGCCCGGCGAAGAACCGGCGCTGACGTTGAAAGCGACCGCCAACCAGTGGAACTGGGATTATGAATACCAGGTCGAGCAGCCGCTGAGCTTCAACTCCGTCATGCTGGCCGAGGATGCGCGCGAGGCCGCCGGCAAGCAGGACATCGGCAAATATCCGCGTCTTCTCGCGGTGAACAACGAGATCGTGGTTCCGGTCAACGAGACCGTGCGCGTCCTGGTCACCGCCAGCGACGTGATCCACGCCTTTGCAATGCCCGCCTTCGGCATCAAGAGCGACGCCGTGCCCGGCCGCATCAACGAGGTCTGGTTCAAGGCGACCAAGACCGGCCTGTTCTACGGCCAGTGCTCCGAGCTCTGCGGCAAGGACCATGCGTTCATGCCGATTGCGATCCGCGTCGTCGAACAGGGTCAGTACGACAGCTGGCTGACCGCCGCGCGCAGCGACATGGACGCTGCGAACAAGGCGCTGATGGCGGCAGTCGACGGCAACAACAAGGTAGCCGACGCCAACTGAGGCGTCGCATCAAGGAATAAGGGAACGGAGCGGGACCAATGGCAGGCGCGACAGCTCACCACGATCACGACCACGATCACGCACACGGTGCGCCAACCAGCTTTGCGAAGCGCTGGCTGTTTTCGACCAATCACAAGGATATCGGAACGCTCTACCTGATCTTCGCGATCATCGCGGGCATCATCGGCGGCTTCCTGTCGGTGATGATGCGCTGGGAGCTGGCCGAGCCGGGCATCCAGATCTTCACCGGTCTGGCGCAGATGGTCTATGGCGTTGAAGGCGACGCGGCCATCGACGCCGGCAAGAACATGTTCAACGTGTTCACCACCGCTCACGCGCTGATCATGATCTTCTTCATGGTCATGCCGGCCCTGATCGGCGGTTTCGCCAACTGGATGGTGCCGATCATGATCGGTGCGCCGGACATGGCGTTCCCGCGCATGAACAACATTTCGTTCTGGCTGCTGCCGCCGGCGTTCTTCCTTCTGCTCTATTCGCTCTTCGTGCCCGGTTCGCCCGGCGGCTGGGGCGTGGGCGGCGGCTGGACCATGTATCCGCCGTTTTCGACGGTGGGCACGCCCGGCCCGGCGATGGATCTCGCCATCCTGGCGATCCACATTGCGGGCGCATCCTCGATCCTGGGCGCCATCAACTTCATCACCACCATCTTCAACATGCGCGC
>DDFA01000010.1 GCA_002336975.1 Phyllobacteriaceae bacterium UBA1940
GTTCTGGGTGTCTCCGAACGGAGTGCCATGGCGGTCAACGAGGCCGCGGATTTCGCGCTCTATCACGCCAAGGAGACCGGGCGCGGCGGCTTCGTGCGCTACTGGCCGGGAATCGGCACGCGGATCACGCGGCGCCGGGACGCGATACGCGATGTGGCCGATGCGCTCGCCGATGATCGCATGGAAACGCATTACCAACCGATCGTCGGTCTCGATACGGGCGAGATTGTCGGGCTCGAGGCGCTCTGCCGCATGCGCACCGTGACGGGTGAACTCGTCAGTGCCCTAGCTTTTCGGGAAGCGACCAGCGACGCCCACATCGCTGCGGAGCTTACGCAACGTGTTGCGGTGACGGTTGCGCGGGACATCGCCTTCTGGCGGGATCGGGGTCTGCTCGTCCAGCAGGTCGGCCTCAATGTTTCGACCGCCGATTTCTATACGGGCAGCCTGGCTCAAAAACTCGAAGATGCCTTCGGTCGCGCTGGCGTCCCGCTCGGTGGTTTGATCGTCGAAGTGAGCGAGGACGCATGTATCGGCCGAAGTGATCGCGTCGTAGCACGGGAGATAGAGGCATTGCGCGCCGCCGGCGTCCGCGTCGCGCTCGATGACTTTGGGACCGGACATGCGTCGCTGACGCATCTGCTGAACGTCCCGGTCGAC
The DNA here is from genome assembly GCA_002336975.1 of Phyllobacteriaceae bacterium UBA1940. Lineage (GTDB taxonomy): Bacteria > Pseudomonadota > Alphaproteobacteria > Rhizobiales > Rhizobiaceae > Mesorhizobium_A. The sequence goes on from DDFA01000010.1 coordinate 661, forward strand.
ATCATCAAGATCGATCAGGCTTTCATTGGCCGTTTATGGCCGGACGATCCAAGCATGGTGATCGTCGAGGGGCTCATCGATATCGCGCGGCAGCTCGGCATTGAGATTGTGGCTGAGGGGATCGAAACAGAAGTTCAGGCGAGCCAGCTTTGGTCGATGGGCTGCAAAGTCGGGCAAGGCTTTGCGTTCGCCCGTGCGGCAGACCGCGACACGACGTCGGCCTTGCTACGTCGCCATGCGAGCGGCCGTGAAGGTGCGACGCCGATCTTCGCCCAAAGTCCGATGGAGGGTTCGACCAGTCGTGTCCGAAGAGTGCGCAGCGCTTGAGCGCGGTGGCACCCTAGTGGAAATCGCGCGTTTTGACTTCGATAGTGTCGATGTGAAGGTCGGGGATATAAATATCGCGGGTTCGAAGCCCGTTTGGCGGTAGGCCGCGCGGGTCTGGGCTTGCCGAGCCGTGATGGAATTCGTCGCCGCGCCCATGTGGTAGTGGAAAGGCCGTGTCGCGCTCGCCGACGCTTGCCAGCTCAGCGGAAAGATCTGTCAGACGCTGCGCAACGAGATGAACCACTTCGCCTTCGCGTTGAACGCGCCCGCGCACGGCGATCATGCCGACCGACAGGATGGTGCGGCGGTTCTGCTCGAAGACCTTGGGCCAGACCACGAGGTTGGCAATTCCGCTCTCGTCTTCGAGCGTGATGAACATGACGCCCTTGGCGCTGCCAGGCCGCTGTCTCACTAACACGATGCCGGCTGCCTCTAGCCATCGGCCGTCTTTGGCGTCCATCGCCTCTTGGAAAGTGACCATGCGGCGACGGCGCAGCTCCCGGCGCAGGAACGAGACCGGATGGTCCCGCAGCGACAGGCTGACATGTCGGTAGTCCTCTACGACTTCACCGCCCGCCGTCATGGGGCGCAGGATGACGGCCGGCTCGGCGACCTCTGGCACGATCTCCGTCTCTCGGGCCGACGCGGCGGCGAAGAGCGGGAGCGGTTCATCGCGCAGAGCCTTGATCGCCCATAGCGCCTCGCGGCGTGCCAGGCCGAAGGGCGGTCGAAATCCGTCCGCTTCGGCGATTTGCGTGAGCGCCGCGACGGGGATGCCGGCACGGCGCCATAGATCGTCTACGGAGCCGAAGGGCTGATCCGCCCTGGCCGTGACGATCGCCGCGGCGTGGGCATTGGCGAGGCCTTTGACCATGCGCAGACCCAGGCGAATGGCGAATCGCTCTTCGCTACCGGCGGGCTCGAGCGTGCAGTCCCATCGGGATGCGTTGGCGCAGACCGGACGGATTTCGACGCCATGATCACGCGCGTCACGCACGATCTGCGCCGGCGCGTAGAAGCCCATGGGCTGACTGTTCAGCAGCGCGGCGCAGAACACTTCGGGATGCCAGCATTTGAGCCAGGCCGAGGCGTAGGCGATTAGCGCAAAAGAGGCTGCGTGGCTTTCCGGAAACCCGTAGCTGCCGAAGCCCTCCAATTGTTTGAAGGTCTGCTCGGCGAACGCCTGCTCGTAGCCGTTGGCCACCATGCCGGCGATCAGCTTATCGCGGAAATGCGAGACGCCGCCGGTGAACTTGAAAGTGGCCATCGACTTGCGGAGCATGTCGGCTTCGCCGGGAGTAAAGCCGGCGCATTCGATCGCAACCCGCATCGCCTGCTCCTGGAAGAGCGGCACGCCGAGCGTCTTGCCGAGCACTTTCTCCAGCTCGGGCTTTGGGTAGTGGACGGGTTCAAGGCCCTCCCGGCGATGAAGATAGGGATGTACCATGTCACCCTGGATCGGACCGGGCCTGACGATCGCGACCTGTACGACGAGGTCGTAATAGGTGCGAGGCTTCAGACGCGGCAACATCGACATCTGCGCCCGGCTCTCGATCTGGAACGTGCCGAGCGTGTCCGCCTTGCGGATCATCGCGTAGGTGCGCGGGTCTTCAGCCGGGATGGAGGCAAGGTCGAGGTTGACGCCCTTATGCTCGGCCAGAAGGTCCAGTCCCTTCTTCATGCAGGTCAGCATCCCGAGCGCCAGGACGTCGACCTTCATGAATTTCAGGGCGTCGATATCGTCCTTGTCCCACTCGATGACCTGCCGGTCCTTCATAGCGGCGGGCTCGATCGGCACGAGGTCGTCGAGCCTGTCATGGGTCAGGACGAAACCGCCGGGATGCTGGCTCAGATGGCGCGGCGCGCCCATGAGCTGCCGGGCGAGATCGAGCGTCAGGCGAAGCCTGCGATCGGCGAGATTGAGATTCAGTTCCTCGACGTGCTTCTGTTCGACGCCTTCCTCCGACCAGGCCCAGACCTGTGACGACAAAGTCCCGATCAGGTCTTCAGGGAGGCCGAGCGCCTTGCCGACATCGCGCAGCGCGCCCTTGGTGCGGTAGCGAATGACGGTCGAGCAGAGAGCGGCATGGTCGCGGCCGTAGGCGTCGAACACCCACTGCATGACGATTTCTCGCCGCTCATGCTCGAAATCGACATCGATATCGGGCGGCTCTCGGCGTTCCTCGGACACGAACCGCTCGAAGAGAAGATCGTTGCGACCGGGATCGATCGACGTGATGCCAAGGACATAGCAGACGGCGGAGTTGGCAGCCGATCCGCGCCCTTGGCAAAGGATGTCCTTCGAGCGGGCGAAGCGAACGATCGAATTCACGGTCAGGAAATATGGCGCATAGTCGAGCTTCTCGATGAGCCGCAGCTCATGTTGAAGCGCGGTGGTCACGCTATCGGGCACGCCTTCCGGGTAACGCTCGGCTGCGCCTTCCCAGGTGAGCTTCGCCAGCGTCTCCTGCGGCGTAAGGGCCGGATCGTCGCGTTCTTCCGGATATTGGTAGGCCAGCTCGTCGAGATTGAAGCGGCAGCGGTCGGCGATTTGCAGGCCTCGGGCAAGCGCCTCGGGGTAGCGGCTGAAGAGGCGGTGCATCTCCTCGGGCGGCTTTATGTATCGATCGGCGTGACGCTCCCGGCGGTCGCCGATCGTATCGATCGTGACGTTGTGCCGGATGCATGAGACGACGTCCTGAAGGATGCGGCGGGCGGGTTCGTGGAAGAGGACGTCGTTCGTCACCACGGTCGCGACCCGCATCTTGGTGGCGAGGTTCGACAGCTCGTGAAGGCGAAGCTGGTCGTTGGGCCGGCGACGCAGTGTCAGAGCCAGATACGCCCGATCGCCGAACGCATCGCGCAGTCGGCGCAGACGAAGGCCGCATTGGTCATCCGCGAGATCCGGCACGAAGACGGCGATAAATCCTTCGCCGTAAGCGACGAGGTCCTGCCATTCGAGCACGCACCTTGCCTTTCCGCCGCGCCGCTTGCCGAGCGACAGTAGGCGGCAGAGACGGGAATAGGCAGGTCGGTCGGTCGGATAGACCAGCACAGACATACCGTCGGCGAGGTCGAGGCGGCAGCCGACAATCAGGCGGACGCCTGTGGTCTTCGCCGCCTCGTGGGCCCGGACGATGCCGGCGAGCGAATTCCGGTCCACCACGGCCAGCGCTTCGATCCCGGCGAACGCCGCCTGGGCGAACAGCTCCTCACAGGACGACGCCCCCCGCAGAAAGCTGAAATGCGAGGTGACCTGAAGCTCGGCGTAGCGGGGCTCGCTCATCCGAAGACTCCGTGGATGAACCAGCGGTGCGAGCCTGTGGCGGTGTCCTCGCCGTCGCCGGCGCGGAACAGCCAGTAGCGTTCGCCGGCGTCGTCCTCAACCCGGAAGTAGTCGCGGACGGCGGCCAGCTCGGCGTCACGCTTCCACCATTCGCCGAACACGCGCTCCGGGCCGTCGCCGCGTCGAAGGCGGCGGCGGATTCCGCGCCAGGTGAACGAGACCGGCGGATGATCAGGGAGCAACGCGACGGTCTCGACCGGCTCGGGCGTCGGCAGTAGGCGCGAGGGCCTCGGCCAATGGCCGGGCCAGCCCACTCCCGTATCGGCCGCCATCGCCGGGATACGACAGACAGACCGCTCCGGAACGTCGCTGGCGACAGGGGCAAGCCGATAGAGGGCACGTTCGCCAACGCGGTTCATCAGGGTGTCAATGAGATCGGAGACGTCGGGGGCGCTCTCCTCAACCAAAGAACTGACGATCTGTCTGCGCTCAAGCGGTTCGGCGACGCTGGCGGCGAGGGTCATCACCTCGATGCCGAAGCCGGGCGAGATGGTCTCGATCTTGTCGCACAGGAGGCGCGTCAGCCGCTTCGCGTCGCGGACCGGTGTGGCCATGCCGACCCGCACGGCCTGGGCCCGGCTGTCGACGCGGTGGCAGATGAGATCGAGCCTGCGTGCGCCGAGGCCGCCTTCCTCCAGTCGCTCGCAAAGCTGGTTGACGAGCTTGCCGATGTAGCGGGCGATGGTCTCGGCCGCGCCGATCGGTTCAGCGAAGGCGCGGCGCACCTCGATGAGATCGGCAGGCCGGACCGGCTCGATGAGTTCGGCCGCAGTGCCCAAGGCCTGGTCTAAGCGTCGGCCGAGTTCCGGGCCGAAGCGCAAGGTGAGCGGTGCGCGCGGCTGCGCCAGAAGATCGCCGACCGTTCTGAAGCCGAGTGCGCGCAACGCCGCAGTGGTCGCGGCTGGAATGCGCAACGCCTCAAGCGGTAACCGCTCCAAGACGGATGGGCCGTGACCCTCCGGCGCGATGACGGCAGGCTGCGCCACGAACCGGGCCAGCGCATGGGCTGCTCCCCATGTGTCGGCGATCGCGCCTCTAGCGGTGATCCCGGACATGGCGAGGCGCCCGATCAAGCCCTCCAGCATGACGGCTTCGCCGCCGTGGAGGTGATCAGCGCCTGTCGAGTCGATGATGAGGCCGTCAGGCGGGTCTGGAGCCACGATAGGCGCATAGCGGAGGAGCCACACCGCGAGGCGCTCAAGGGCCTCGTCGTCGGCTACTGGCTGGGCATCCTGCACGATAAGAGCCGGCACCAGGACCTGTGCCTTAGTGACGGGCATGCCGGCGCGCAGTCCGGCGGCCTGGGCCGCAGCATCCGCCGCCAGCACCACCCGCCTGTTCCCGTCGCGGCCAATCAGGACGAGCGGCGCCTCAGCCGGAGGCGCCGCGTCGCCAGCCTTCCGCCGAAGCCGGTCTGTGGACCAGTTCGGCAGGAAGAGCGAGACGACCCGTGTCATCGCACGCCTCCAACTCGAAATCTGCACTTTCGCCCGCTCGGGCGCGGATGAGTTCAACCAACCAGCGTGCGCGGCCCACGCCGGGAACGGGTAGCGGCGTTGAGGGCATTACGGAGACGCGCCAGCGCGTCATCGCAGATGTCGGTTGGCCGAAATCCGTCGCCTCTGTCTGTCGCCGCCAGCGCCGCAAGGCGATCCCGAGCGAGCCGGCGCCTTCGGCCGCCAGTTGCAGGCGTCTTGATGCTGTCATCGAAAGGCGGGCGACCTCGCCGATGACGGCCCCGAGGCCGCCGTGGCGCAATCCTTCTTCCATGCAGGCGAGGACGGTCTTGTCGTCGCCGGCTTCGAGGTAGATCACGCGGTCGCTCGCGAGGCCTGCCTGGGCAATGGCGGGCGCGAATAGGTCGGCGCGCGTGATGCACCAGAGGATTTTGCCTTTGGTGCGGGCGGCGAGGCCCGCGCTGAAGGAAGCCGCTGCGGCTCCGTCGACCGCTCCGTTGCCGCCGCCGGCTATTTCATGCAGCGCGCCGAGGGCAAGGCCGCCGCCGGGGAGTCGCGAATCCACCTCGGTGATTCCGAAAGGAAGGACCGATTTGGCGCGCCGGCTTCGGCCTTCGATCTTCTCGATCTGCGCGCGCAGGGACTCTATGGCGGGCTCGGGCCGCAAGTGCGTTCTTGACCTCCGAAGGCGGCGTAGTCATGTTCGCGATTTGTTCTGATTTTCGGGTCATAGAGTCAAGAATGATTCTGCGGCCTTGCCGCTGCGGCGATAACTCGAAGCGGAATTTCCGAGCCCTGCGGGGGGATCAGGCCAGGTGCGCTTTGCGGCGCCGCAGGACGGGAGCGAACTCGGCCAGCCCCTGCGCTTCGAGAATGTCTATGAATTCCGCAACGGATGGCGTCGTGCGTCTGAGGTTTTCGCGCGCCCGCGCGATACTGCTTAGAAGGGCTTTCGGATAGGCTCGGTGCAAGGCCGAAAGGAAGGCGTCGGGCGACATAGCGGCGATTCCGTGAGGGGTGATCTGCGAAGCGGGAAAATCCTTCAGGTTCCAAGTGACGATCGTCTCGGCACCGCCAGCGATCGCGGCCGCCAGCACATGCCGGTCATCCGGATCGGGCAAGGAAAGGCTCGGAATCAGGCTCCGATGGTTGGCGACATTGGCGTCAGGCAGGACGGCTTTCATCATGTCGCGGGTGGTCTCGAAGCGCGCGACCGGTGTGCTGGGAGAATTGGCGGCGAGATTGCGTATCCATTCCGCGTGAATGTCGTTGGTCCAGCGCGCGGCGACTAAGCCATCGAAGGCGCACTGGATCAGCACATTGCGCAGATGGAAGGGATAGAGGACGCAGGCGTCGTAGACCGCGATGGGCGGTCTAGAGGCCATGGTTGACGACAAGATCCTCTGTGTCCTCGGCCAGGACGTCCATCGCCTTCTGGCGAGCGTCCAGCGTCTCCTTCAAGGCCAGCACGTCCTTCAGCGATGCCCGGCGGTGCTTTCCGACGTAGCGGAACGGCAGATCGCCGATGTCCATGCGATGGACGACGAGCGGACGCGAGATGCCCAGGATCACCGATGCGTCGGTCGGGCTCAGCTCCTGATCTTCCGTGAGCACGGCGACCCTCTCGCCGTTCAGCAGGCGAGACAGCAGCGTCTCGACGGCGCTGATGGCGGCCGGCGGAAGGGACAGGGTCTGCTCCCGTCCATCGCGACGCCGCACATGCAGCTCCACGTGATCGCCCTCTGCCAAGGTTGGCAGAGGCGTCACAGTCTTGCGGTCGCGGTCGGACAGACCGGCGAACTGCACCACTTGGCTGGCCATGATCGTGTCTCCTGACCAGCCAATATAAGGGTTGCGGGGCTTAACTGCAATAACTGAAACCCCCATCGCGCGATCAAGCTGCAAGCAACTGCTCCGAGTCCTCGGCCGTGTCCTGTTCGGTAGCGGCGGCCTTCTGCAGGAACCGCGCGAGGGCGGCTTTCCGGGAGTCCCGGTCCAGGGCGTAGGCCGTCTGTTTGAACTCGATCCCATCCAGAAGCCCCTGAATGTAGCCCGAGATAGTGTCGGCGGCCATGATGAGCGCGGTATCGAGCGTATGGATGTAGTTGCTCGTGACCGATCCCTTCGCATGCCCGACCAGCGCGGCGATCGTGACTTCGGTGAAGCCGAGATCGTTGGCGATACTGGCGAAGCTGTGCCGCAGGACGTGTGGCGTGATGTCGGCGAGCGCGGTGTCCGCGAATATCTGCTCCCAATGGTTGGGGAAGCTCCCGAACGCATTGTCATCACCCTGGCCGGGAAAGACGTAGGTGCCGGTCTGCTCCTTCCGGCGGTTTTCGAGATACTCCACGACAGGCAAGCCGATCGGACGGATCGAGCTTCCTTCCTTACTGTCGATCAGCCGGAGACAGCTTGAATCGGTGTCAGCCTCGCTCCAAGCCAAGGTGATCATCTCGGTCCGACGGCATCCGGTGAGCGCGAGCTGCCGGATGATGTCGACCGACAACTCATACTTCCCGTTCTCTGCAGCCTTGGTCAGGATGTCGCCGAGCAGGCGATATTCGGCCTCGGTCAGGCGCCGTCCGCGCACATTGTCCTTCGGCCGCCGGACGCCGTGGACGGGATTGAGGTCGATGATGCCTGCTTCAACCGCGTAGGTGAGGATGCCGCCGAACAGTCCGATCGTCCGGGTAGCCGTTCCGGCACCGCCGCGTACGATGGCGCGGCCGCGCAGCTTCTTCGTCTTGACGCTGCAGCGGGTCTTGCCGGCCATGATGTCTTTCAGGGCCTTCGTGATGTCGGCCTTCACAAGGTCCTTGACCCTCCGAGTGCCGAGCAAGGGCACGATGTGGCGCTCGATGCGTCCTGTATCCGAGAGGATCGTGCTCGCCTTCTTTGGCCGGCCACCCTTACCCAAGATGAGGCCAGCCTTGAGATCAGCGACGTAGAGGTCGCACAGCTCCTTGACGGTGATCGCCTTGTTGTCGAGCTGCTTCTCCTCGGCGGGATCTTCACCCTGAGCGATGCGGCCTAGTTGGACCTTCGCTTCCTGGCGCGCGCGCTCGGGCGTCCAGATGCCATGCAAACCGATGGTGAACCGACGCGAACGCTTGCCGAGGCGATACTGGATGACGTAGCTGCGCTTTCCCGACGTGAAGACACGGAGGCCGAAGCCGGGAAGTTCGTCGTCCCAGATGACGTAATCTTTGGAGCGGCTTTCAGCGGCGTCAACGACCCTTTTGGTGAGCTTAGACATGGGCTTTCTCCGAGCCGACAGCGCTCTCTCGCGTAAGCATCACGTAAGCAAGCGGGCGAAAACTGTGGCGAGACAGAGCGTACTTCCGGCGGAAGCCGAAATCAAATTCTTTAGCGATTACAGGGAGATAGGCGGTCATCGGCGGCTCCTGGCGTTTATTGGCGGAGCCAGCGATAATCCCTCCGAAGGCAGAGGCCACAGGT
>DDFA01000035.1 GCA_002336975.1 Phyllobacteriaceae bacterium UBA1940
ATCAAATCCGTCCACACGGCCTAGGAATCCCAGATTATAGAGGGCCAAATGCTTTCCGAAAGCGAGCTTTATGCACAAGTTCTTCAGGTCGACCGGCTTCTCGAGGTCCAAAGAGGGTAACATTGCAGTTGCGACTGCCATTTTGACCCTGCCGCTCATGCTCGCAGTGGGCATGGCGGTCGACTACAATCTGGCCGCCAACGAGCGGTCGGAAATGCAAAATGCGCTCGACGCCGCGGCGTTTGCCGCGCTGATGCTGCCCGACACGGCGACGAAAGCCGACCGTCAAACGACATTGCAGCAGGTCTATGAGACGAATGGCGGCGATGGCGCGGCGACGATCGACGGCGACCTGTTCACCGACACCACCGGCGCGGCGCTCAAGGTCAGGTCCAGCCATGAAGTGCCGACCATTTTCATGGCCATTGCCGGCACCGAGTCAATTAAGGTTTCGGCGAAGTCGTCGGTGAAAAAGCCGGTCAAGCTGAAGACGACCAGGTTCAAACTGAGCAAGGTCACCGGCGCCTGGGACAAGATCGTGACCTTGATGGGGCGTCCCGTTGGCGCCGTCGCCTACCAGCCCTTGCTGCGCATGACCTATGTGTTGACCAGTCTTTCGGGCGGGAGCGTGACGACGATGAGCAAGCTCGACGCTCAAGGCAAATGGATCGATTTCTACAAAACCACCTGCACCAAATCGAGCAGCTGCACCAACAAGGTCCTGTCGGGCGACGGCACAGCGGAGGTCGACGTGTCCGGCATGGACGATATCTACATGCAGATGGACATTTCGGCCAAAGTCGGCGCCGTCTACTGGTCGTTCAAGGAAAAGATCCGCTACCTCTACTCGAACGATCCAAACACGTCGGACCAGATGTTTGTCGCCGGCAAGCAGACGCCCAAGGGCACCAAGGTCGACATGATGGCGGCCGTCGGCTGCACCGGCAAATGGATCGAGCAGCGCTGGGAAGACGGCGGCGGCTGGGACGGCGCAGTCAATCCCTGGGAAGGCACCGACTTCCGCTACGAAGTCATCGGAGGCTGTTCCACCGACGGATCGTCGGTAAGGCTGACCAACTGAGCCGCATCAGGCCGCATCGGTCAGGAACCGCAACGCGTCGATGGTGCGTGCGGGGTTGACCTCGTGGGTCTGGGCCGAGACCACGCCGTGAACCACGAACGGGTCCGCCTTGATGCGGGCGTCGTACGCCGCCCGACTCTCGCCATGCGCGAGGACCGCGCCGCCGAAGGCCGGACGCAGCGAGCCGACGCACAGAAAGACCCCGTCGGCAAAGCCGCGCGCGATCCATTGATTGTGCGCGGCCATGTGCTCGCCGGCCAAAGCGCGGTTTTCGGCGAAAGTCAGGAATGTGATGTACATCAGAGCTCCTCTCCGATCGGCCGTGCAAGCTGCGCGTCGACCCATGCAATGATCCGGGCGACTTCGCGCCGGATATAGGCTTCGTCGCGCAAGGCGGACGCCAGCACCGCGACCCCTTGTGACCAGCCAAGCAGATGCAGGGCCAGTTCGTCGGCCCGTTCGGCGCCGGCGAGCCGGAACTGCTCGCCAAGCCAGCGGCGGAAAAGATCAAGGATGGCGGCGGCGCGTTCGCGGGCGCCGTGATCGAGCTTTGCAAGTTCGGATGCGAGCGTGCCGACAGGACAACCGGACTCCATGATGTCGCTCCGATTGACGATGACGATGCCGACGAACGCGTAGATCCGTTCGCGCGGGTCGCTGCTGCTGCAGGTCCAGTCGTCCAGCATCGCCCGGCGGTCGCCAAGCCGGCGATCGATCACCGCATCGAGAATGTCGTCCTTGGTCTTGAAATGGTGGTAGAAATTGCCCCGCGAAATCCCGACCTGCGCCGCGATGTCGGCAAATGACGTCGCCGCAAAGCCTCCCTTGTAAAAAAGTTTGTCGGCTGTCTCGACGATGACTTCACGCGTGGATTTTCTCGGCATCCGCATCTGTTCAGGTACAGGACAGTCGTCCTAATAGGACATTTGACCTATCCGGTCAAGTCTGCTGGACCCCCAGCAGGCGACAGGCGTCGCCTGCCGGGCAACGGTTTCGCAATCGCCCTGTCCGCGCTATGAGACGTGCATGAGCAAACATGACAATGGCCCGTCGGCGCCCCGCACCCGGTTCGATTTCTTCAACCGGCTTGAATTTCCGGTGCTGGTCGCGGGCCTGCTTGTGGTCGCCGCCCTCTATGCGCTCGTCGAACTGTCGGAAGTCGCGCGGCTTGCCTCACCCAACGAGATCGACGTGCGTATCCTGCTGGCGTTTCGCGAACCGGGCGACACGTCCAACCCGATCGGGCCGCAATGGCTGGAAGGCATGGTGCGCGACATCACCGCGCTTGGCAGCACCGCGGTTCTTGTGTTGCTCACCGCCCTGGTGATCCTGTTCCTGCTGCTGGCCGGCAAGTGGCAGATTGCGCTGTTTGTGCTGGTCTCGGTCGGTGGCGGTCAGATCGTGTCGTCGCTTCTGAAGCTCGGAATCGACCGCCCCCGGCCAGAGCTGGTGTCGCATCTGATGACTGAATCGAGCCTCAGTTTTCCCTCCGGCCACGCGATGATGTCGGCCGTCACCTATCTGACGCTGGGCTCGCTGCTGGCGCGGATCGTGCCGCAGCGGCGATTGAAGGTCTTTTTCATCGGCGTCGCCGTGCTGCTGACCTTTCTCGTCGGGACCAGCCGGGTGTTTCTGGGGGTTCACTGGCCGTCGGACGTTCTCGGCGGCTGGTGCGCCGGATTTGCATGGGCGCTGATCTGCTGGCTGATCGCCCGCTGGTGGCTGCGCGGGCGCGACGAAGCGCCGTGGTGACGCCGCCAAATACCAGAATCTATTTGAAATCTAACCGATTTTTGCAACTTTTGATCCGATTCCGCGTTTGTCGGAAGTCGTATTGCATTTACGCACGCACAAGCGGATAAGACTAAAGCACCTGTCGGGATCGATGAGACGAACCATGCGCAATGGCGCGGCCGAAATGACAAGAAGGATGGCGCTCATGGCGCGGCTTCTGGTCGTCGCCCTGGCGCTTCTGCTTGGCGCGGCGCCGGGCGAGCCGCAGGCCTGGGCTTCCGAACCGGCCGTATGCCAGCCCGGCGGCCCGCACAATGCGCGCGACGTCGCAGGCGCTCCCGTTCTCGCGCTTGCCGCAGCCCCTGATCTGGTCTTCGCCGCGCCGTTTTCTTCGTCCGACGGCGACGACGCCGGTCTATCCATTGCGTCGCATCCGCGCGACGGCGGCCACCGGATCGAACCGCCGCACGCCGGCTATCAACTGCCGCACGGCCAGCTGCTTACGACGGCGTTTGCGCCGCGCGGGCCGCCTCGGGCCTGACCCGACCGCCGCCATGCGCGGCTTTTTCCGACAAATCCCAATCGTATTCCCGTCGTTTGACGACGGCTCATAAGGAGGACTTCATGTCCAAAACCCATCCGCTCGGATTCCGCATCGAACGCGATCTGAAAGAAGCGCTCATCAGGGCGGCCAAAGACGACCGCCGTTCGGTCTCGTCGCTGGTTGAAATCATTATCGAGGACTGGCTGAAAGAACGAGGTTACCTGGCTGACGAGCAGAAAAAAGCGGCATAAACTGGCCGTATGCGCACAACCAAAATCCTGCATGTCGTCTCCTGCCACGCCGAAGGCGAGGTGGGAGACGTCATTGTCGGCGGCGTCGCCCCGCCGCCGGGCGATACGCTGTGGGCGCAGCGCGCATTCATCCACCGGGATGGCGGCCTGCGCAATTTTGTTCTGAACGAACCTCGCGGCGGCGTCTTTCGCCACGTCAACCTGCTGGTGCCGCCAAAAGATCCGCGCGCCCAGATGGGCTTCATCATCATGGAGCCCGCCGACACGCCGCCGATGTCGGGTTCGAATTCGATCTGCGTGTCGACGGTTCTGCTCGACAGCGGCATCGTTCCGATGACCGAACCGGTGACGAGGCTGACCCTGGAGGCGCCGGGCGGCCTGATCGAGGTGGAGGCCGAGTGCCGCGATGGCAAGGCGGAACGAATCACCGTCACCAACCTGCCGTCCTTCGCCGACAGGCTGGGCGCGCCGCTGGAGGTGCCGGGCATCGGCACGATCACGGTGGACACCGCCTATGGCGGCGATTCGTTCGTCATCGTCGACGCCGCGGCGCTCGGTTTCGAGCTGGCGCCGGGCGAGGCGCGCGACCTGGCCGAGACCGGCATGAAGATTTCAGACGCCGCCAATGCGGCGCTCGGCTTTTCCCATCCGGAACGTCCCGACTGGGATCATATTTCGTTCTGCGCCTTCTGCGGCCCTGTGCGCCAGGAGAACGGCCGCCGCGTCAGCCGCTCGGCGGTGGCGATCAGGCCGGGCAAGATCGATCGGTCGCCGACCGGCACCGCGGTGTCCGCCCGCATGGCGGTGATGGCGGCGAAAGGCCAGATGAAGGCCGGCGACACACTTGAGCTCGAATCGCTGATCGGCGGGCGCTTTCAGGGCCGGATCGCCCGCGAAACGACCGTCGCGGGACGTCCCGCGATCGTGCCGCAGATTTCCGGCCGCGGCTGGGTCACCGGCGTTCACCAGCACATGCTGGACCCGTCGGACCCCTGGCCGCAAGGCTACCGGCTGTCGGACACCTGGCCTGGCGGCTAGACTGGCTCAGCCGAGGGTCAGCAACGCAATCGCGCCGACGGCGCCAACGATGATGCGCCACCAGCCAAACAGCGCATAGCCGTTGCGCGAGACGTAATCGAGAAGCGAGCGGACGACAAACACCGCCGAGACGAACGCAACGATGAAGCCGACGGCGATGACGGTGAAATCGGAGCCCGACAGCACGTCGCGGTTCTTGAACAGATCGTAGGCGACGGCGCCGGCCATGGTCGGCATGGCGAGGAAGAACGAAAACTCTGCAGCCGCGCGCTTGTCCGCGCCCAGCAGCAGCGCTCCGACGATGGTTGAGCCTGACCGCGAGGTGCCGGGAATCATCGCCAGACACTGGAACAGGCCGATGGCCAGGCATACGGGCAGCGGGAAATCCATCGCGTCGTGATATTTCGGCTGCAACGCCCAGCGGTCGACATAAAGCAGCACGATGCCGCCGAGGATCAGCGTGGCGCAGATCAGCATCGGCGTCTCGAACAGGACGGTCTTGATGAAGTCGTGCGCCAGCGCGCCGATGACCGCGGCCGGCAGGAAGGCGATGAGGATGCCGGCGACGAACCGCCTTGTGCGCGCATCGCGCGGCAGGTCGATCACCATCCTCCAAAGTCGCGCGAAATAGACGCTGACGATCGCCAGGATGGCGCCGAGCTGGATGACGATCTCGAACACCTTGCCGGTGGACTTGAAGCCGAGGAAGTGCCCGGCGAGCAGGATATGCCCGGTCGACGACACCGGAATGAACTCGGTCAGACCTTCGATCAGACCCAGCAGGATTGCCGAGACGATTGACTGATCCTGCATGACGATCTCCAGTTCGCCGTATTACGGGTTGCTTGTCAGGGCCCCGATCAACCCCTATAGGTCGGGCGAATCCGGGTGAGCGAGCAGTAGCCGCGCCCGGCAAGAAATACCAGTGGCAGTCCGGCCCCGACCGGCGACGCCGCAAGGTTGGGACAATGCTGACCCTTTTCCACCATCCGATGTCGGCCGCTTCGCGTTTCGTTCGCCTCACCTTTGGCGAGTATGGCGAGGAACTGGCGCTGATCGAAGAAAAGCCCTGGGCCCGGCGCAAGGAGTTCCTGGCGCTGAATCCTGCCGGAAATCTGCCGGTGCTGCTGGCGGAAGGCGACATGCCGGTGGTTGGGGCGGCGGCGATCGCCGAATATGTCGACGAGACCCGCGGCGTGCTCAAGCGCGACAAGCGGCTGTTCGCCGAGGATCCGATGGGGCGCGCCGAAATCCGCCGCATCGTCGCCTGGTATCTGGAAAAGACCGAAAACGACGTGACGCGGCATCTCGTGCGCGAACGCGTCTTCAAGCCGATGATGTCGTCGGCGCAGGGCGGCGGGGCGCCCGATTCGGCGGCGATCCGCGCCGCGCGCGCCAACGTCAAGCAGCACATGAAATACACCAACTGGCTGGCCGGCACCCGCAACTGGATGGCCGGCGCGCGGTTCAGCTACGCCGATCTGGCGGCCGGCGCCACGCTGTCGACGCTCGACTATCTCGGCGAGGTCGACTGGGCTGGCAATCCCCAGGCCGGGGAATGGTATACCCGCGTCAAGTCGCGCCCGTCGTTCAGACCGCTGCTGATGGACCGGGTGCGCGGCTTGTCGCCATCGACCCACTACGCGGACCTGGATTTCTGAGATGGGACGCGGATCGGTCGCCGATCCGGCAAAACTGCGCCGCTTCATCGACGGCGAGGCCAAACGCCTCGGCTTCGCCGCCGTGGCGGTGACCGGCGCCGACGCCCCGCAGGCGGCGCGCCAGCGCCTCGCCGAGGCGCTGGACGCCGGCTGGCACGGTTCGATGGACTGGCTCAACGAAACCTTCGAGCGCCGCACATCGCCCGACAATCTGTGGCCCGACGCGCGCAGCGTCATCATGCTGGCGATGAACTACGGGCCGCAATCCGACCCGCTTGAGACCCTGGAACGGCGGGACCGGGCGACGATTTCCGTCTATGCGCGCAATCGCGACTATCACGACATCGTCAAGGGCCGGCTGAAGGAGCTGGCGGGGAAGATCGCGGCCCGCGCCGGCGGCGACGTCAAGGTGTTCGTCGACACCGCGCCGGTGATGGAAAAGCCGCTTGCCGCCAGCGCAGGTCTCGGCTGGCAGGGCAAGCACACCAATCTGGTCAGTCGCGAATTCGGCTCCTGGCTGTTTCTCGGCTCGATCTTCACCACCCTCGAGCTGGCGCGCGACGAAGCGGAGATCGATCGTTGCGGCTCGTGCCGCGCCTGTCTCGACGCCTGCCCGACCAACGCCTTCCCCGCGCCCTACCAGCTCGATGCGCGGCGCTGCATTTCCTACCTGACGATCGAGAACAAGGGCCCGATCCCGCACGGCTTTCGCGCCGCGATCGGCAACCGCATCTATGGCTGCGACGACTGCCTGGCGGTGTGCCCGTGGAACAAGTTCGCCAGCGCCGCCAGCGAGGTGAAACTGGCGGCGCGCGACGATCTGAACGCGCCGGCGCTGGCCGATCTGATCAGACTCGACGACGCCGGATTCCGGGCGATGTTCTCGGGCTCGCCGGTCAAGCGCATCGGGCGTGACCGGTTTCTGCGCAACGTGCTGGTCGCGACCGGCAACTCCGGCGACAGCTCGCTGGTCGACCCATGCACAAACCTGATCGACGACCCGTCGCCGCTGGTGCGCGGCGCAGCGGTGTGGGCACTGTCGCGGCTGCTCGACGCCGATGCTTTCGGCCGATTGAGCGCCGGGCGCGCCGACGATGCCGACATGTCGGTGCGGGATGAATGGAAATATGCCCTGGCCGCGATTCACACGGATTGAAACGGAAGCGAGATGACAAGATTCCTGCTGATCGGGGCCGGCTATTCGGCGCGCGCCTTCGCCGCGCTGGCGCGGGCGGACGGATTTGACGTCACAGGCACGACCCGCTCGGTGGACAGGCTGGATGATCTCAGGCGGCAGGGCATCGACGCTTACGTGTTCGGTGGCGGCGAGATATCGCCGGACCTGCGAACCGAACTCGGCCGCGCCACCCATCTGGTCGTCTCCGCCGGACCTTCCGAGGCCGGCGATCCGTTTCTCGCCACGGCCCGGGGTCCCGGCCGCGCCGAAATGCCGGCGCTGCGCTGGATCGGCTATCTGTCGACGGTCGGCGTCTATGGCGACCATGACGGCGCCTGGGTGACCGAACAGAGCCAATGCAGTCCCCGCCCCGGACGCTCGGACATGCGGCTGGAAGCCGAAGGCGAATGGACCGCATTTGCGGCTGGACTTGGGACGCCGCTGGCGATCCTGCGGCTGTCGGGTATTTACGGGCCGGGCCGCAACGCCTTCGTCAATCTGGCCAACGGCACGGCGCGGCGCATCGTCAAGCCCGGGCAGGTCTTCAACCGCATCCATGTCGACGACATCGCCGGCGCGTTGAAACACCTGGCGGCGGGCGAGACGCCGGGCGTCTTCAACGTCACCGACGACGAGCCGTCGCCACCGCAGGACGTGATCGGCTTCGCCGCCGGCCTGATGGGGGTCGAACCGCCGCCGGAGATCGACTTCGCCACCGCAACCCTGACGCCGATGGCGCGGTCGTTCTACGGCGAGACCAAACGTGTCTCGAACGCAAAACTGAAGGCGACGGGCTACACGATGCGCTGGCCGAACTATCGCGTAGCGTTGACGGACATGTGGGCGAGACAGGACTGGCGTTAGAGCGCGCCGCGCTTTCGTGTTATGCGCCAGTGCGTCGATTCACGTTTGGTTAACCATTCGCCGCCAACGCTTCGCCACGGTTTGCTGCGATGTATCCGGCCGGGACTTCAGGGATCAGACGATGACAGCCACGTTCAGGACGTTTGTCAGGGCGGCGCTCGCGGCGCTTGCGATGGGTGGCGTGTCGGCCGACGCCGTTGCCGAACCCTTGGCCAAGGACCTGTTCGGGGCGATGACGCTGCCGGCGGCCACCGCGCCCAAATCCTACGGTTTCTATTCCAAGGGCTGCTTTTCCGGCGGCGTCGCCATCGCTACCGAC
Source organism: Phyllobacteriaceae bacterium UBA1940 (assembly GCA_002336975.1). Classification (GTDB taxonomy): domain Bacteria; phylum Pseudomonadota; class Alphaproteobacteria; order Rhizobiales; family Rhizobiaceae; genus Mesorhizobium_A. The sequence goes on from DDFA01000035.1 coordinate 8,670, forward strand.
GGGCCGAACTGGCAGGCCATGCGGCTGTCGCGCAATCGCCGCTGGGGTCATCCGGCGCTGGTCAACCTGATCGAGAAATTTTCGCGCGACGCGGCGGCCGACGGCTGGCCCGGCCTGCTGATCGGCGACCTGTCGCAGCCGCGCGGCGGCCCGATGCTGACCGGCCACGCCTCGCACCAGATCGGGCTGGATGCCGACATCTGGCTGACGCCGATGCCGGGCCGCACCCTGTCGGCGTCGGAGCGCGAAAAGATGAGCGCCACGCTGATGGTCAATCCCAAGACCCATCTGGTCTATGACAACCGCTGGACTCCGGCTCATGCGCAGCTGATCCGGCGCGCGGCGAGCTATCCCGAAGTCGAGCGCATCCTGGTCAATCCGGGCATCAAGAAGAAACTGTGCGACACCGTCACCGGCGACCGCAGCTGGCTGCGCAAGGTGCGCCCGTTCTGGGGGCACGACTACCACATGCACGTTCGCATCGGCTGCCAGCCGGGGTCGGTGGGCTGCAAGGGTCAGGCGGACGTGGCGCAAGGCGACGGCTGCGACAAGTCGCTGGCCTGGTGGTTCACCGACGAGCCGTGGCGGCCCAACAAGGACCCGGACAAGCCGAAGGCCCGCGACGTGATGAAGCTGTCGAGCCTGCCCGCCGCCTGCGCGGCGGTGCTGGATGCGCCCTCGCCGGTCAGCGAGGCGGCGGTGACGGTGCGCGGCAGGGGCCAGGCCCCGATGCTTGCCACGACCCCCGCCGAGCCACAGGTGACGGCGAGCGCGTTTGCCGGCGAGGTGCCGCTGGATCGCGTGCCGGTGCCGATGTTCCGCCCCGATCCGAACCGGTAGCGGCCAATTTGGCCTTCCATTGGCGAGAAGGCTTGGCTATAGGTTCGGCGTTCATTTGAACCGATTTAACAACCGGCCGGATCTGGAGACGAATTCGTGCGAATCGCGCTCATCGCGCATGACGAGAAGAAGGACGACCTGGTCGCCTTCTGCCGTGCGCACGAGGCGTTTCTGAGCGGATGCAATCTCGTCGCGACCGGAACCACCGGCGGGCTGGTGCAGGACGCGATGCCGGCGCTCAAGGTGCGGCGCATGAAGAGCGGCCCGCTTGGCGGCGACCAGCAGATCGGCGCATTGATCGCCGAGGGCCTGATCGATGTGCTGGTGTTTTTTGTCGATCCTCTGACGCCGATGCCGCATGACGTCGACGTCAAGGCGCTGATGCGGCTGGCGACCGTCTACGACATCCCGATGGCGCTGAACGAGGCGACGGCCGAGATTGTGCTGGCGATGGCGGAACGCCACGGCCTGAGCGACATGGAAGGGGGGCGATAATGCCGAGGGCGGAGGATGTGGTGCTGGATTTCCCGGTTCTGATCGGGGACATCGGCGGCACCAATGCGCGATTTGCGATCCTGATCGATTCCTATGCCGAGCCGAAGCAGTTTCCGATCGTCGCGACGGCGGATTTCGCGACGATCGACGAGGCGATCCAGACCCAGATCCTCGACCGCACCTCGGTGCAGCCGAAATCCGCCGTGCTGGCGATCGCCGGCCCCATCGACGGCGACGAAATCAACCTGACCAACTGCCCCTGGGTGGTCCGGCCGAAAGTCATGGCGGCCGAACTCGGCCTCGGCGACATCATCCTGATGAACGATTTCGAGGCGCAGGCGCTCGCCGTCGTTGCGCTGGACGAGGAGCATATGGCGCGCATCGGAAACGGCGTCGCCGACCCTAATGGCGGCCGGGTCGTGCTGGGCCCGGGGACCGGCCTTGGGGTCGCCGGGCTGGTGCTTGCCCGCAACACCTGGATCCCGGTGCCCGGCGAAGGCGGCCATATGGACATGGGGCCGCGCACGCCGCGCGATTTCGAGGTGTTTCCACATATCGAACGGATCGAGGGCCGGATTTCGGGCGAGCAGATCCTGTCGGGCCGCGGCCTGGTCAATCTCTATCGCGCCATCGCCGCCGCCGACGGCGTTGCGCCGCGCTTTGCGACGCCGGCCGAGATCACCGCGGCCGCCCTCGACAAATCCGACGCCATCGCGGTCGAGACCATCGGCATGTTCTGCACCTGCCTTGGCCGCATCGCCGGCGACCTGGCGCTGGTGTTCATGAGCAGGGGCGGCGTCTACCTGACCGGCGGCATCGCCCAGAAGATCGTGCCGGCGCTGCAGACCAGCGGCTTTCGCGCGGCGTTCGAGGATAAGGCCCCGCACAGCGAACTGCTGCGCCACATGCCGGTCTATGTGATCACGCATCCGATGGCGGCGCTGGCGGGCCTTGCCGCCTATGCGCGCACGCCGATCCGCTTCGGCATCGAGACGGCAGGCCGGCGCTGGCGCGCCTGAGCAGCGGCCAATCGATCGCGCCCTTGTTGCCGCAAGGCCATATGCAAGCGGCTCCAGTCCGGTTATGAGACGGCGGGAATGGCGCTTCCAGCGCCGTCGGCCATCGAAACGGAAGACATTTGCCAGCAGAGCAACCCATCAAGGCCCGCGCCAAGCCCGGAGAGGTGGTCGCCGTCATCCGGCGCATCCTGTCCGAAAACGGACGCGACTATCTCGGGCACTATCTGTTCGCCATCGCCTGCCTGCTGACGATCGCGGCGACGACCGCGTTCATGGCGTGGATCATGCGCGACGTGGTCGACGAACTGTTCGCCGCCCGCCGCCAGGACCTGATCGTGGCGATCTCGGGCGCGATCCTGGGCGCCTTCACCATCCGGGGGCTGGCGTCCTACGGCCAGGCCGTGGTGCTGGCCAAGGTCGGCAACAATCTGGTGGCGCGCTATCAGCGCCGCATCTTCGATCATTTGATGAAGCTCGACGTCGGTTTCTTCACCGCAACGAGGTCGGGGCAACTGTCGGCGCGCATCGCCGAAAACGTCACCGGCGTGCGCGACCTGCTGTCGCAGACGCTGACGGCGATCGCCCGCGACGGCGTCTCGCTGATCGGCCTGCTGGCGGTGATGCTGATGCAGGATCTGGTGCTGTCGCTGATGGCGCTGCTGATCGGCCCGCCGATCATCTTCGCCGTCAACTATCTGATGCGGCGGCTGCGGCGGGCGACCCGCGAGGCGGTCGAGGTCAATTCGCGGCTGCTGGGCGCGATGCAGGAGGCGACGCAGGGCATCCAGGTGGTCAAGGCGTTCACCATGGAGAACCTGCTGGGGCGTCGCATCGGCGAGCTGATCGACAGCGCCGAACGCCGCGCCAACCGCATCGCGCGGGTGTCGGAGCGGATGACGCCGATCACCGAAATGCTGGCCGGCGCCGCGATCGCCGGCGTCATCGCCTATGCCGGCTATCGCGCCTCGGTCGAACAGCAGCCGCCCGGCGCGGTCATCTCGTTCATCACCGCGCTGCTGCTGGCCTATGACCCCGCCAGGCGGCTGGCGCGCGTCCAGGTCAGTCTGGAAAAATCGCTGGTCAATGCGCGGATGATCTATGAAATCCTCGACATCGAACCGCAGCAGGGCGACCGGCCCGGCGCGGTTGAACTGAAGGCGACAAACGGCGAGGTGCGCTTCGTCGACGTGTCGTTCGCCTATGCGCCCGAAACGCCGGTGCTGCGCCATGTCAGCTTCACCGCTCCGGCGGGCAAGACAACCGCGATCGTCGGCCCGTCGGGGGCCGGCAAATCGACGCTGGTGTCGCTGCTGGAGCATTTTTACGACCCGACCGGCGGGGTGATCGAGATCGACGGCCAGGACATCGCCAAGGTGACCAAGGCGTCGCTGCGCGGCCAGATCGCCTATGTATCGCAGCAGCCCTATCTGTTCGAAGGCTCGATCCGCGACAATATCCGCTATGGCCGCCCCGACGCGACCGACGCCGAGGTCGAGGACGCCGCGCGGTTGGCGCAGGCCGTCGACTTCATCGCCCAGCAACCGCATGGCTGGGAGACGATGGTCGGCGAAAACGGCGTCACCCTGTCCGGCGGCCAGCGCCAGCGCATTTCGATCGCCCGCGCCATCCTGCGCGATGCGCCGGTGCTGCTGCTCGACGAGGCGACGTCGGCTCTGGACAATGAGTCCGAGCAGCGGGTGCAGAAGGCGCTGGAGCAGGTGATGAAGGGGCGCACGACGCTGGTCATCGCGCATCGGCTGTCGACCGTGGTCGACGCCGACCAGATCATCGTCATGGATGACGGGCGCGTCGTCGAGACCGGCACGCATCGCAGCCTTGTCGCCAGGGACGGCGTCTACGCCCGATTCCATTTCCTGCAGGGCGACCGGAAACCGGTCCCGGCCGGCGGCAAGCGTTCGAAGGCGGGAGAAAAGACATGAGCGAGCCGATGAGGCTGGTGGTGGTGGGCGCCGGCGGCCGCATGGGCCAGACCCTGATCCGCGCGATCGCGGCTTCGGAGGGCGTGGTCCTGTCGGGCGCGGTCGAACAGCCCGGCTCGCCGCATCTGGGCAGGGACGCCGGTCTTGCCGCGGGCGCGGGAGAATCCGGGGTCATCATATCCGACGATCCGCTGCCGGTGTTCGCCAAGGCCGACGGCGTGCTCGACTTCACCGTGCCGAAGGCGACCGTCCAGTTCGCCGGCTACGCGGCGCAGGCCCATGTCGTGCATGTGATCGGCACCACCGGATGTTCGGCCGAGGACGACGCCAGGATTTTGGCCGCGGCGCGACACACGCCGATCGTCAAGTCCGGCAATATGAGCATCGGCGTCAATCTGCTCGCCGTTCTGGCGAAACAGGCGGCGATGGCGCTGGGCGAGGATTTCGACATCGAAATTCTCGAAATGCATCACCGCCACAAGGTCGACGCGCCGTCGGGCACCGCCTTGCTGCTCGGCGAAGCGGTCGCGGAAGGCCGGGCCTTCGACCTGGCGCGGCACAGCGTGCGGGTGCGCGACGGCCATACCGGTCCGCGCCCGCAAGGCGCCATCGGCTTCGCGACCCTGCGCGGCGGCTCGGTGGTGGGCGACCATTCCGTCATCCTGGCCGGGCAGGGCGAGCGCATCGTGCTGTCGCACCACGCCGAGGACCGGTCGCTGTTTGCGCGCGGCGCGATCAGGGCGGCGCTGTGGGCGCATGGCGGCAAGAACGGGCTCTATTCAATGCTGGACGTGCTCGGCCTGAAAGGCTGACCGAGGAAAGGGTAAGACATGGCGGGAACGCTGGTGCTGGTCAGACACGGCCAGAGCGAATGGAACCTGAAGAACCTGTTCACGGGCTGGCGCGACCCCGACCTGACCGAACTGGGCGTCGAGGAGGCGATGCGCGCCGGCAAGGCGCTGAAGGCCAGGAAGATCAGGTTCGACCTCGCCTTCACCTCGGCGCTGCAGCGGGCGCAGAAGACCAATGCGCTGATTCTGGGCGAACTCGGCCAGCCGCGGCTGAAGACCATTCGCGACCAGGCGCTGAACGAACGCGACTATGGCGATCTGTCGGGCCTGAACAAGGACGACGCGCGCAAGAAATGGGGCGAGGAGCAGGTGCATCGCTGGCGCCGCTCCTATGACGTGCCGCCGCCCGGCGGCGAGAGCCTGAAGGACACCGGCGCGCGGGTGTGGCCCTATTACATCCACACCATCCAGCCGCAGGTGCTCAAGGGCCGCACCGTTCTGGTGACGGCGCACGGCAATTCCTTGCGCGCGCTGATCATGGCGCTGGACGGGCTCACCCCCGACGAGGTGGTCAATATGGAGCTGGCGACCGGCGTGCCGGTGATCTACCGGCTGCGCGACGATTCCTCGGTGCGGACCAAGACGACGCTGAAGACGTAATGCGACCGGCCGGCGCGGCGCATTGCATTTGCGCCGCGTCACAATAGGCGTTGACACGCCCGCGCCGCCCGCTTACATCAGCGCCCGTTGCCCAGATGGCGGAATTGGTAGACGCGCACGGTTCAGGTCCGTGTTCCGCAAGGAGTGGAGGTTCGAGTCCTCTTCTGGGCACCATCGCACTTTCGTTGCGGTTGAATGTCCGGGCCGAGACTAGCCCGGCCCTGTTCCAAGAAAATCCGCTTCATGCGCCGGTTCGGTCATCCGTCCCGTTGTCGTCGCCATCATTGCGTCGATGCTGTCCCCGCCGCGCGCCGCGACAGACCGGGCGATCGACCGTCGTGACGGCGGTCGTTGCGTGGCGCAGGCTTGACGGACCAGCCGCCAAACCGCCAGAAAGCTCCGCACAGGGAGTTTTCGTATGGTCGATCGTGTGGTCATCGTCGGCAGCGGCCAGGCTGGGTTCCAGGTGGCGGCAAGCCTGCGTCAGGACGGGTTTGAAGGCGAGATCGCCATCGTCGGCGACGAGCCCGGCCTGCCCTATCAGCGGCCGCCATTGTCAAAAGCCTATCTGAAGGAAGGCGTCGAAGACCGGCTGATTTTCCGCAATCGTGATTTCTTCGAGAAGAACAACATAGAACTGATGGACGCGGTGACGGTGACGGCGATCGACCGGGCCGCCCGTCAGGTGGCGCTGTCGATCGGCATCACGCTCGACTACGACCATCTGGTTCTGGCCACCGGCGCGCGCAACCGCCGCCTGCCGATCCCGGGCGTCGAGCTTGCCAATGTGCTGGAACTGCGCAATCTCGACCACGCCCGGCTGCTGAGGACAAAGCTCGAAGGCGGCCGGTCGCTCGCCGTCATCGGCGGCGGCTTCATCGGCCTGGAAGTGGCGGCCACCGCGCGCGCCTTCGGCCTCGAGGTGACGGTGATCGAGGCGACGTCGCGACTGATGTCGCGGGTGGTGTCGCCGCCGGTGTCCAACTATTTCCTCGCAATCCATCGCGACATGGGCGTCGACGTGCGCCTCGATTCGATGGCGCGCGCCATTCTGGACGACGGTTCGGGCCATGCGGCCGGCGTCGAACTCCATGACGGCGCGCGCATCGGCGCGGACCTGGTGCTGGTCTCGGCCGGCGTCCTGCCCAATGTCGAGATCGCCGAGGCGGCCGGGCTCTACGTGCATGACGGCGTGCGCGTCGACGACCGGATGCTGACCGAGGATCCGGCGATTTCGGCGATCGGCGATTGCGCGTCCTTCCCGTTCGGCCAGGATGGCACGGTGGTGCGGCTCGAATCGGTGCAGAACGCCGTCGACCAGGCGAAATGCGTGTCGCTGCGCCTTGTCGGGCGGCCCGAGGCCTATCGCAAGGTTCCCTGGTTCTGGAGCGACCAGGGACCGTACAAGCTGCAGATCGCCGGCCTGACGCAGGGCGCCGACCATCACGAGATCATCGAGCAGGACGGCAAACTGTCGGTGCAGTGCTATCGCCGTGAGGAGCTGCTCGGCGTCGAGACCGTCAACGCGGCGGGCGAGCATATGGCGGCGCGTCGCCTGCTGGCGCTGCCCGAACCCTTGCGGCTGGAGACGGCCGCCCATGCCGGGTTCGACCTGACGGCGCTGTCGAAGGCCGCGCGCGGCTGATCGTCACTCGGGCGGCGGCTGCGCGCTCGGCCGCTTCGGATCGATGAAGAAACCGTAGAACCCCATGCCGGCGAAGACGGCGAAGATGACGCCCCACAGAAGGTCGCCGCGCCAGAATTCGACGCCGGCCCAGCCGCCGGCGACCGCCAGCACAAGCAGCCGGACCCATAGCGGCCGGAAAAACTCGTGCCTGGTGTCGAACATTGAGCCCCAGGGGCTTTGCCGCCCGCTCATCGCGCCGCCTTAAGATAGGTCTCGACGCCGACGGCGAGATTGGGCGAGCCTTGCCGCCGCTGCTTCTCGATCCAGCCGGAAAAATAGCGCCAGAACGAGCGCCCGTAGTCGAGGAAGAATTCGTCCGCCACCGCGCGGTCGCACAGATTGCCCTCGACGCATGAGGCGACGCGGCTGAGAAAATAGACGACGCGGTCGAAATGGTCCTGGAACTCGGCCAGCGGCATCGCGCCGCCGTCGGCCGTCATCGCCTGGTTGCCGATGGAACTCATGATGATGTCGAGCTGTTCGGGCGTCGTCTGCGCCGTGATCAGGCCGGCGGCCTGGCTGTTCAGGTCGCCCAGCCGCCGTTTCACCGCGCTGCTGGCGGCCTGGATGGATGTGCTTTCCCAAAGCGACACCAGATCGAGCGAGCGTTCGATGCGCTTTTCCTGCCGCGACTGCATGAACTGGACCGCCGAGAACACCGCGCCGACGCACAGCAGCACACGCAGCGCAAAGCCGCTCCAGGCGAACAGAAACAGCCGCCAGTCGCGCGCCGCGAACGGATTGGGCTCGTCCCTGGGCTCCTGCGTCGACGGCGCCGGCATGCCGGTTCCGGTGTCGACCTTTTTTGGCGGCTTGCTCATGGGCAGGCGGCAAGGTCGATGCGCACCGACGGATCGAGCTCCAGCTCGCCGTCGACGATCCGGTCGCGCAGGCATTCGACCTGCTTGCGCGACAGCAGGAATTTCGTGTCCGGCTCCTCGACCGCCATCGCCGGCGTCGGCAAGGCCTGGACGATGGAGCGGTCGCTGGCGCACACGGTCAGGTCGACGGCGACCGCCGCACCTGCTTCATTCTTGAGTTTCGCGTATTGATCGAGGAAACACTGCGCCAGGTCGGAATTGATCACCACCGACCTGGCGCAGATGGCGCAGTCCTGCGCATGTCCGGGCGCGGCCTGCGCCGCGACGGCGGCGACGGCAAGGGCGGCGAGCAATCGGCGATCCAGTTTCATCGTTTCACCTGATCGGGAATAGCGACAGATTTGCCACGAGGGCGCCGGTGGGCGCAAGCGCCGGCGTCAGTCGTCGGGCCGGGTTTCGATGGGAAACACCTGCACCGCTCCCCTGGTCGCCCGCTTGTCCTCGAAATCCTTCATCTGCCGCGTCGCCGGGGCCTTGGCGATGTCGTCGAGCAGTCCGGCAAACCCGTCCGGGGCGGTCGCCGATCGCGTCATCTGGCGCATGCCCCTGCCCGCCAGATAGCCGAGGTCGAGCGTCGTCTGCGACTTGGCCTCGGTGACGATGGCGATCAGCCGCTCATTGCCGTAGCTGGAGCCGGCGCCGTCGACGGTGAACAGGCCGGTGGGCGGCTGTTCGTCCGATTTCTGCAGCCGGATCGGCTGCTGCGCCACCGAGATCGCATAGTCGGCGCCGACATGGATGACATTGAGGTCGACGGCGCCGCGGGACTTGTTCGACGCCCTGATGAAGACGCTGTCCTCCGGCCTGAGGATCGGCGCCGTGCCGGCCTCGATCGGCTCGAATTCGTCCTCGCCGGCGCCCGCCCGCTGGATCAGGAACTCCACCTTGACGTCGCGGATACTGGCGTCGGACGCGGCGGCGAGCCGCGACAGGTTGGCCGCCTTCGACACGATGACGAGATTGTCGGCCAGCCCCTGGCGCAGCCGGTCCGCGTCGGCGAGCGCGATTTGCGGCGGGCGATAACCCTTGCGCAAGGTGATTTCCGACGATGGCGGCAGCAGCCACAGCGTCTGCTCGTCCGACAGGGCCGCGCGCTCCTCCGCGGGCATTGCGTCCTGTCCCTGCTCGCTGATCTGCCGGGCGACGGCCGCTTCGCTGGCGACAAGCAGGCGAAGGTCGGCCGGCTGGCCGGCGTCGACCAGCTTGAGCTTCACCGGCGTCTTGCCGTCGGCGGCGATCGCGTCGAGCGCGGCGTTGACCTTGCCTGCCTCGCCGCCGGCCGGCGGCCGGGCGACGACCAGCTCGAAATTGACGCCGCGTTCTGCGAGGCGCGCAAACGCGCCGTCGGGAATAGCCTCCGGCGACAGCGCCGAGCGGCCGCGAAACGCCGTCGGCGCCAGCTGGCTGGAAAAATTCGCCGCCGAGCGCACGTCGAGATAGCCGATGGCGTCCTCCATCTTCGACTGCGGTCCCGGCAAAATCGCCAGCTTGCTGCCGGGCTCGACCTGGTTGATGCGGCCGGCCGGGAGCGTCACGACGCCGTTCTTCATCCCGATCTTCCATTGCAGCACCGCATCGCCCGGCTTCATGCCGAAGACCGGCGCGTCGAGGTCGCCCTCGAACATCGGCGTCGGCTTGATGCGGCTGGTCGCCGAATATTGCTGCACGATCGCCTGGGCGAGCTGGCGGTAGGTGACGAACGGGTTCTCGCCCAGCCGGCCGATCATCGTATAGGTGAACAGGCCGTAGGTTTTCGCCGCCGGGTCGTCGGCCGGCTGCGGCAGCTCCGGCGTGGTTTCGATGGTTTGCGCCGCAAAGAAGGCGACCATGCCGCCGCGCTTGCCGGCGGCCGCGCCGTCCGCCTGGGTGAGGCCAAGCGCGTTTTGCCGGTCTGGCTCCGCGCCGCCGCCCCGCGTCGTCTCCGCAGGCGTAAACATCTCCGGCGTCATGCCAAGCGCGGCGGCCGAAATCTTGCGTTGCCTTTCTTTCGGATTGGCGACCAGCGCGCGCGTGGCGGTGCCGGAATGGCAGGCGTCGACGACCAGCCACACAAACGCGCCCTTGTCGCGAATGGCGTCGAGCGCCGCGCCGATCTCATCGTCGAGAATGGCGTTAGCGATCTTTTTGGTCTCGAAGTCGGCCTTGCCGATATCGGCGGCCAGGAAGATTTCGTCGGCGCCGTCGGTTTCGGTCTTCGTGTCGGCGGCCGGCTGCTGCGAGCCGTGACCGGAGAGCTGGATATAGACGAAGTCACCGGCCTGCGCCTTTTCGGCGAGGTCGGCGAACCCTTTCAGCACCGCCGCGCGCGTCGGCTTGGCCGAGCCTTCGACATCGCTGGCGATGACCGTGACGTTTTCCCTGGCAAACGGCGACACCGGATTGCCGGCCAGATAGTCGCGCACCAGTTCGGCGTCGTTGGACGGCCCCGCCAGCCAGTCGGATTCAGGCAGGTTGTCGTATTTGGCAACGCCGACCAGCAGCGCCCGGTTGGTGCGTGCCAGCGAATCGGTCGCCGCGGCGCCGAACGCGACCAGCGCGACAGCGGCCGCCAGCGTGCGACGATATCTGCGGTCCATGCCGTCCTCCCAAGCCCCGGTCGCGATTAGCCTACGCCAGCTATTTTCAGGATATGGGCCGATTTTGGAAGCACCGGTCAAGCGCAGTCGCCCCATCGATCACGATCGCTTGAGCGAAAACGCACCAACCGCTTGACCGCGCCGGCGGCTGGCGGCAAAGCGGGGCGGCAATCGGGAGGAAATATCCGTGGCCGGAACCATTATTGCGCCGTCTGTGCTGTCGGCGGACTTTTCGCGGCTGGGCGACGAGGTCGAGGCGGTGGCGCGCGCCGGGGCCGACTGGATCCATCTCGACGTGATGGACGGGCATTTCGTGCCCAACATCAGCTTCGGCCCGCCGGTGATCAAGGCGATCCGCAACCGCACCGACAAAGTGTTCGACTGCCACCTGATGATCGCGCCCGCCGACCCCTATCTGGCGGCCTTCGCCGACGCCGGCTGCGACTACATCACCGTGCATGCCGAGGCCGGGCCACATCTCGACCGCTCGCTGCAGACCATCCGCGACCTCGGCAAAAAGGCCGGCGTGTCGCTCAATCCCTCGACGCCCGAAAGCGTCATCGAATACGTGCTCGACCGGCTCGACCTGGTGCTGCTGATGACGGTCAATCCCGGTTTCGGCGGCCAGGCCTTCATCCCGGCGGTGATCGACAAGGTGAAGCGCGTCAAGGCGCTGATCGGCGAGAGGCCGATCGATATCGAGATCGACGGCGGCGTGACCCCTGAAACCGCGCCGCAGGTCGCCGCCGCCGGCGCCAATGTGCTGGTCGCCGGATCGGCGGTGTTCAAGGGCGGATCGGAAAGCGCCTACCGCGCCAATATCGCCGCCATCCGCGCCGCAGCGGACAAGGCCGCGTGGTAGGCGTCGTCGATGGCAAGGCTTCGCGCCGTTCTATTCGACCTCGACGGCACGTTGGTCGATTCCGCCCCCGACCTGCATGGCGCGATCAATGACTTGCTGGCGCGCCGGGACATGGCGCCGCTGACGCTTGCCGAGGTCATCGGCATGGTCGGCGACGGGGTGCGCAAGCTGGTCGAGCGCGCCTTCGCCGCGCGCGGCGCGCCCCTGGACGGACAAGGGCTCGATCGCGCCACGGCCGACATGGTCGCACTCTATTCGGCGCGGCTGACGCGGCTGACGACGGTCATGCCCGGCGCGGCCGATACCGTGGCGGCGCTGGCCGCGCACGGCCTGCGCCTTGGCGTCGTCACCAACAAGCCGCGCGACGCCGCGGTCGCCATTCTCGACCATTTCGGACTGGCCGCGCCGATGGCCGTCATCATCGGCGGCGACAGCGGACTGCCGCGCAAGCCCGCGCCCGCGACGATCGTCGCGGCGCTTGCCGCGCTCGGCGTAGCGGCGGATGAAGCCGCAATGGTCGGCGACGGCGCCGCCGACATCGACGCCGCCCGGGCGGCGGGCGTCCGGGCGATCGCGGTGCGCGGCGGCTATGCCCATTCGCCGGTCGACGGCCTCGGCGCCGATCTCGTCATCGACGATCTCGCCGCCTTACCGGCGGAGCTCGGATTTGCCGGTTGACGCCGGGCGGCTTACATTGACCGGCCGAACATGGTTCAAAAGCCGATGACCGACAAGACAGGATTGACCCGCAACCAGTCGCTTGTGCTGGCGCGGCTGGAAGAGACCGAGGGTCCGCTCAGCGCCTACGCCTTGCTGGACCAGCTGCGCGACGACGGCTTTCGCGCGCCGCTGCAGGTCTACCGGGCGCTCGACGCGCTGGTGAAATCGGGCCGTGTGCACCGGCTCGAGAGCCTCAACTCGTTCGTCGCCTGCCACGGTCATCACCATCACGACCACGGTATGACCGGTTTCGCCATCTGCGACGGCTGCGGCGCGGTCGAGGAGTTCACCGACGCGGTGGTGACGGCGCAGCTTGAGGGCTGGGGCTCGGCGTCGGGGTTCCGCCCGTCGGGTGCGGTCATCGAACTGCACGGCCGCTGCGCCGATTGCACGAGCAAGGCGGCGTGAACGCCGTCGTCGGGTTTGCCGCCGCGCGACCGGTGCCGCCCCGGGAGCGACCAAGCGGTCTGGACCAAACGCCTGGTTTGGAATGAACGCTTGCGCGTCGGCGATCCGGAATGGCGTCGGGACCTCACTGAACTGCTATTGCCGCGCCGCTGCGCGGCATTGAGCGACCGGGGAGGATAGGGCGACCATGCGGCCCGGACGAAACGCCTCGGTCCCGATGAACGCTTCCGCGTCGGCGAAACGCGGCGTTTCAGGCATTTGCGCCCGGCTGAAGCCGGCTTTGTGCGACGGCGCGGCGCAGGCGCTGAAATCGCCTTGCAATTCGTCGAGCAAGCGGTTAGTTACGCGGCTCTTGCGGGGCCGCGCCGGTGGCGGGGCCCTGTGCGGTCGGGTTTCCCGCCGCCTGCGCGCCCGTAGCTCAGCTGGATAGAGCACCAGACTACGAATCTGGGGGTCAGGAGTTCGAATCTCTTCGGGCGCGCCATTTCAGAACAAAAGCGAGAACCGGGGTGGAGTATTCACCAGCCGCTGTGATGCGGTGATTGTGGGCACACGAAGTGAACGTCCAATACGGATTTCCTTTGGACTGCGTCATGAGGAGAAACCGGTTCAAGAGCTCAGCTGTGGCAGCGCCAGTCTCCCAAATCCGGATATTGTCGTGAAAGTTCTGCAAATTCGCCAAGCGAGGCGGTCATGGCAGGCTGGTGATTGTTGACGTCACCTGATTCCGTTGGAGGAACGCCCCCATGACCAAGATTGACGGTAAGGCCGCGATCGCTGCGGTCAAAGAGGGTCTGCTTTCGAACCCTGATGGCCTGCGCGAAGTGATCCGTGCGGTGATGCAGGAGGTGTTGGAAGCGGAGATGGACGAGGCGCTTGGCGCTTCGAAGAGCGAGCGCACCGCTGATCGGATGGGCTACCGCTCGGGCCATTACGGCCGCACGCTGGTGACGCGGGCCGGCAAGCTGGAGTTGCGGGTTCCGCAGGATCGGCAAAGGACGCTTCTCGACCGAACTGTTCGAACGCTACCGGCGCTCGGAGCGCGCCTTGGTGGCGACGCTGGCGGAAATGTATGTGCAGGGCGTGTCGACCCGCACGGTCAAGGCGATCGCCGAGGGGTTG
>DDFA01000085.1 GCA_002336975.1 Phyllobacteriaceae bacterium UBA1940
TCGCCGCGATTGGCGATCAGCAGGGTGCGGATCATCGCACGCCACCCGAATTGTGAGTGCCGTTCGCGGAACCACCCCCACCCCGTACCCCTCCCCTCAAGGGGGATGGGAATGCGAGACGTTCACGCACCCCTCCCCCTTGAGGGGAGGGGTACGGGGCGGGGGTAGATTCCAAATCCCTCATCCGAACTTACCGCGCCTTGTTGCTGGTGCCGGGAAGCGTTCCCTCCAGCTTGCAGATGATGCCCAGCATCACCTCGTCGGCGCCGCCGCCGATCGAGATCAGCCGTGTGTCGCGAAACGCCCGCGACACCGGATTGTCGGCGGTGTAGCCCATGCCGCCCCAGTATTGCAGGCACGAATCGGTCAGTTCGCGCGCCAGCCGCCCGACCTTCAGCTTGGCCATCGACGCCAGCCGCGTCACGTCCCTGCCCGCGACATACTGCTCGACCGCCGACCAGCCGAGCGCCCGCAGCGCCTCGACTTCGGTGCGCAGTTCCGCCAGCCGGTAGTGCACCACCTGGTTGTCGAGGATCGGCTTGCCGAACGCCTGCCGGTCGCGGGTGTATTCAATGGTCAGGTCGATCACCCGGTCGAACCCCTTGATCGCGCTGATCACCGCATAGAGCCGCTCCTCCTGGAACTGCAGCATCTGCATGGTGAAGCCCATGCCCTCCTGGCCGATGATGTTGTTGGCCGGCACCCGTACCTCGTCGAAGAACAGCTGCGCGGTGTCGGACGAATCCATGCCGATCTTGTGGATTTTTTCGCGCGTGATCCCCCTGGCGTCCATTGGCACGCAGATCAGCGACTTGTTCTTGTGCGCCGGCCCGTCCGACGTGTTGGCCAGCAGGCAGCACCAGTCAGCCATCATGCCGTTGGTGATCCACATCTTGACGCCATTGATCACCAGATCGTCCCCATCGCGCCGCGCCGTGGTTTTCACCGCCGCCACGTCCGAACCGCCGCCAGGCTCCGACACGCCAAGGCACGACACCACGTCGCCGGCGATCGACGGCGCCAGGAAATTGCGTTTCAGCCGGTCCGACCCGAACCGGTTCAGCGCCGGCGTCGACATGTCGGTGTGCACGCCGATCCCCATGCCGACGCCGCCGCAGTGGATCGCACCGAGTTCTTCCGCCATCACCATCGAATAGGAGAAGTCGAGCCCGAGCCCGCCATAGTCCGGATCGTATTTGATCCCCAGCAGCCCGAGATCGCCAAGTTTTTTGAACAGCGCGTGCGAGGGAAACTGCTCCGCCTTCTCCCATTCATCGACATGGGGATTGATTTCGGTCTCGACGAATTTCGCCACGGTGCGGCGCAAACTCTCGTGTTCCGGCGTAAACTGCATGTCTGTTCCTCCGAATTCATGGGTCGTTGTTCGTTGGTCGTAGGTCGCACAGCCTGTCCATTCGACCGACAAACAACGACGGACGACCGACCCCTCACATCCTTGCCACGCCGAAACTGTTCGGCCGCAATTGTCGCGCCTCGCCGTCGGCTGCGATCGTCAGGCACATCGCCAGCACGGCGCGTGTGTCGCGCGGATCGATAATGCCGTCGTCCCACAACCTGGCGGTGGCGAACAGCGCCCCCGACTGCGCCTCGACGCCGGCGCGGATCATCGCGCCTTGCTTGGCGAGCGCCGCCTCGTCCACCGGTTCGGCGTCGCGCGCCGCCTTGCCGCGCGCCACGATCTCCATCACCTTGGCCGCCTGCTCGCCGCCCATCACCGCCGTCCTCGCCGACGGCCAGGAGAAGATGAAGCGCGGCGACAACCCGCGCCCGCACATGCCGTAATTGCCCGCCCCGTAGGAACCGCCGATGACGAAGGTGAATTTCGCCACCCGCGCATTGGCCACCGCCTGGATCATCTTTGATCCGTGCTTGATCGCCCCGTCGGCCTCCGCCTGCCTGCCTACCATGTAGCCGGTGGTGTTCTGCAGAAAGACCAGCGGCGTCCCCGTCTGGTCGCACAACTGGATGAACTGCGCCGCCTTGGTCGAGCCCTGCGGCATGATCGGCCCGTTATTGGCCAGCACGCCGATCCTGTGGCCCTCGACCGTTGCATGCCCGCACACCGTCTCGGAGCCGTAGTCGCGCTTGAATTCGAGAAAATCCGAGCCGTCGACGATCCGCGCGATCACCTCACGCATATCGAACGGCGTGCGGTCATCGACGGGAACGATGCCCAACAATTCTTCAGCGGGATAACGTGGGTCGTCGGTCGTCGATCGTCGGTCGTTGTCGTCACGACCGACGGCCGACGAATAACGACCGCCACCATCCCGACCGGCTTCGTCCCAGTTCATCAACCGCATGATCTCGCGGCCATAGGCCAGCGCCTGAGCGTCGTCCTCGGCGACATATTCGCCCAGCCCCGTGGTCGACCGGTGCAGATCCGCGCCGCCCAGTTCCTCGTCGTCGGCGTCCTCGCCGATCGCCGCTTTCACCAGCGGCGGCCCGGCGAGAAATATCTTCGAGCGCCCGCGCACCAGCACCACGTAGTCCGACAGCCCCGGCAGATAGGCGCCGCCCGCCGTCGACGAACCGTGCACGATGGCGATCTGCGGGATGCCGGCCGCCGACAGCCGCGCCTGGTTGGCGAAGGAGCGTCCGCCTTCGACGAACATCTCCGCCTGGTAGAGCAGGTTCGCCCCGCCCGATTCGACCAGATAGATCAGCGGCAATTTGTTCTCGAATGCGATCTCGTGCAGCCTCAGCGCCTTCTTCAGCCCGATCGGCGGCACCGTGCCGCCCTTGATGCCCGAATCCGACGCCGAAACGATGACGCGTTTGCCCGACACCACGCCGATGCCGGCGATGGTGCCGCCGCCCATGATATTCTTGGCCCCGTCGTCATCATGCATCTTGTAGCCGGCCAGCGTCGCCAGTTCGAGGAACGGCTCGCCCCGGTCCAGCAGCCGCTCCACCCGCTCGCGCGGCGGCAGTTGCCCGCGCTTTTCGAACATCGCGCGCTTCGACGCCGAATTGTCGCGCACCGCCGCTTCCAGCCGCCGCACCTCGTCGAGCCTGGCGGCCATCGCCTCGGCATTGGCCTTGAACGCGGCCGAGCGCACGTCGATGACGGTGACGATCGTCGGCATCAGTCCTGCTCCTCGCCCAGCACTCTTGGCGTTGTCGCCCGGTGGAACCCGTCGAACGGTTCGGTCGCGCGGCCTTTCGGCAGCGGAAACAGCGCCGAACCCAGCGGCGCGCCGCCGTCGATCGGCACGGTGACGCCGGTGACGAACGCGGCTGCGTCCGACAGCAGGAAGCAGATCACCGAACTGACCTCCGCCTCGACCCCGATGCGTCCCAGCGGCACATGTTTCTTCAACTGCGGAATCAGCGTCTTGGTCTGGCCTTCATAGGTATCCATGCCCGATGATGCGATCCAGCCGGGCGCAACGCAATTAACCCTGACGCTGGCCGGTCCCCATTCATAGGCGGCTGTCCTGGTCAGGTTGACCATGCCGGCGCGCGCCGCGCCCGAATGCGCCATGCCCGGCATGCCGCGCCACATGTCGGCGGCCATGTTGACGATGGCTCCGCCATGCGCCTGCATCGACTGCACGAACGCCTCGCGCGCCATAAGGAAACCGCCGGTCAGATTGTTGGAGACGACCGCCTCGAACCCTTTCTTCGAGATCGCCTGCATCGGCGCGGGAAACTGTCCCCCGGCATTGTTCACCAGCCCGTCGATGCGCCCGCGCGCTGTCACAACGCCGGCGATCGCCACCTTCACCGCCTCTTCGTCGCGGATGTCGAAGGTGCTCGTCGATGCCGCGCCGCCGTCTTCGGCGACCTCCGCCGCGACCCGTTCCAGCTTGTCCGCGTTGCGCCCGGTCACCACCACATGCGCGCCAAGGCTCGCCAGTTCATGGGCGACGCAACGCCCGATGCCCGAACCGCCGCCGGTGACCACGACCGTGCGCCCGGCGAAGCAGCCGGGCCGCAGCATGCTGGAATATCCCATGCGGTTCCTCCTTCCGCGTCCCGACGCTAATCGACGTTGACGTAAACGTCAATCAACTGATATGGGCTTGATCCGGTTCGCCGCCTGTGCGGAACTACCGATAACCGGCGCGCATGATGCGGCCAACGACAGCGAGGAGAGTTTCATGAGCGTTCAGGATATCGCAGCTTCGATGAAGGACAAGGTCGCCTCGAGCGGTTTTGACCGTTCGGTGAAATTCGACCTCGGCGGCGACGGCGTCATCGTCATCGACGGCGCATCGATCTCGACCGCCGATGCGCCGGCCGACTGCACCATCAAGGTGTCGATGGACGATTTCAAGGACCTGATTGCAGGCGATCTCAACCCCACCGCCGCCTTCATGCAGGGCAAGCTCAAGATCGAGGGCGACATGTCGGTTGCAATGGCGCTCAGCCAGCTGTTCTGACCTTCAGCGCAACAGCAATCCTCAAAGGGCCGCGTTCGTCGCGGCCCTTTTTATTTGGGTGGCGGAGTTGGGCCTTTTCGCTCCGATGCAGGCGATCGCGAACGACTTGATGCTGTCGCAAGGCAGGGTCGCCTACCGCGCCTCAGCCCAAAACCCTGTCATAGTCCGACACCAGCAGCCGATACGCCGCCTCGTCCTCCTCGATCGTCGAAAACCGGCCGATCGGGTCGAGGAAAATATTGTCGGTCACATCATCGTTCACCGTCGACACCTCGCCGATCAGCACGTCGCCGCCCTCGCCCCAAAACGCGTGCCAGACGCCGGGAACCAGCGTCACGCTCTCTCCCGGCGCCAGTCTAAGCAATTCGCCCGCCGGCAACCGCCGCGCGACGCCGTCGCACGTCACGATGATCCCGGCTGCCGGGTCCGGCCTGCCGTCGACGCCCGACATCGCCAGTTGTAGCGCCAGCGTCGCGCCGCCGCGATTGATGATGTCCTCGGTCTTCACCGCATGGGTGTGCATCGGCGAAATCTGGTTTTCGCGCGAGATCATGATCTTTTCGGCATACACCATGCCGCCGGTCCGCCTCCCCAAATCCTCGGCGTTTCCATTGCGCACCGTCACCAGAAACAGGCCGAGTTCGTCAAACCGCCCCTGCCCGTAATCGGTGATGTCCCAGCCCAGCCGCGCATCGACCACGCCCGGCGGCCGCTTCCGTTTCAACTCGTCCGGCGTCCAGTTGGCGAAGGGCGGCAGCACGTAGCCGAACGAGCGGATGAATGCCTCGCCGTCGCGGAGGATCTGGTTGACGCGTGACCGTTTCATGGCTGTCCGCTGTGCGGCGGCACGATGTCACCGCGCCGACAGCCGATCAACCTGAAACAAGAACAGCCGGAGACCGCCGCATGCAGTCTCCGGCCGGTATTGAGCGGGCCCCGGCCAACCGGTTACCCCCCCCCCGCTCAATCGACGCCTTGCATCTGTCCCCCGACCGATGGGGCCGCATCGAAGGCGGACCGCGTCTTGTGCTAGCACCAGTCGACGCTTTGAATCTGCTGCATCGTGCTTTCGAAAATCGATTCCGGTTTTGGGCCGATGCAGCAGGATCAGGCGGCTGCCCGCAAGATGTGAGCTTCCGCCCGGCGTCCCGCCGCACGCAGCACGCCATGCGCGCCGTCGAGCGCGCCGTCGACCAGTTCCAGCGCCAGCAGCCGGCGCTTTTCATACGGGCCCGGCATCGCCAGCCGGTCGGTCTTGTCGGTCGAAAAGCCGAACCGGGCGTAATATTCCGGATCGCCGACCAGCAGGATCGCGCCATGGCCGAGACGCTTTGCTTCAGCGATCGCGTGACGCATCAGCGCCGAGCCGATGCCCACCGACTTTTGCGCCGGATCGACGGCGAGAGGCCCGAGCAGCAGGGTGCCGAGCGGAGGTGTCGGTTCCACCGCCACATCCCACAACCTGACCGTGCCGACGACCGAACCGCCCTCGCCTAGCGCGACGAAAGCCAGCCCTTCGGCAGGCCTGCGGCCGCGCCGCAGCTTTTCCGACGACTTCTTCCGGCGCTTCGGCCCCATGGCGCGGTCGAGCAGCGCCTCGCGCGCCGACGCGTCCCCTGCCCGTTCGGCAAGGATCGAGACGATGTCTGTTTTGATTTCGACTGCGTTCACTTCGAAAAATCCTTCACCCGCAGAGAGAAATTTCCACAAGCAAACCGGTCCGGGTGCCGAAGCACCCGGAGCGGGGAGATTTAGCGAACCTGACGGTTCGCTAGATGACGTAGGATCGCAGCGGCTCGAAGCCGTTGAACGCCACCGCCGAATAGGTGGTGGTGTAGGCGCCGGTGCCTTCGATCAGCACCTCGTCGCCGATCGTCAGCGACAGCGGCAGCGGATACGGCGTCTTTTCATAGAGCACGTCGGCCGAATCGCAGGTCGGNNCCGAACTTGCCGATGTCGAGATAGACCCAGCGCACATTGTCGTTGTCGCTCTTCTTCGAGATCAGCACGACTTCCGACTTGATGACGCCAGCATTGCCGACCATGCCGCGGCCGGGCTCGATGATGGTTTCGGGCAGCCGGTTGCCAAAATGCTTCGACAGCGCCGCAAAGATCGCGTCGCCATAGGCCTTGGCCGCCGGCACGTCCTTCAGATAGCGGGTCGGGAAACCGCCGCCCATATTGACCATCTTCAACACGATGCCTTCGTTGGCCAGCGTCGAGAATACGCGCTTGGCGTCGCCCAGCGCACGGTCCCAGGCCGACAGGTCGCACTGCTGCGAGCCGACATGGAACGACACGCCATAGGCGTCGAGGCCGAGCTTCTTGGCATGGCGCAGCACGTCGGCGGCCATCGCCGGCACGCAGCCGAACTTGCGCGACAGCGGCCACTCGGCGCCTTCACCGTCGGTCAGCACGCGGCAGAATACCTGCGAACCCGGCGCCGCGCGGGCGATCTTCTCGACCTCCTCGACGCAGTCGACCGCAAACAGGCGGATGCCCAGCTCGTAGGCGCGGGCGATGTCGCGTTCCTTCTTGATCGTGTTGCCGAACGAGATCCGTTCGGCCGGCGCGCCGGCGTCCATCGCCATTTCCACTTCGGCGACCGAAGCGGTGTCGAACGACGAGCCCATCGAGGCGAGCAGGCGCAGGATTTCCGGCGCCGGGTTCGCCTTCACGGCATAGTAGATCTTCGACTGCGGCAGCGCCTTCTCGAAGGCGCGGAAATTGTCGCGCACCACGTCGAGGTCGACGACAAGGCACGGGCCTGCCGGACGGCGGGTTGCGAGAAAGTCGATGATGCGCTGGGTGGCGGCCATTGGTCTCTCCATCACGCGCGCAGCGTGCGGCTGCGACGTCAAGCGGCGGAGCGTCCCGTGCTGGGAGCGTTCCGCGGTCAAACAAAGGCGAGCAGGCTTCTTGATGGATCCAGCCGGTGGAGACCCCGGAACCATAAAGCGCCGTTTCGCGGCGGTGACCGTCGAGCCGCCCGGCTCGTCGATCGCTTTGTCTGCCTTGGCTTGGATGGGAGACCCGTCCGCACTGCCGGCAATGAGGGTGTGCCTCAAAGGAGACCGGCATATGGACAACCGGCTTCCAAAAAGGCCCGCACCGTCGTTGCTTCAAGGCGTCCTCGGATCGGCGGTTGGCCGCTGAACCGACCGGGCTCGTTACTTCCCGGTTACCTGCCCGAATTCCTCGCCATTTCGAGGTTCGGGGGACGCCCACAGGCACGTGCGACTTTGGGCAAGCGCGGATGTAGGGGATTCGTCCTTACCATTCAATGAATTTTTGCCCGGCGGCGATATTTTTTGCGCGCCGCGCCGGCCCGCCTGTCAGGGCGTGGCTGGCGACGCGCAATTGCCGGTCGCCGGCCGGCAGCGCCGCACGGAGCCGCCCGGAACCAGCGGCACGATCCCCGTCACCGCATTGCCGAGATTCTGGCCGAGCCGGCTGCCCTGGTCGCCAAGGCTGCGGCGCGTCGCCGGATCGACGATGGCGATCGGCGCCGAGGCGACGATGCCGGCCGCCGAGCCGACGGTATTGGACACCGACAGGGCCGCCGCGCCGATCTTTTCGCCGACGCCAATCTCCTGGTCGGTGATCGTCTGCCCGGCGATCAGCCGGTCGCCGAGCAGTTTGACCACTTCCGGGCTCTCGGCGAACTTGGTGTGGTTCAAACTGTCTCCCGCCTGCAATGCCGACAGGTCGAGCAGCGTGATGCCCTCGCCCGCCAGCATTGACGCATAGTCCGCATTGTTGATGTCGATCTGGCCCAGCCGGTCGACATTGCCGGAAATGCGGCGCGACAGGCTCAGCGCCCGGTCGTCGCGCGACACGAAGACGGTGAATTTCGGCTTTTTCGGCCCCATGTCGGCGAGCTGGGCGCGGAACACGTCGATGTCGAGGTCGGGCGACGCCAGGATGACGTTCTGGATCTTCGCAGGAATCCCGTCATTGCGGATCGCCATCTGGCGCAGCGCCTCGACCGTCAGCCAGGTGCCCATCGAATGCGCCAGCACCGTCACCTCTTTGATCCTCGGGTCGCGCACCGCCGCGGTCAGCAGCGATTCCAGCGCGGTGCGCGAATAATTGGTGCTTTCCTTGTCATAGCCGTAGGCGAACACCGATCCGCGCGATGGCCACGTGAACAGTACTGGCGTCGCCGCCGCGCCGCTGTCATGGGCGATCTGGGCGAACCGGTAGACGGCGCTTTCGTAGCGGTTGTTGAAGCCGTGCACGAAGACCATCAGCCGCCCGTTCGGAGTGCGGTGGCCGCGCAGCCAGTCCTCAGCCGCGGCCATTGTCTTAACCGGTGTGATCGAGACGGTTGCGAAATCCTTTGACGGATCGGCCGGCAGTCTTTTTGGCCATTGAACCTGGCCCACCTTGCGGTTCGCGTCCGGTGGAATCGAAACCACGATCTCGGTCAGGTCGATATTAGCGCCGCGTTCGCCGCCATACAGAACCCCGGGGCTGTCCGAAGGCGCCCGCGTCGTCGCCACCATGATCGGCAGCAATGTCGCGCCCGGCGACGTCTTCGCCACCGGCTCGAGCACGCCTTCCGGCAAGCCTGCGCAGGCGCTCGCGATGAGGCAGAGCGCGACGGTCGCGATCCATCGGATGATTGGCAAATCGGTCATCGGGTCGGCGGGAGCTTTTCGAGTGAAATCCGGCACAGGACGTGTCCTGCGCCGTTGGATCAGTGGAGATGCATCGGCGCGGCCAGGCCGCGACCACGTCCGTCGGCCAGTCGGCTACGAATGCGGCGATTCTCGGACCGCCTCGCAGTTCATTGCGGCCGGGTCCGCGAAATCTGCAAGATTGACGGCTATGCTCCGAAAGACCTGAAAAATGGAGACGGCGATGTCTGCTACAAAAAACACCGTTTGCATCTGGTACGAACGCGACGCCGAGGCCGCCGCAAGTTTCTACGCCTCGGTCTTTCCCCACAGTTCGGTTGACGCCGTTTTCCGCACCCCGTCCGACTTTCCCTCCGGCAAGGCAGGCGATGTTCTGACCGTCTATTTCACCGTCGCCGGCATACCCTGCATCGGCATCAATGGCGGGCCGGCCTTCAGCCAGAGCGAGGCGTTTTCGTTCCAGATCGCCACCGACGACCAGGCCGAGACCGACCGCTACTGGAACGCCATCGTCGCCAATGGCGGCGTCGAAAGCGCCTGCGGCTGGTGCAAGGACAAATGGGGCGTCAGTTAGCAGATCACCCCGCGCACCCTGACCGACGCCCTGGCCGCCGGCGGCGACGAGGCCCGCCTGGCGTTCGAAGCTATGATGGAGATGAAAAAAATCGACGTCGCCAGGATCGACGCCGCGAGACGTGGTTGATTGCCGGTCCCGGCTGCGCCGTGGAATAATCCGGGCGCCTCATCCGTCCTTGTCTGCGGAGGATCGGTAGTGAATGGGATGACGACGCCCTGCGGCCCTTTCGGGCGCTGACGAGGTGCAGGCCCGGATCGAGCGGCGGCCGCGGCCCTATCACGCGCGACTGTTCGCCTATGCCGTGGCGCTGGAGCGCGACCGCGACCGTGCGCAGGATCTGTTTCAGGAATGCATCGCGCGCGCCCTTGGCGCGAACCGCGTCCCTGACGGCGAGCCGGCGTTTCGCGCATGGCTGTTCGTCATCTTGCGCAACATCTGGATCGACCAGTCCCGTTCGTCGGGCCGCACGGCCGAGCTTGAGGAAATCTATGCCGCCGACCTTGTTTCCGAGCCGGTCTCGCTTGAGACGGTACTGGTCGAGGCGCTCGCGGTGCGGCAGGCCTATGCGAGGCTCAGCGTCGAACACCGGGAAATCCTGTCACTCGTCGATGTCTCGGGTTTCACCTATGAGGAGGCGGCGGCCTTGATCTCCGTTCCCAGGGGCACGGTGATGAGCCGCGTCAGCCGCGCCCGCCGCGCCCTCGCCGCCTTGCTCGAGCAAGGCAATGTCATCGACTTCGCACCGTATCGGGATCGCCTGAAATGACCAACGCGGACACTGATTTCGATCTGCTCAGCGCCTATATCGACGGCGAGCTCGATCCCGCCGACGCCGCGCGCATCGCCGGGCGCATTGCCGGCGACGAGGTCATGGCGCGCCGGGCCGCGGCGCTGGCCGCCTGCCTGGCGCTGTCGCTTGCCGGCGCATTCTACCTGGCGCGGCCTGCCGACGATGTCGACCGGCGGATCGCCCAGGCCGTCGCCAGCACGACATCTGGATCAAAAGCATCGCCGCCGAAGCGGTCTCGCCGGTTGTCGCCCCCGTCGGCTCGTTCGCCCCGCAGCTCGCCAATGCCGGCCTTTCCGTCACCTTCGTTCGAAACGACGCCTCGATCGCCGGCGAGCCGGCGCTTCAGGTCGGCTATGTCGGCAGGAACGGCTGTCGCCTCAGCCTGTTCAGGTTCGCCGCCGACGCCGACGCGGCCGACATCTACGCGCTGACCAGCGACCATGTCTTGCAGCGCGCCAGCTGGCGCGACGCGGCAAGCGTCTACCTCCTGGTCACGCGCGGCATGGACCAGACGCGCTTCGCCGTCATCGCGGGCGTACTGCGCGACCTGTCATCGGGCGCCGCCCGGTCGGCGAGCGAGACAACGGCAGCGCTGCAATCGGCCAGGCAGCCTTGCATCGCGTAGCCGTCGCCACGCCGCCGGGGGACTTTTTTCCGTCTTTATCGGAATATTCCGGCCGCCTCGCCCGTTTTTGAATGAATGGAGCCCGCGCGCGCCGGGCGCGTCCGGCCTGCTCCCGCTGAATTCAAACGGAGGAACCACGACATGAGCGACATTCTCGATCTGCGACGCCGCACCTTTTTTGAAGGGAAGCGCCGGGCGGTTGTTGCGGCCGGCATGACCGGCGCCGCGCCGGCCGCCTTCGCCGAGGAGGCCAAGGCCCTCCCGGACTATGTCGCGTGGAAGGACGCCGCCGCCATGATCGTCCATTCCGACAAGACGCTCGAGACCAGGCGCGGCGCCATCGGAACCGGGTCGATCACCCCGGCCGACCGGCTCTACATCAGGAACAACGTCAATGTCCCGGACGCCTCGATCGTCAAGGACCGCGACGCCTGGTCGCTCGAGGTCGGCGGCGTCAGGCAGCCACGCGCCATCACCGTCGGCGAGTTGAAGACGCTTGGCGTCGCCACCGTGGCCTCGGTGCTGCAATGTTCCGGCAATGGCCGGGCGTTTTCCGACCACAAGCCGAGCGGAACCCAATGGACGGTCGGCGCGGCCGGCTGCGTCCTGTGGACCGGCGTGCCGCTGAAGACGGTGGTAGAGGCGATGGGCGGGGCCGTCGACGGCGTCAAGTTCGTCACCGGCACCGGCGGCGAGGAGATCCCCGCCGGGCTCGACCCAAAAGACCTGATTGTCGAACGTTCGGTGCCCGTCGAGATCCTCGATACGATCGTTCTGGCCTGGGCGAGGAACGGCGAGCCGCTGCCGCTGGCGCATGGCGGGCCGCTGCGCATGGTGGTTCCCGGCTTCGCCGGCGTCAACAACGTCAAATATGTCAAGAAGATCGCGCTGACCGAGGTCGAGTCCGACGCCAAGATCCAGGCCACCCGCTACCGCCTCTATCCGGTCGGCGGCAAGGCGACGCCGCAGGATCCGTCGGTCTGGGCGATGGAGGTCAAGTCCTGGATCACCTCGCCGCTGGAGACGGCGAAGCCGGGCAGACTCCAGAACACCGGCGTGGCGCTTGGCGGCGTCAACGCGCTGGCGGGCGTCGAAGTCTCGACCGATGGCGGCAAGACCTGGCTGAAGGCCGAACTGCTCGGGCCCGATCTTGGGCGCCATGCTTGGCGTCCGTTCGCGCTCGGCGTCGATCTCGCGGCCGGCAAGCACACGCTGGTCAGCCGCGCCACCGACAACGAGAGCAAGGTCCAGCCGGAGAATTTTCCGCCCAACCAGTCCGGCTATTCCAACAATGGCTGGCGCGTCCACGGCGTCACCGTCGACATCGCCTGATCGCTTTGTCCCTCCAGCACCGGACAGAACCACACATGACGACGGCAATCGCGCCGATCGCGGCGGCAGTGATTTTTGCCGCCGGCCTGTTTGCGGCCAGCGCCAATGCCGACGAGGCGAAAAAGGCGCTGGGCAAGAAGGTTTTTCTCGAAATCGCCCAGCCGCAATGCGCGCTCTGCCACACGCTTGCCGACGCCGGGTCCAGCGGCGAGGTCGGCGCGATCCTCGACGAGCTGAAACCGGACGAGGAGCGGGTGAAGAAGGCGGTCACCGAAGGCATCGGCCCGATGCCGGCCAACGAGATCCTGTCGCCCGAGGAGATCGACGCCGTCGCGTTCTACGTCTCGACGGTGTCGGGCGCCAATAAATAGCCGCGTCCGGCCAGGACGCTGCGGGCGGGAGCGTTTCGACCTTCCCGCCCGCACTGCGCTTGCGGCCCGGTCAGCGCGGCTTGAACTTGTTCTCGTAGACGAACTTGCCGATCTTGTTGCCCTGCTTCACCCCTTCGACCGCGTCGACATTCCAGTGAATGCCGAGCCAGATGCGGCTGCGGGCGTTTTGCCATTCCGCCTCGCTCAGCCGCAGGAAGGTCTTGCCGACGAAATCGCGCTTCAACAGCGACCCGGCCGGACTGTTCAGCCCGTTGAATTCGTCCGAGACCAGCCCGAACGAGGTGTTTTCGCCCCACACATGGCGCAGCACCTCAAACAGCGCCCCGCCGAACGCGGCGTGACCTGACGGATAGGCCGGGAACGGCGGCGTGAAATTGGCCTGGCCGTTCGTCGCCGGCGCGCCGTAGGGGATCCAGCCTGCGTCTGGCGTCGTCGCGTCATTGCCCTCATCGTTGCTGGCGTAGCGGATCGCCGTCACCGGTCGCCACACCCGCTCCCGCCATTTCGCCTCCCATGCGGCGATGCCGGCGTCCGCCATCGCCGTGTTGATCAGGGCGAGATAGCGCGCCAGCCCGCTGACCGTGTTGTATTCGGACAGCTCCGGCCGGCGGACGATGTTCTGCTCGAACACCTGCATCGCCAGCTGGTTGTAGAAGCGAGGCGGCGCGCACAGTTCGGGCGTCCCGTCATAGGCCCAGAAGACGCCGGCCACCTCCTCGTCCGCCGATCGGTAGACGCTCGTTTCGCTGCCGAGGCGTTTCACCTCGTCATATTGCGCCGCGTAGTCGTCCCCGGCCAGGCTGGGAAACGGCGGCGGCTTGGCGTCGTTGAAAGCCGCTTCGGTCAGCACGAACGGCGTCACCTTGCCCCATTCGTATCCGAGCGCCACCGACAGTTCGGGCTGCGTCGATTCGTTGACGTTTGGCGTCGACGGATCGTCCATGACCGGGCGAGGCTGCGGCGCGGGCTGCCATATTCCCGGCCCTGGATCGAAGTGAACAAATTTGGCCGAATTGTCCATCGCCTGTTGCGCGCTGCCGAAATCCTTCTCGAACGCCGGCGTATTGTCGGTCGACCGCATCCGCAGGATTTCGTCCGCCGCCTTCTTGCCGATGGCGCGGCCGGCGGCCATGTCGGCGCCTGCCAGGCTGCAGGTCGGCGCGACCGAGGCCTGGTCCGACGCATTGGCGAAATCGATGCGGTTTGTTTCCTTCGGGAACAGGGCCTTGAGCGTCGTCAGCGCGGCCTGCGAGATCGCCGCGTCGACGCAGGCCGGCGTCTGGCCGGCATCGTCGGCGATGCCGCTGTAGGAGCCGTATTGTTTGGTGATCGCATTGACGGCGTCGTACATGGCGATGTGAAAGATCGCCATCGCGCGGCTGGCCCGGTGCGGTCCCAGCTGGTCATAGCCGTCGAGCGGCCCCCTCGAATGATCGGCGGCGGTGACTTCCAGCGCCACCCGGTTCCAGTTGATCAGCCGTTCGAAACCGTCGCGCGACGAGCGCATCGAGAGCGGGTCGGTCGCCGACAACTGCACGCCCGACGCATGCGGCGACAGGATGCGATTGAACTGTTTCTGGCTCTCGTCGGAGAGCAGCCCCTGGGCCATCGATACGTTTGACCAGGCGCAGTTCCCGAGCAGGAGCGTGGCGTAAAAGACGGACGTTCGAGCATTGCGTTTCATAATAGTCCTCCCTGCCGCGCGCTGCTGGAGCGGGCGGCTCGACATCTTTGGACAAGGAAACAATACACTTATAGGTTGTTCATACTTTCGAATCACATTCAAGGGTTTTGAAGTATCAGCCATCCGCCGCCTGGCCGGCGCGACATCGCCCATCGTCAACGCGGCGGCTTCCGCCCCGGCGCGTTCCCTGCTATGGGGCGGCTTGATAGAGGCTCCCATGACAAGTCAGACCGATCCACACCCGCCGGCATTGCCGGACGCGGTTCCTGCCCCGCTTGCCTCCGCGCTTGCCGCGCACGGCTATTCGCAGCTTACTCCCGTCCAGCTCGCCATGCTCGACCCCGGCCACGCCGGCGACGACCTGCTGGTCTCGGCCCAAACCGGGTCCGGCAAGACTGTCGCCTTCGGCATCGCCATTGCGCCGACGCTGCTCGACGGCGGCGACAGGTTTGCGCCGCCGGGGCTGCCGCTTGGCCTTGTCATCGCCCCGACCCGCGAACTGGCGGTTCA
>DDFA01000003.1 GCA_002336975.1 Phyllobacteriaceae bacterium UBA1940
TCGGCGAAGCTCTCGGCGCAATCGCCGCCTTGCAGCAGGAACGCGTCGCCGGCGGCGACGGTGGCGAGCTGCTTCTTCAGCTTCCGCGCCTCACCGGCAAAAACCAGCGGCGGATAGGTGGCGAGGCTCTTCTCGACCGCTTCGAGAGCCGCTGCATCCGGATAGGCCGGCACCTGCTGGATCGGCATGCCGCGCCAGGAATTGGGAGACCATTTCGCCATCATTGCACCTAGATACTTCGCGGACGCTTTGTCCGCATACCAAAGACGCCGCCACCGGCGGTGGCGGTGCTATACAGGAAGGGCGTTAACCTTGCCAGTCACAAACCGAGGAAGGACCTGGACGGTCTATTCCGCCGGCTTGGGCTCCGCAGGCGCATCGGCCGGCGTTTCGACGCTGTCGCCGGCAGCCGCCCGCCTGGCCTCCTCCTTGGCCCGCGTCGCCTCGATGCGGCGCGCCAGCAGGATCGAGATTTCGTAGAGGATGATCGTCGGCAGCGCCAGGCCGATCTGGCTGACCGGATCGGGCGGCGTCAGCACGGCCGCCACCACGAAGGCGATGACGATCGCCCATTTGCGCTTGTCGGCGAGGCCGTCGGCCGTCAGCAGCCCGACCCGGACGAGAAGCGAGGTGACCACCGGCAGTTGGAACACCAGGCCGAAGGAGAAGATCAGCGTCATGATCAGCGACAGATATTCGCTGACCTTGGGCAGCAGTGAAATCTGCACCTCGTTGCCCGAGCCGCTCTGCTGCATGGTCAGGAAGAACCACATCACCATCGGGGTGAAGAAGAAGTAGACCAGCGCAGCGCCGATCAGGAACAGGATCGGCGAGGCGATCAGGAACGGCAGGAACGCGCCGCGCTCGTTCTTGTAGAGGCCGGGAGCGACGAATTTGTAGATCTGGGTGGCGATCAGCGGGAACGCCAGCACCATGCCGCCGAACATGCCGAGCTTGATCTGGGTGAAGAAGAATTCCTGCGGCGCGGTGTAGATCAGCTCGACCTTGGTCGGATCGAACCCCGCCCACGCCGTGCCCCACTGGAACGGGATCACCAGCAGGTTGAACAACTGCTTGGCGAAAAAGAAGCAGACGAGGAACGCGACAAAAAAGCCGCCGATCGCCCAAATCAGGCGCTGGCGCAATTCGATCAGGTGCTCGATCAGCGGCGCCGATGACTTGTCGATCTCGTCTTGTTCGGAGGTCACGGCGCGGCTTTCGTCTTTTTGGCGGGCGCTTTGGCCTTGGCGGCGGTCTTCTTCGGCGCGTCAGCCTTGGCCGCGGGTTTTGCCTTCTTCGGCGCAACGGCTGGATCCGCGGCGGCGACAGCGGGCGCGGTTTCGCCGGGCATGGCCGCGGCGCCGGTCTTCAGCGGTTCGGCCGGCTGCGGCGTCGCCGCGGGCGCGGCCGGCACCGACGGCTTCAGCGCCGCGTCGAGCCCTGCCCTGATGTCGGCGGCGGCCTTCTCCATCGGATTGAGCGCCTTCTTGATGTCGGCGGCGGGATTGAGACTGCGCATCTGGTCAACCGCCGACTTCACGTCCTGCAGGTCGGCCTCCTTCATCGCCTCATCGAACTGTTTGCGGAAATCATTGGCCATACCGCGCATTTTTCCGGTGAAATGGCCGAATGTGCGCAGCATGCGCGGCAAATCCTTCGGCCCCACCACCACGATCAGGACGATCGCGATGACGAGCATCTCGCTCCAGCCAATCTCAAGCATGGCTTATTCTCCGGTCAGCATCCCGTCGCGTTGGCGATCAGGACTTCGAGACCTTTTCCTTGCCAGGAGCAACGGTTTCGTCGGCGCGGTGATCGACCGTCTTGGCCGCATCCGCCGCATCCTCGTCAGCCATGCCCTTCTTGAAGCTCTTGATGCCCTTGGCCATGTCGCCCATCAGCTCCGGAATCTTGCCGCGGCCAAACAGCAGCAGCACAACGACCAGAACGATAAGCCAGTGCCAAATCGAGAAGGAACCCATTTCTATCCTCTTTCGAAACGAAACATTGCGTTGATCTAAGCGCTTTTGCTGTCTCTTTCAAACACCAGCACATCACTTTCGCGCACAGAAAGCGTCAAGTCGCGCCTGCCCATGGGTAAGGCGCCCGCCTTGAGGCGTGCGCGCACCTTCTGGTCGGCCCCTTCAATGGCGACTTCGACCAGTTCGGCGTCGCCCAGATAGCGCCGCGAAATCAGCCTCGCCGCCACCCCGACGTCGCCGACATGCAGCCCGCCAAGCCGCACCGCAACCGTCACTGGCGCGCCGTCCAAATGGCCGGGCGCGGCGAAGACGCCGAGCGGCGTGGCCGCCTTTCCGTTCGCAACAACAGCGTCGAACGTATTGATTTCAGAGAAGAATCCAGCGGCGAACAGGCTGGCAGGGCGCTTGTATAGCTCCTCCCCGCCGCCGGCCTGGACAAGCCGCCCGTCGCGCAGCAGCGCGATCCGGTCGCCCATGCGCATCGCCTCCTCTGCGTCGTGCGTCACCACAATCGCGGTGGCCCGGCTTTCGCGCAGGATGGCCAGCGTCTCGGCGCGTACGCTGTCCTTTAACCGTGAATCGAGACCGGAGAACGGCTCGTCCATCAAAAGTACGGCCGGACGCGGCGCAAGCGCCCTGGCGAGCGCCACCCGCTGCTGTTCGCCGCCAGACAGCGTGTGCGGGTAGACCGATTCATAATCGGCCAGCCCGACGCGCGCCAGCGCGATGCGCGCCTCCTTCACCGCCTCGCCATGCGACAGCGCGTTCAGCCCGAAGCGGACATTGTCGAGGATGGTCAAATGCGGGAACAGCGCAAAATCCTGGAACACCAGCCCGATCGAGCGCCTTTCGGGCGGCAGGAATGCGCCCGGCCCGGCGATCTCGCGGCCGTTCATCAGAATCCGGCCCGATGTCTGGCTCTCAATGCCCGCAGCGATGCGCAGCAGCGTCGTCTTGCCGGAACCCGAGGGCCCGAGCAGGCACAGCACCTCGCCCGGCTCGGCCGTCAGATTGATGCAGCTCAGCGTCTCGCCATTGCCGGCAAACGCGTGGCAGATGTTTTCGAACTCCAGCCGGGCGCCGAAGGTGACGCCCGCCGTGACCCGCGCCGGAGCTGCCATTGTGGTGTTCATCCCTGGATTTCGCGGCGCCCGTTCAACGCTGCCGGTCAATCATCCGCGCCGCCGGGTGTCAACAACCCGAGCTCCTCAAGGTCGATATCGGTCAGTTCGTCCTCGTCTGCGGTCAGCTCGTCCGGATCGGCGAGCGGGGTGGGAATATTGAAGTTCGACGGCATCCGCGCCGACAATAGGCCCGACCCCTTGAGTTCCTCCATGCCCGGCAGGTCGCGCATCTCGGCAAGGCCGAAATGGTCGAGAAACGCGGCGGTGGTGCCATAGGTCACCGGCCGGCCCGGCGTGCGCCGGCGGCCGCGCATGCGGATCCAGTCGGTCTCCATCAGGAGGTCGAGCGTGCCCTTCGAGGTTTCGACGCCGCGAATGTCCTCGATCTCGGCGCGGGTCACCGGCTGGTGATAGGCGACGATCGCCAGAACTTCGAGCGCGGCGCGGGACAGTTTTTTCTGCTGCACCGCGTCGCGGCTCATCAGAAAGGCCAGGTCGCCGGCGGTGCGGAAGGCCCAGGCGTCGCCGACCTGGATCAGGTTGACGCCGCGTTTCTCGTAGACGCGCTGCAATTCGGTCATCACCGCCGCCACGTCGACGCCTTGCGGCAGGCGGGCGCTCAATGCCTTGTGCGACACCGGCTCGGCGGAAGCGAACACGATCGCTTCGGCCATGCGCACGGCTTCCGCCAGATGCAGGCGGACGGCCGGATTGTCGTAGCCGCCGACCTGGCCTTCATCCTCGTCGTCCGTATAGGACGCGGCTGGTTGCGAACCTTCAGTCATGAGCCACCCTGGCCATTGCCGATTGCCTGATCGCCGCCCGCATATAGATCGGCGCGAACGCTTCCGCCTGACGCACTTCGATGCTGCCTTCACGCACCAGTTCCAGACTGGCGGCGAACGAGCTGGCGATGACGGTCGCCCTCTCCTGCGGCGCGGCGACATATTCGATCAGATAGGCGTCGAGCGCCGTCCAGTCCTTGACTTGCCCGATCAGGCGCATCAGCACGTCGCGCGCTTCCTTGAGCGACCACACGGTGCGCCTGGCGATCCGCACATTGGTGATGGCAAGGCGCTGTCGTTGCGCGGCATAGGCGCTGAGCAGATCGTAGAGCGACGCGGAAAACCTGCTGGTCGTCTCGACGATCACCGTTTCCGGCATGCCGCGCGCAAACACGTCGCGGCCAAGACGGTTGCGGTTGACCAGCCGAGCGGCGGCATCACGCATCGCCTCGAGACGCTTGAGGCGGAATTGCAGCACCGCCGCCATTTCCTCGCCGCTCTCCTCGGTGTCGCCCGGCTGTTTTGGGATCAGCAGTTTCGACTTGAGGAACGCAAGCCAGGCCGCCATGACCAGATAGTCGGCGGCGACCTCCAGCTTGAGCTGCCGCGCCCGGTCGATGAAGGCGAGATACTGCTCGACCAGCGCCAGCACCGAAATGCGCGCAAGATCGACCCTTTGCGTCCGCGCCAGATGCAGCAACAGGTCGAGCGGACCTTCGAAGCCGGCGACATCGACTACCAGCGCGTCCTTGTCGTCGGGACGCAAATCGTCATTGACCGCCCACAGGCGATCCATCGGTGTCGGTCTTGCGCCGCTATCGGTGCGTTCGTCCGCCAAAAACCCGTCCTATGCCACGACCCCCATCAGAGCCGCGAATTCCTCGCGCAGTTGCGTCTCGTCCAGGCCGTCGCTCTTGCCCAGCGGCTTCATCGCGCGCCGGGCGCGCCGGGCCGCTGCCTTCGACAGCGGGCCGACGGCGGATGCAACCGCGCTCATTTCCTCCATCAGCCCGTTGCAGTGAAGAACCACATCGCAGCCCGCCGCAAGGCTTGCGGCGGCGCGGGCCGAGAAATCCCCAGAAAGCGCCTTCATCGACAGGTCGTCGCTCATCAACAGCCCGTCGAAGCCGATCTCGCCGCGAATAATGTCCGAAATGACCCGCTTCGAGGTGGTGGCGGGGTTGCCCGGATCGATCGCCGTGTAGATGACATGCGCGGTCATCGCCATCGCAGCCTTGGCATTGGCCTTGAACGGGGCGAAATCATGTTCGCGCAACTGCGCCAGCGGCGTATCGACCACCGGCAGCGCCTGATGCGAGTCCGAAAACGCCCGGCCATGGCCGGGAATGTGCTTGATCACCGGCGCGACGCCGCCATCGACCAGCCCCCTGGCGGCGGCCTTGCCGAGAATGGCGACGGTCCTGGGGTCCTTGGCGTAGGCGCGGTCGCCGATGACGTCATGCGCGCCCTCGACCGGCACGTCGAGCACCGGCAGGCAGTCGGCGGTGACGCCGTAGCGCAGCAGGTCGAACGCGTGCAACCGCGACATCAGCCAGGCGGCGCGGCGGCCTTCAGACCTGGATTGCCGATAGAGCGCGCCAATGGCGGCGCCGGTCGGATAGGACGGGGCCAGCGGCGGCCGCAGTCGCTGCACCCGCCCCCCTTCCTGGTCGATGAAGACCAGCGCGTCGGAACGCCCGACGCAGTCGCGCAAACCGGCGACCAGATCGCGGATCTGTGAAGGTTCGTCGACATTGCGTTTGAACAGGATGAATGCCCACGGCCGCTCGCCGCGGTAGAAGGCGCGCTCCTCCCTGGACAGGGTCAAGCCGGCGCAGCCAAGGATCATCGCTTTTGATTCGCTCATGCCCAAACAATAGAGGAGTCAGGCGATTGAAGCATAGCGTCGACATGCGTGCGCGAAGCGGGCCGGACGTCGCAAACAGAACGGGCGTCCCGCAGGACGCCCGACTGCCTTTGGAATTTGTCCGGGACCGGATCAGCGCGACACGAAGCAGCTTCCGCCGGCGGTCTTGAGCTTGGCGCAGAGGATGTTTGCGTCGTTCTTGCTCGCGGCGGGAATGCGCACCCGCCACATCGTGCCCTTGCCTTCGATATTGGCCTGAACGATGTTGACGCCCTTGCCGCCGATGACGCCGCCATATTTGCGCGCCAGCGATTCATAGGACGCCTGGGCGCCGTCACGGGTCGGTTGCGACGCGATCTGGACGCTCCACAGCGATTCGCTCGAACCGGTCACGGCCGCGCCGCCGGCCATGTCGACCGGCGCGGGCTGCGGCGCGACCGCAACCTTTTGCGGCTCCGGCTCCGGCGTCGCCTGCTTCGGCTTGACGGTTGTCGTCTTGACGGGTTTCGGCGCCAGCGCCTCCTCAACCTTGGCG
The DNA here is from genome assembly GCA_002336975.1 of Phyllobacteriaceae bacterium UBA1940. Classification (GTDB taxonomy): domain Bacteria; phylum Pseudomonadota; class Alphaproteobacteria; order Rhizobiales; family Rhizobiaceae; genus Mesorhizobium_A. The sequence goes on from DDFA01000003.1 coordinate 6,294, forward strand.
GGCTCCTGCACCACCGGCTCTGCCACGGGCGTTTCGGCCTTGGCGACGACCGCTTCGGCCGCCTTCGGCGCTTCGGCAACCGGCGCAACAACAGGCTCTATCGCCTTGGCCGCCGGCGCTTCCTGCGCCACCGGTTCAGGACGCGGGGCGAGCGTGCCGTCCGGCCGCACCACCATGGTCCTCACCTTGCGCGGCGCAATTCCCACCGCCTGCTCCTCGGCCGGTCCGGCGGAGGTCTCCTGGGGAGCAATGCGCTCTTCCGACTTGATCGCCGGGCTTTCAACGCCGGGCAGCGCCTCGCCGGTTGGCCTCGGCTGCGGCGCGATCGGCTCCTCGACATTGGAGACAAGTTTTTGCTGCTCCGGAGCCTTCGGACCGACGCCTGCGACGCGGTCATAGACCTGACCGTCCTGGTTGGGGACAACGACGCCACCGGGCGTCTCCGGCTTCACCTTGACCGGCGAGGAATCGGCGCGCACCAGCGCCGGCCCACCGGTATCGCTCGATCCGAACATGCCTGTCGCGTAGGCCCCGACCCCGGCGACCAGCAGCAGGCCAGCAAAGATCGCGCCAAAAAGCGGCAGCCTGCTGCGGCGATGCGTGTCGGCGACTTCTGCCTCCGGATCGAAACCGAAATCGCCTGCAGTATCGAACGCCCCGGAATTGGCTTCGAAATCGCGCTGGAAGGAGGCGAAATCTGCATCGAGCAACGCGTCGACATCCTGTTCCGGCGCCCGCGCCACGGCCGGCGCCTGGGGCGCGGAAGGTCGCTTGGCGTCGCCAAGCTGGCGGAACGCATCGGCGAAATCCGCCTCGAAATCATCGAACTGCGCGACGCTGGGCTCCTCATGCGCTTGCAGTTCAGGCAGATCGAGATCGTCCGCGACCGCAACGACGTCGTCGGCAACCTCGACGGTTTCGAATTCAGCCGCAAAATCGTCGGCCAGCAAATCGTCGAGACCGGCATCGGCGGCGTCAAACATTTTCTCGGCGGGATCGGCCACGTCATGGCTGTCGCCAAACGCCGGCGACGGCTCGACATATCGCGGTGTCGGCGCGGCCGTATCGATCGACGGCTTCAACTGCCACTGGCTCGCATCTGCGCCAAGCTCCTGGGCGGCATCCTCGATCCCAAGGTCGAAATCGGCGACATCGAAATCCGGTTCAATGCCGGTCTCGGGCTCGGCGACCGGCATTGCGACCGGCTTCTGATACGACTGAACCGGGCTCGACGCGGCGGCCGCAACAGGGGCGACATAGGCGGGAGCGGCCGTCGCGGCGGCAGGCAAAGGCGCAACGCGCGGCGCGATTGGCGTCGCGGCCGCTACCGGAGCAGCCGACTCGGGATTGATCGCGACCGGATTGGCGCGCTTCAACGCGCGCAGGATCGGCGGTGCCGCGGCCAGCGCCGCCAGCGCCGCGAACGGATCGTCGTCGGCCTCATGATCAGTGGCCTCATGCTCGTCGGCATCGAAAGCCGCGGCCGGCTGCTGCGGCTCGACATAGGCAAAGCGCGCATCGACCGTCTCGGCGCCCTCAATGGCCACGACGGGCGGCGGCGCGGCCGGTTCGGCAGCGACGGATGGTTCGTACCGCGCCGCCGTCTCCCAGTTGGAATCGTCCTCAAGCCCGGCGATCGCCGCGTCCAGCTCGTCCAGCGGCGCGTCGTCCTGATAGGCGGACTGAACCGCGCCCTCGTCCGGTTCAAGATAGGCGGCATCCTCGACGGTGTCCGCTGTCCAGGCAATCTCCGCCGACGCTTCGGCTATTTCGGGCATTTCATCGCCCGGATCGAAAGCCGGTTCGTTGTCAAATACCGAAACCTCGTCCGCGACGGGCTGGAACCGTGGCGCGGCAAGCGGCGGCTCGAACAGCGACGGTTCGGGCGGGTCGATTGCGGCGAGCGGCTCGTCGAACGACAGATCGTCAAAATCAACGTCGGCGTCGACCGCCGACGGCGCGTCGAAACCGCCGGCGACGGACGCCGGCGACGGATCGCCAAGCAATTCGCCAAGCTCTTCCTCAAATGACAGCCCGGTCACGGGCGCGGCAGGTTCGGCCATTGCGGGGGCGGGCTCGACATCCGCCCAGGACGCGGTCGCGGCAAGATCGTCCGCCTGCTGCTCGGCCTGACGGACCGGCGCGTAAGCTTCGGCAGGTTCAGCGGCGGCCCGGTGATATACCTCGGCCTCGGCCTCGCCGGCGACGTCAAAATCGGCGGCGTCGAAGGCAAAATCCATTTCCGCGGCGGCCGGCGCCGGCTGGACCTCATCGCGCGTCAACTCGTCGAACAGCGCGTCGAGGTCGGCGATATCCTCCGCCCCGGTCTCCGCCGGAGCGTTGGCGACGTCAAAATCGCCAAGCAGTTCCTTCTCCAGGTCGATGCCGAAATCGACATCGTCGCCGGCACCGCTGGCGTTGGCGCTGTCGAGACCCATGATGCGGCTCAACTCGGCCAGCGGGTCGTTTTCGGAGTCAATCCGATAATCCTGGTTCTTGACGACGGTGTTTCGTGCCATTGCTTGTTCCCACACTCGTACTCGTTCGGACGGAGACAACGCCGCGAAAAAGTGGCCGTACCAGCGCAATGTGGGCAAAAGGTGACAGACTTCTTGAGCCGTTCCTAGCGCATTTCGGCCGGCGCATCCGCTCCGATCAACGCAAGGCCGGAGGCAATTACGCCCAGTACAGCCTGCACCAGCCCCAGTCTGGCATAGGTCAATTCTGGATTGTTAACGTTAACAAAGCGTAAGCCGATATCGCCCTTGTTCCAGTGCGAATGGAAGGCGTTGGCGACGTCGTAGAGATAAAACGCCAGCCGATGCGGTTCCTGCGCCAGCGCCGCGCTCTCGATCAGCCGCGGATATTCCGCCAGCTTGCGGATCAGCGCGATCTCGCTCGGATCGACCAAAAGGTCGGCGCGCTTCGCCAGTTCGGCCGCCGCCGGGATCTCGGTCCCCAGCTGCTCCTTGGCCTGCCGCAGCACCGAATGGCAGCGCGCCGAAGCGTACTGCACATAAAACACCGGATTGTCCTTCGACTGTTCCGTCACCTTGGCGAAGTCGAAATCCAGCGGCGCGTCGTTCTTGCGGTAGAGCATCATGAACCGGATCGGATCGCGCCCGACCTCGTCGACCACGTCGCGCAGGGTGATGAACTCCCCTGCCCGCTTCGACATCCGCACCGGCTCGCCGTCGCGGTAGAGCTTGACCAGCTGGCACAGCAGCACGGTGAGCGTCACCTTGTCGCCGGCGACCGCGCGCGCCAGCGCCTCGAGCCGCTTGACATAGCCGCCATGGTCGGCCCCGAGCACGAAGATCATCTCTTCAAAGCCGCGCTCGTATTTGTCGTAGAGATAGGCGACGTCGGCGGCGAAATAGGTGTAGGACCCGTCCGACTTGACCAGCGGGCGGTCGACGTCGTCGCCGACCTCGGTGGACCGGAACAGCGTCTGCTCCCGGTCTTCCCAGTCTTCCGGCAACTGGCCTTTTGGCGGCGGCAGCTTGCCCTTGTAGACATGGCCGCGCAGCGTCAATTCGTTGATCGCGGTGCGGATTTTTCGCGCATTGTCGGCGTGCAGCGAGCGTTCCGAGAAGAACACCTCGTGGCGGACGTTGAGCGCCGCCAGATCCTCCCGGATCAGCAGCATCATCGCCTCGATGGTGCGTTCCTTGACGATCGCCAGCGCCTCGTCTTCCGGCATCTCGCCAAGCTTGCCGCCGAATTCGGCGACGAGCGACTGCGCCACCGGCACGAGATAGTCGCCCGGATACAGGCCCGCAGGAATTTCGCCGATGTCTTCGCCCAGCGCCTCGCGATAACGCAGCATGACGGAGCGGCCGAGCACGTCGATCTGAACGCCGGCGTCGTTGACGTAGTACTCCTTGGTGACATCGTAGCCGGCGAACGCCATCAGATTGGCCAGCACGTCGCCGACGACCGCGCCGCGGCAATGGCCGACATGCATCGGGCCGGTCGGATTGGCCGAGACGTATTCGACATTGGTCTTCCTGCCGCCGCCGACGGTCGAGCGGCCGTAGCTGGCGCCCTGGGCGAGCATCGTTTTCAGCGCATTGAGCCAGAAGCGGTCCGCAAGCTTGAGGTTGACGAAGCCGGGACCTGCGACCTCGACCGCCGCGACATCGGGATCCTGGCGCAGCGCCTCGGCGATGCGCTCGGCCAGCGCGCGCGGATTGACGCCAGCGGCCTTGGCGAGAACCATGGCGGCGTTCGACGCGATGTCGCCATGCGCCTCGTCGCGCGGCGGCGACACCGTCAGGCGCGACAGGTCGAGCGGCCCGCCGTCGGCGGGCGCAAGCGACAGGCCTTCCACGACCCTGGCGATACGAGCGTTGAAATCGGCGAAAATGTTCATGAATACGTCCATCCGGCGCGGGCCGGCATGATTGGAAAGCATCGGATTTGCGCTGCGCCTAACTTAATTCAGGCGTGTGGTCAAACAGGCGGTGATGCTCTTTGAGCGCATAGTGGTCGGTCATTCCCGCGAGAAAGTCGGCAACGTGGCGGGCGCGCACCGCATCGCCGGCGCGGTTCAGCACCTCGCGCCACCCTTCCGGCATTTGCGCCGGTTCGGCCAGATAGCGCGCAAACAGGTCGCGCACCACTGTGTCGGCGCCTTCGCGCACCTTCATCACCGTCGGATTGCGGTAAAGCCGCTGGTAGAGGAACGCTTTCAGCGTCTTTTCGTGCCCGGCCATCTCGTTGGAAAACACAACCATCGGCCGGCCTGCGGCGCGCACCTCGTCAGCAGATTGCGGCGCGGCGTCGGCCAGGCGCGCGCCGGTCGCGGCAATCACGTCCTCGACCATGCGGGTGATCTGACGACGGACCAGTTCATGGCCGCGCCGCACCGGATCGAGCTTCGGATAGCGTTCGGCGACTTCGCGCAGGATCGAGGCCGGCAACGGCGCTTCGTCCAGCATGTACAGCGTCAGCAAGCCGGAGCGCAGGCCGTCGTCGATGTCGTGCGCGTCATAGGCGATGTCGTCGGCCAGCGCAGCGCATTGCGCCTCCAGGCCGGCGAACTGGTCGATCCGCAGGTCCTGGAGCTGGTTGTAGCGCAGGATCGATTGCGGAACCTCGCCCTTGAGGCCGCGGCCCGACGCATCAGTCAGCGGCCCGTTGTGCTTCACCAGGCCTTCCAGCGTCTCCCAGGTCAGGTTCAACCCGTCGAACTCGGCGTAGCGCCGCTCGAGCTTCGTCACCACCCGCAGCGCCTGCTCATTGTGGTCGAAGCCGCCATAGGCCTTCATGCAGTCGGCCAGCGCATCCTCGCCGGTATGGCCGAACGGCGTGTGGCCGAAATCGTGCACCAACGCGATGGCTTCGGCCAGATCCTCGTCGGCGCGGAACGCCCGCGCCAGCGCACGCGCAATCTGGGCGACCTCGATCGTGTGGGTCAGCCGCGTCCGGTAGTGATCGCCCTCATGCGCGATGAACACCTGGGTTTTGTGTTTCAGCCGGCGAAACGCGGTGGAGTGGATGATCCGGTCGCGGTCGCGCTGGAACGGCGTGCGCGTCGGGCTTTCGGGCTCGGGCCACAGCCGCCCCCGGCTTTGCGCCGGGTCGCAGGCATAGGCGGCGCGCGGCCGGTAGCCGAAGCCGATGCCGTCAAGGCCGCTGTCGTGACTGTCCGCCATGCCGCCCGCCGGTTGACTTGGAGTGGGCTGCTTCATACCTATGGCTTAACGGGCAAAGCAAGGTGACGCCATGGGCGCCGACGCAAAGACCACGATGAACGGTGTTGAAATGACCGACGCGGCCGCCGCGCGGATCGCAAGGCTTGTCGCCGACGATCCCGGCAAGCTGGCGCTGCGCGTTTCGGTGGAAGGCGGCGGCTGCTCGGGTTTCTCCTACAAGATGGACCTGACCGACCAGCGCAACGGCGACGACGTCGCCATCGACAGGAACGGCGCGACTGTGCTGATCGACGAGATTTCGATGGTCTATATGGGCGGCTCGGTGATCGACTTCGTCGACGACCTGATGGGCCAGTCGTTCCAGATCCGCAATCCCAACGCCGTGGCTTCGTGCGGCTGCGGCACCAGCTTTTCGGTGTAGTTGCCGATTACTGACAGTTTCGCGGGCCTACGCGGTTCCATTGCGTCGGCCGCTGGTGCAAAGTCGCGTCGCTTGTGAACGGACGCTGGCATGAAAATCGTCACCTGGAACATCAACGGCGTGCGCGCCCGCATCGAAAACCTGGTCGCCTGGCTGAAGGAGAGCCAGCCCGACATTGTCTGCCTGCAGGAAATCAAGACCGTCGACGAGGGATTTCCGCGCGCCGAGATCGAGGCGCTCGGCTACAATGTCGAGACCCATGGCCAGAAGAGTTTCAACGGCGTCGCGCTGTTGTCGAAACTGCCGTTTGACGAGGTCAATCGCGGCCTGCCCGGTGACGATGGCGACGAACAGGCGCGGTTCATCGAGGGCGTGTTCTCGACCGAACGCGGCGTGCTCCGCGTCGTCTCGCTCTATTTGCCCAACGGCAATCCGGTGGGAACCGAAAAGTTCGACTACAAGCTTGGCTGGATGGCGCGGCTGGAAAGATGGGCGAGGGACAGGCTGCTGCTCGAAGAGCCGCTGGTGCTGGCCGGCGACTATAATGTTATTCCGCAGAAAGACGATGCAAAGCGTTGGCAGGACTGGGTGAACGACGCCCTTTTCCAGCTGCGTTCCCGCGCCGCGTTCCAGGCCCTGTGCAATCTCGGCTTCACCGAGGCGATCCGTTCGACGACCGACGATACCGGCGTCTATACGTTCTGGGATTACCAGGCCGGCGCGTGGCAGAAGAACAACGGCATCCGCATCGACCATTTGCTGCTGTCGCCCGAAGCGGCGGACAGACTTGCCGCCGCGTCAGTGGACAAGCATGTCCGCGCCTGGGAAAAGCCGTCGGATCACGTGCCGGTGACGGTGGAACTGTCGGTGCGGGCCGCCTGACGCCTGCCGGCTCGGCTCGCGCCGGCGGTTAGTTCTTCTTAGCCATGTCCTGCGCAAGCTGGAAGGCGGTGCGGCGTTCGGCCTCGCTCGCCAGCGAGAACGCCTCTTCCTGCATGCCGACGATCCAGGGCCGGTCGACCGGCGATGCCTTTTCCAGCGCCGCCGTCATCATCGCCAGCCCGCGCACCACCTTGCCGCTCTGGAAATAGAGGTGCCCAAGCGTCGCTTCAGCGCCCGCATGGCCCTTTTCCGCCGCCAGCTTCAGCCAGCGGCCGGCATGCTTGACGCTTGCCTTGACGCCCTCGCCCGCCAAAAACATCCGGCCAAGCTCGTACTGGGCGTCGGGATTGCGGAAATTGGTGGCGGCGTCGCGAAAATATTCCTGCGCCAGCTGCGGATTGGCCGCAACCGGCGTGCCCGGGATGCCGGTCTTGAGATAGCCGCCGACCGCGACCAGCGCGTCCGACATATAGGCCTCTTCCTGGCTGCCCTGCTCGACGCCGTTCTGGACGATCGCCGAATAATATTTGAAGGCCTCGTATTCGTCGCGCTTGACGCCGTCGCCGGCGGCATACATGCGCGCCAGCGCCCAGCGCGCGCCCTGCTGGCCCTGCTCGGCGGCATAACGATAAGCTTCGACGGCCTGGTCCTTGTGGCCGTTGCGATAGGCCATCAGCCCTTCGCGCAGCACCTCGCCACGCTCCAGCGACGCCCACGGATTAGACGTGGCCGGCACGGCGGCCGCAGGTGCTGCGTTGGGATCGAGAGCATAGGCCGGCAAAGAGATGACCGAAAGCGACAGGATCGCCGCGGCGGCGACCCGGCGGCGTGAATTTGCCAATGACATCGCGACACGTTGCGCCATCAATCCGGCGACAGTACGGCCTCCCGCGCCGCCGCGCCCCCAAAAAGGGCCCGCCGGCAAAAAGTGCTCAAATGATACTGAATCGAAACGCATATTCGTCCCTGCCGCTTCAATGCGGCTCGCTATTTGCCCTGATCGCCACGAGCGCAACCTGAACGACAATCCGGGTGCGCTCCGTTTATGGCGGGAAATGGGCAAATTCATCCCCTCCGGCAGTGTGCCGGAGGGATGTTTAGGGAGTGTTGCGGATTCGGCACAAATGCGAACAGGCCGGAGCGAAAGTCGGCTGTCGTTTGACAGTCAGCCTTGCGCAACCCGGCCAAGCGCCACCGCCAGCCGGTCGCGCGCCACGACCAGTTCGGCGCGTTTCTCGCGTTCGCCCGCCACAACCTCTTCCGCCGCCTTGGCGACAAACTGGGGATTGTTGAGCTTCTTGTCGATGCGGGCGATTTCGTCCTCGGCCTTGGCGACTTCCTTCCTCAGCCGCGCCGCCTCCGCCGAAATGTCGATCAGATCGCCGAGCGGCAGGCAGAAGGTCGCCTCGCCGACCACGAACTGCGCCGACGATTTCGGCGCCCGGCCGGCAAACGAAACCTCGCCGACGCGCGCCAGCCGCTTGACCGCCGAATCGTGACGGGCGAGCCGCGCCTCTGTTTCGACGCCGGCGCCGACCACCACCAGCGGCGCGATGGCCGCGGCCGGCACGTTCATCTCCGACCTGAGCGATCGGATGCCGGTGACCAGATCGAGCAGCCAGTTGATCTCGTCGGCCGCAGCCTTGTCCTCGAACGCCGGTTGCGGCCAGCGCGCGTGAGCCAGCAATGTCGGCCGAGCCTCGCCCTCGCCCGCTGTATGCGCCCACAATTCCTCGGTGATGAACGGCATCATCGGGTGCAAGAGCTTGTAGATCTCGTCGAGCACGAACGCCGCGACAGCCTGCGCTTCCGCCTTGGCCGCCTCGTCCTCGCCCATGAACACCGGCTTCAACAGTTCCAGATACCAGTCGCAGAACGTGTTCCAGACGAAGCGGTATGCGGCGCCGGCGGCGTCGTTGAAGCGGTAGGATTCGATCGCCGCGGTCACTTCGCCGGCCGCCCGCGTCAGTTCGGTCAGGATCCACCGGTTGACGGTCAGCCTGGCGTCGGTCAGCCAGAATGAATCGTTGCGCGCCACGCCGTTCATTTCGGCGAAACGCGTCGCGTTCCAGAGCTTTGTCCCGAAATTGCGGTAGCCGGCGACGCGCGCCGGGTCGAGCTTCACGTCGCGCCCCTGCGCCGCCATGATGGAGAGGGTGAATCTCAGCGCATCGGCGCCGTATTCGTCGATCAGTTCGAGCGGGTCGATCACGTTGCCCTTCGACTTCGACATCTTGGCGCCGCTCTTGTCGCGCACCAGGGCGTGGACATAGACGGTGTGGAACGGCTCCACGTCCATGAAGTGCAGGCCCATCATCATCATCCGGGCCACCCAGAAGAAGATGATGTCGAAGACGGTGACGAGCACCGTGGACGGCAGGTAGAGATCCAGCGCGTCGTCGG